>DCTK01000085.1 GCA_002329575.1 Sutterella sp. UBA1442 | reverse complement strand
TCCAGAAAATTTTGTAATACCCATTGTGCTCCAAACAAGGTTCAATCGTTGAAATTTTCGATTCAACTCTAAGTTAATCGCACTAAAACCTTCGGAGAGTACCTTTAAGTTGTATAAATTTTTATATAAATTCGTTTTCTACTCGATTGTTGGTAGAATATTTTCTGCAAAAATTTCTTCATGGAGACCTAAATGAAACTCGTCTGTCCACCCTTCAAGGGCGAAAATAAAGGGCACTACAGCCCTGGCGTCATCTCCAAAGGCATGCTCTATGTCTCAGGCCAACTCTCTATTGATCCCGATACTCGTGAAGTTTGTAAAGGTGATATCAAAGATCACACACGCTTGGCACTCGATAACGTTGATCGAGTCCTCAAAGAGGCCGGAGTGCGGCGTGATCAGGTGGTTTTTTGTCGAGTCTATACCCCCAGTGTTCAGTACTGGGGACCGATCAATGAGGTCTATGCAGAATTTTTCGGTGAGCACAAACCCGGTCGAGTCGTTGTTTCTACAACAGATTTGCACTTTGGCTGCTTGGTAGAAATTGAAGCTATTGCGGAAATGGATGAGGAGTAAATCTATGACTTTAAATTATGTCTGCACCTGTTGCGGCAAAAAGACCCCTGTTACCACACACGAACCGCACTGTGAATGCGGCGGTTTGTTTGAACTGGATTTCAAACCCCAACCGTGGGACGCCTCTCTCATTGACCGCAATGAATGGAGCATTTTCCGCTATCGCGCCTTCATGGCGATGGACGATGACAGCACATGGCGCTCTGTAACGATGGGCGAAGGCATGACGCCCATTATTCCATTCTCCGATGATGTTCTCTTCAAGATGGATTACACGATGCCCACACTTTCCTTTAAGGATCGGGGCGCGGCCACTTTAGTGAGCCACTGCAAAGCTATCGGCGTTAAAAATTGCGTTCAGGACTCAAGCGGCAATGCAGGTAACAGCGTTGCGGCTTACAGCGCCCGAGCCGGCATCGGCTGTGAAATCTTCGTACCCGAAGGCACAAGTCCGAAAAAAATCACCATGATCGAGTCTCACGGTGCCAAAGTTAATGTTGTACCGGGCACTCGTGATCATTGCGCTGATGTTTGCCGCGCAAAGGTAAAAAATGATGGCGCTTTTTACGCCAACCACGTCTTTAATCCCTTCTTCTATGAAGGCATGAAGGCCTACATCTACGAAACGTTCGAGCAACTCGGTCGAATTCCTGCCAACATTGTCGTTCCTGTGGGCAATGGAACGTTATTTATCGGCGTGGTTAAGGCCCTTGAACATTTGCTTGAAAGCGGCGCTATTGAAAAATTCCCCAACATCATTGCTCTTCAGAGTGAGCTTTGCGATCCTCTGTATCAAGCTCGTCTTGCCGGATCGAAACATGCTGCAGACGTAACACCATCTCCCACCATGGCAGAAGGCATTGCCATCGGTCGGCCAATGCGAGGCGATGAACTCATGGACATGATCTATCGCCACGATATCAAGATGGTAACCGCTCCTGAAGACAAGATTTTGGAGGCTCGTTACGAAATCGCTCGTCGAGGTATTTATTGCGAACATACAACAGCCGCTAACTACGCAGCCTATAAACACTACTGTGAACTTTACGGCCCCACGCCCGATACGCTCATTACGATGTGTGGCGCCGGCATTAAGTCCGATCACTAATCTTGATAATTCAGCGATTTTTCAAGACCTTTCGAGCATTCTCGAAAGGTCTTTTTTATATGTATTTCCTGTAGTTGCCATATTACTGAACCAATCTTCAGAAAAACTTCATACAAACGTTACGGGAGCTTCAAATTGAGCCTGAATAATGACACTCATTCATAATTTGGAGAAAAATGCTCATGTTGGAGCTTCGAAATATCAGCAAGAAATTCGGAGATCGAGAAATCTTATCCGACATTTCGCTTGAAATTGAAAAAGGCGAAATCGTCTCCATTTTGGGACCTTCAGGCTGCGGCAAAACCACTCTTTTAAATTTAATTTTGGGCTTAACCGATGCCTCTGCCGGTCAGTTGATCTACGACGGAGAAGATTTAAGCCACGTGAGCATGCAAAAGCGCGGTTTTAACATTGTCTTCCAAGACTTTGCCCTCTTCCCAAACCTCAATGCCAGAGACAACATTCTTTACGGACTTCGAAATCACCCACAAGCCTCAACTCCCAAAGAAGTCGAAGAACTGATTGATCTCTTAGGGCTCCGTAAACACCTTGATCAACGCATCGATGAGCTCTCGGGCGGTCAAAAGCAACGCGTTGCCATTGCCAGAACTTTAGTACTAAAACCTCGGATATTATTGCTTGATGAACCGTTATCGGCTTTAGACGGCATTATCAAAGAATCCATCAAAGAACGTATCCGTACGGTTGCACGGCAATATCGTTTAACGACTTTGATCGTCACCCACGATCCCGAAGAAGCACTCACGATTTCCGATCGCGTCTTAATCATTAACGAAGGAAAAATTTCGCAGTTCGACACCCCACAAAACATCGTCAGTCGCCCGGCCAACGACTTTATCCGCAGGTTCATTTTGTCGCAACTTACGATTAAACGCTCCAACATTTTGAAGCTTTTCAACGACAGCTTGCCGCAAGTAAAACCCACCAGTAACAACATGGGAACTGCCGGCATTTTTCAGAGCACCAATCAAGCCGTTGCTTAATAGGACAGAATCATGAGTCTTGGATTTATGGGCCGCGGTCAAAATGAACTCAAGGTTTTATATTGGTTGGTGACCGCTACGCTCGCAGCCATTTTGCTCTACCCTTTGGGCTGTGTGCTCTTTCAATCGGTACTCACAGCAAACGGCGACACGGGCTTTGACAACTATGTCACGCTGATCAGTCAACCGCGCTTTTGGCGCGCAATGGGCAATAGCTTTACCGTATCAGGAATTTCTGCTGCAATCGCTGCTATTTTGGCCTTCTTTTGCGCCTACGGATTGCACTTTACACGCATCAATGCCACGCTCAAAAAAATCATTCAAATCGTTGTTCTGTTACCCCTATTTCTGCCGTCCATCACCTATGGCTTTGCCGTGATCTATTCCTTCGGACGTCTAGGTCTTATCAGTCAAATTTTTGGACAACCGCCTTTTTCCATTTACGGTTTTTGGGGCTTACTGATTGCTGACGTGATTTATACATTGCCGCCTGCATTTTTGATTCTCTACAACGCCTTTTTCTACGTCGATCGTAATTTTGTGACCGTGAGCAAACTCATGGGAGACTCCCCCTGGCGAACGTTCTATGTCACGGCTCTCAGACCGGTTGTCGGCGCTTTACTGTCAGCCTTTATTTTAAGTTTCTTCCTATCGCTTACCGACTTCGGGATCCCGGTTTCCATTGCCGGTCAGTATGAAGTGATCGCCACGGAGCTTTACACCACAATGATGGGCGCAGTACCCAACTTCGGTGAAGGTGCTGTCATTGCCATGGCCATGCTCGTGCCGTCCGTTGCTTCGGTAATCCTACTTCGTTGGGTAGATCGATTTAACTTCCGATATAACAAGATTTCTAAAGGTGAAGTAGCAGATAATCGCATTCGCGACTTTGCTTTTTTGGGTTATTTTTTAGCGATTTCCTTGGCGTTACTCTCTGTCTTTATCGTGATGTTTGTCGTTCCCTTCGTCAAACAATGGCCCTATCAACCGTTCTTTACGCTCGATGTCATCGGGCGAATCTTAAGTGATGATAGCATTTGGCAAGTCTACGGCCACTCGATTGCCGTTGCTCTGGCATCGGCTGCCATCGGCACGGTATTTTGCTACGCCGCCGCACTCGTGAAAGCTCGCTCAGAACTTTCGGGCTGGTGCAAAACCACAATGGACAGCTTTGCCATGATCACCAATACGGTACCAGGCATGGTATTGGGGATTGGGTTCTTATTTGCCATGAGTGGCACAGCGTTGGCTAACACGTTCACGATCTTGATTCTTGCCAACCTTGTTCACTTCTTTACGACTCCCTACATGATGGCCACATCTGCACTTTCAAAAATGAATGCCGGATGGGAAACAACCGGTGCGTTAATGGGCGACAGCTGGATTAAGACCATTTCGCGAGTCATCGTGCCAAATTCTTTGCCCACGCTCTTGCAGATGTTCCAGTACTTCTTCGTCAGCGCCATGGTCACGATCAGTGCCGTCGTGTTTTTAACCGGTGCTCGTACGATGCTGTTAACAACGAAGATTAAAGAGTTGCAGTACTTCGAAAAATTCGAAGAAATCTTCGTGCTCTCATTGCTGATTTTTATTACGAACGTAGCTGCCAAGCTTATCTTCGATGCGCTTGCCTCTTACGCTCAAAACAATAGCGCTCGCGGCATTGCCGCGACGATCAACAAACTTTTGAAATCGGTTATGCCTGCCAAACATTCGGGACAAACCGTTTGATTTTGATATTGATAAAGGAGTTCTCCTATGAAACGCATCTCCGCGCTCTCGCTTACTGTTATGGCCGCTGCCGTTATGGGTTTGACCGCCTGCGGTGATAAGGCTCAAGATACGTCAAAGACCGCTGCTAAAGCCGAGCCTGCCAAGCAAGTCGTTATTTACACCAATGCTGACGAAGAAGCACAACAAGCGATGAAAAACGCTCTCGACAATAACGGCTTTAAGGGTGCCTATTTGATGCAGTCGTTTGGTACTTCCGAATTGGGTGGCAAACTTGCTGCCGAAGGCAAAAATATCGAAGCTGACTTGGTGACGATCAGTACTTATTACATCGACAGCTTCCAAAAGAAAAACCAAATGTTCCAAAACTTAACGTTTAAGACCGAACCGATTAATCCGATGCCGGCTTACTACGCTCCGATTTTGGGTAATACAGGTGCTTTGTTCGTGAACACCCAAGTTTTGAAAGAAGCTAAATTGCCAGCGCCGACCGCCATTGCCGATTTGGCTAAACCGGAATACGCTGGTCACATCTCGGTGCCTGACATTATGGGTTCCTCCACCTCTTGGTTGATGACGCAAGCTGTTTTGAGTGCCCAAGGTGAAGAGGCCGGTGCAAAAACGATCGCCGCCATTGAAAAAAATGCCGGCTCACATTTGGAAAAGTCGGGTTCTGCCCCCTTGAAGAAGTTGCGCGCCGGTGAAGCCGCCGTCGGTTTCGGTCTCCGTCACCAAGCTGTTGCAGATAAAGCCAAGGGCTTGCCCATCGACTTTATTGACCCCGTGGAAGGTAACTTCCAATTGATGGAAGCCGTGGCCGTGGTTGATAAAGGAGCCCAAACCAATGCCAACGCACAAAAAATGGCCGAAACGATTATTCGCCACGGCCGTGCTGAATTGATCAAGTTCTACCCGGTGGCTCTTTACAAGGGTGAAACGGTCTCTGCTGAAAACAAACCGGCTAAACCCATGCTCTACAAAGAACCCTTGACGGTGGAACTTTTGCAAGCTCACCAAAAACTCGTGAAGGGTCAAAACCAATAATCAACAGACCTTTAACGCTTGCCCGAGAGTTCTCATTTTGAGCAACTCTCGGAGCATTTCCTGAGACTCTTTCTATGACTACTCAAGACCCCAATACCTACAAACTCTTGACTCCAGGTCCTTTGACAACATCTGCCAGCGTGCGCCGCGAAATGCTCGTAGACCGTTGCACGTGGGACAAAGACTACAAAGACATGACTCAAGAAATCCGCACAGGATTACTTGAATTGGCTCATGTCGATGCAACACTGTATACAACGGTACTCATGCAAGGTAGCGGTACCTTCGGTGTTGAATCGGTACTGTCTTCGGTGCCCGGAATCAATGATCGCGTGCTCGTGCTCGTAAACGGTGCTTACTCTGAGCGCATGTGCCAAATTTTGACTTACCACAAAATCGCATTTGATCGTCTTGATTTCGATTGGGATCAAGTTCCGGACGCCCAAATCGTGGGTAACTATCTACAAAGTCACCCTGAAATCACGATCGTGAGCATGGTTCACAACGAAACTACAACGGGGCTTTTAAATGACATTGCCGCCATTGCCCGAGTGGTTAAAGCGTGGAATAAAACCTTCATTGTTGATGCCATGAGCTCTTTTGGCGGCGTTGACATCCGAGTGCAAGATTTGGGCATTGATTTTTTGGTCAGTTCTGCTAACAAGTGCATCCAAGGTGTGCCCGGCTTTTCCTTCATTATTGCCCGTCGCGAAGCCTTAGAAAAAAGCCGCGGCAATGCCCGCTCGCTTTCTCTTGACCTCTACGATCAATGGCGAGTCATGGAAAAAGACGGTGGCAAGTGGCGTTTCACGTCTCCGACGCATGTCGTCGCCGCTTTTCATCGTGCCATGGCTGAACTCAAAGCTGAAGGTGGCATCGATGCTCGCCACGAACGCTACAGCCGTTGCAATCGCTTGATGCGCGAAGGGATGGAAGCAATGGGCTTTAAGGCCTACATTGATACAGCCCATCAAGGCCCTATCATCACGACCTTCTTTTATCCCGATAACGCACGATTTACTTTTGCCTCGATGTACGACTATCTCAAACGCCACGGTTATGTGATCTATCCGGGCAAACTCACTGAACGAGACACTTTCCGCTTGGGCAACATCGGTGAAATTTACGAAGAAGATGTCCAAAAAGTACTGCGCATCTTCAAAGACTATCTTCAAGGAGAGTGTCATGGCTAAGATTGAAGCCGTCATTTTTGACTGGGCCGGCACTACGGTCGATTTCGGTAGTACCAGTCCCGTGAGTGCTTTCATGGAAGCCTTTCGCCGCGCCGGTATCGAGGTCTCGGACGAAGAAACACGTGCCCCTATGGGGCTTCTCAAACGCGATCATATTCGTACGATGTTGCGTATGCCGAGAATTGCCGCATTGTGGAAAGAAAAATACCAACGAGAAGCTGACCGAGACGATGTTGAACGCTTGTATGCAGACTTTGAACCGGCCTTGATGACCGTACTGCCCCAACACTGCGACATCAAACCCGGTGTTCTTGACACTGTCAAAGAACTTCGTGATCGCTCCATTAAAATCGGTTCCACGACCGGTTTTACACGCTCTATGATGGACGTGGTGGAACCGGCAGCACAAGCTGCTGGCTACTGCCCTGACTGTTGCGTAACCGCTGACGACACCGATGGATTCGGGCGTCCGTGGCCTTATATGGTCTATGAAAACATGCGTCGTTTGGGTTTGGCTGACGTACGACGCATCGTTAAAGTTGGTGATACGGTCTCCGATATGCGTGAGGGGAAAAATGCCGGCTTAGTGACTGTTGGAGTAACCGAAGGCAGTTCCATCATTGGACTTGATCGAAAAAGTTGGGATGCGCTGAATGCTCAAGAACAATATGCGCTTCGCAAGAAAGCCCGCGAGACTTTTTTTGCCAATGGTGCCGATTATGTGATTGATTCAATGTCTGAATTGCCTGATTTGATCACCGTAATAGAAAAGGCGGCTTGATAAGCCAAAGAATGCGAAAACCGGGGACCAACCCCGGTTTCGCTTTCAGGTCTCTTGTTAAAAGAAAAACTCATTTTCCTTTCTAACGCCTCTGACATGAGCTAATTTTTCAGCAATCGCCTTTTGGGCGACATCAGGCAACCGTTTAACCTTCTGCGGGCAAATCCACACGCAACGCAAGCACAAAATGCACTTATTGGGATCGGTCTTTGCCGTATCAAAAAGATCAATTGCCTGTGTGGGGCAGTTATTAGCACAAAGTCCACAGTGAATACACGCTCCCTCAGAAATCGGCGTCACAGGCATTTTGGCCCAATCACGATAGGGGCGATTGCCCGGTACCTGTACGGCCTTAACATCGACTTGTTCATATTTTTTCAAAGCAAAACGGCCAAATGATTCAAGATTCTGATAATCGGTTTTGTCGGGTCTATCGGAAGCAACAGAAGGTTCCATCGCGTGCTGAGCAATGACGGCAGCTGAGGCCACAGGCACCCCTCCCTGAGCAATGACGCAATCATTAAGCTCCAACAACGCATCTTCAAATGCTCGATTGCCATAAGAAGCCACCGTCACAACGCGTGTTGCATCGAATTTCACGGCTTTGATACGCTCTGCGACCACTGATGGAATACGCCCGCCATAAACGGGACACGCAACAATGACTTTATCGCTTGACGAAAGACTGGCACCTTTGAAATCTGGACGAGACAAATCAATCAACCGCCCAACGCCACCTAGCCCCTTTGCAACGGCTTCTGCCACTTTCAATGTTTTCCCCGTTGCACTGAAATGAACAATACTGCAACCCATAATTCCCTCCCGTTCTTTAGTCCTCTTTTATCTTAGCGCCTCAAAAACTTTGTAGGTGATTTATTTTGACCCAATTGAGAATGGAAGAATCCAAGTCAAAATCCCCGTCTTCGTACACCGTGAGGTTATTGATCACATTTGAGTCAGGACACAATCGGCGTACATCTTCGTTGCAATGCATGAGTCCACCGCCTCCGTGCGTATTAAATGGCGCAATGGTTTTACCTCGCAAATCATTATCCAGTAACCATCGTTGAACAACACCTGCAATGTGGTGCCACCACGTAGGTGAGCCGACAAAAATAACTTCGTAGTCGCTCAAATCGACTGCAATAGGTTCAATTTCAGGAAGAATACCGCTTTCAATTTCTTTTTTAACAAAGTGCGTTGAAGGACAGTAGGCCTTGGGATACTGCGTTAGGGACTTGATTTCAAAAAGATCGGCGCCTGTCAATTCAGCAATGTGCTCGGCTACCGTTCGAGTGTTTCCCGTATGAGAAAAATAGACTACCGCAGAACGCGGTACAGAAAGTTTTTCCTCTCCAGATTGTGCTCTAGAACACAACGCTGAACAACAAAAAACGAGACGTAAAATCCGACGTAAGAAACGCATGGCGGACACCTTGATTGCTGGAATCTATGCTTTCAGTCTAGCGAAGGTGTCTTTTGAAATTTACTCTGTAGATTTCAGAATCTTGCCCAATTTTGTCAATTAAGAAGAAAGCTTTACGAGAAGTTTCTCGATAAGTCCTTCATCGGCCGGAAGCCATTGAACAGAATCAAGCGTCTGAGCCGTTAACCACTTTGCCGCCTCATGCTCTTTGAGGACCACTTCTCCGGCACCAATCGTGCAAAAGAAACAATGCATGGTGAGATGAAAATTGGGGTAGTCATATTCCACAGTTTCAAACAAATCACCCACCAAAATATCAACATCAAGCTCTTCTTTTATTTCGCGGCGAAGGGCTTCTTGTGGCGTTTCTCCCGGCTCCATCTTACCGCCGGGGAATTCCCAACCACCTTTAAAATCACCGTAGCCGCGTTGAGTGGCAAAAATTTGATTATCACGTTGAATAATTGCGGCAACGACTTCAATAGTTTTCATAAAGGTTCCAAATCTCAGAAAAAGCAGGCCAAAGCAAACCCAATTGCAATCTGCCAATACATTTCAAGCATATTTCTCTTCTAGCCTTGCTCCTTTTCTGATAAATTAAAAGCAGAAAAGATCATATGCCAACATTTAACGAAAAATCCCACACAAATCGCAGAAATTAGAGTACCTTGCCCAATACCAACAAAAGTGGATAAACACAACCAACCGATCACGGCTGCTAAGCACACTAAAGTCACATCATTGATGATTTTCATCTTGGGAAATGGCTTTCTAAAGAAATACGCCAGTGCCATGACTAAGCCCTCTCCTGGCAATACGATTGACTTAGAACGAATTTCTAAAATAATCCCCAACCCTAACACGGCATTACCACCCATATTCAGAGCCAACTGCCAGAGGTAGTCTTCACTTTTCATAAACTCAGCAAAATGCATCCCAACGTCAAGAAAAAGTCCAAAGGCAAATGCCAAAGGGATTTGGAGCCAATTGATGGGATTGAAATGACGACCAAAGATGAGTTTTTGAATCAAAACGAAAACCGCATTTACGAGAAAAGTTGTCGTGCCAAAACTCAAGCCGGAAATGGCCGCTGCCACAAGCGGTACTGTGGAAATTGGCGTTGTTCCCAATTGAGCTTGGGTCACCATAGCGATGCCGCAAGCCGTCGTGAACATGCCAACGAGCAATATTGAAATAGATTTAATTGAACTCGAGGTTTCTTGCATNNACTAAACTTTTGTCTTTAATTCTTCTCTTTATGTTAAAACGCGTGAGGCTAGCTCTAACCTCACGCGCTTTTACAAAAACGACAGAATATCTTCTTAAGGCACAAAATCCCTAACAGCTTGGGCTTCTGCTTGCAATTCTTTGATGTTTGCCAAAATTCTGGTTTTTGTTACATCTGTCAGTTCAAGACCCTCAA
>DCTK01000051.1 GCA_002329575.1 Sutterella sp. UBA1442 | reverse complement strand
GTCTTCAATTCGCCAGAGTTGCCGGTATTGCTTCATGATGTCTTCATGGCTTTTGTCCGACATGTTCGTACAGATGGCGTAGTAGCCAGCCCACTCCTGCTCCTTGCGGAAATGGCCTGATAGTGGTGGTTCGGTGCTCCGGTATGGCCGAATTTGAGATTAAACTCAGCCTTCGCTGCACGTGCAACACCGGTCATACCGACAGCGGTCAAAGCAGCGATCGCTTTCAAATAATCACGACGCGATAACATAGGACACCTCCAGAAAAATCAATAAGTTACGAGGTTAACAAACAGAATAGCTTCGTCGGAGGGGACTTCTATTTTTCAGATATCACGATTAGGGAAAACGCGGAGCTTTTTTCTTCAATTTTTTGTCGACCGATTAGGCATTAATGCGAAGGGCACCACAAAAATGTAGCACCCTTCAATTTATGAAATATCAATTTATGAGCAAAAATTCTCTGAACTAAATCGAGTAACCCGCTTTACGTGCAAAACGTACGGTTGCGTCCAAAAAGCCTTGTTTGGAGCCGCAATCATAACGAATCCCCTCAAAGCGATGCGAATACGTTGTACCCAATTGCAATTGGGAAGCGATGGCATCGGTCAATTGAATTTCACCGCCTACACCCTTTTGCACCTTTTTGAGTTCTTCAAAAATTTCAGGTTCCAACACGTATCGACCAATCACGGCTAACGTCGAAGGCGCTACTTCGGGATCAGGTTTTTCAATCATGGTATTGACACGACTGGTGCGAGCGAAGTTATCTTCGACTCCCACAATGCCGTACTTTTTCGTGTCGGCCAACGGAACGTCTTGAACCGCCAAAACACTACCACCACCCATTTGACGACGCGCTTCAATTAATTGACCGATTGCACTTTGTTGCGCATCAATTAAGTCATCGGCAAGCATCACGGCAAAGGGTTCGTTACCTACCACAGGCTGTGCACACAAAACCGCATGGCCCAAACCCAAAGGCTCAGGCTGACGAATATAGATAAAGGTCACACCCATTGGAGCGATGGAGCGCACGGTTTGCAAAAGCTCTTCTTTACCTTTTTCAATCAATTCACGCTCAAGCATCGGGGCCTTGTCGAAATGGTCTTCGATAGAACGTTTAAAACGCCCTGTAATGAAAATCATTTCAGTGATGCCGGCGGCATAAGCTTCTTCAACGGCGTACTGAATTAAAGGCTTATCGACCACTGGCAATATTTCTTTAGGCATGGCTTTGGTGGCCGGAAGGAAACGTGTGCCGAGACCGGCAACGGGAAATACGACTTTGCGAACGTCTTTCATAATGCAGTTTTGGTGGTTAGAATACGATGCTCTAAAGTATATCGAAACCGCACGACAAACTTTCTCTCTAACCTCATTCAAAACCATGCAAAACGCACAAAATGTAACTGTCATCGGTGATGTTCACGGTTGCTTACCAACATTGGAAGCTCTGTTGAGTCAAATCCCGGAAGATATGCCGCTCATTTTCATCGGCGATTTAATCAATCGGGGACCGAATTCACTGAAAACATTACGCCGCGTTATTGAAATGGGCAGTCGTGCTCGGTTAATTTTAGGTAACCACGAAATGCATCTGTTAGCCAGCGCAGCCGGCGCCGGCAAAGTCAACCGCAGAGACACCATTGAAGAAATTCTAAGTGCTCCTGATGCTGATGACTTAATCGATTGGGTTCGTCATCAATATTTACTGTTGCAATGGAAGGAATTTACGTTTGTACATGCGGCCCTAGATCCGGCTTGGAGCTTGAAAGAAGCTGTCAAATTGGCCAATGAAGTGCAGTCAGAATTGCGTAGCAAGCAGTGGAAAAACTACTTAAAAGAAATGTACGGAAAGGACTTGTGGGAGAAGTCCTTAACAGGCTCTGCCCGCATGCGAGCAATCTTAAATGGCTTTACTCGCATCCGTTTCGTGGATAAAAAAGGGGTTCCCGACTACAAAGTCAAAGACGCACCGGGCATTAATCCCCCTCACTTGATGCCCTGGTTTAAATGCCCAGTGAGAAAATGTAGCAACGACACCATCGTGTTCGGTCATTGGTCAACACTGGGCTTTGTGAACTTACCCCACGCCATAGCGGTTGATACCGGATGCGTCTGGGGCGGAGCTTTATCTGCGCTCGTTTTACCAGAACGTCGACTCATTCAGGTCAAAGCTCCGCAGTACTGCGATCCGTTTGCTTAAGAAGCTGCTCGATTCTCTTGATCGGAAGAGGTGCCATTGCCGTTTGACTGACCAACGGCATCAACGGCATGCCGCGTATAAACACTGTGCTCTTTCATGGGATCTGGCACCCCCATGGCTGCACTCATCAATGCCGAAGCTTCATTGGCGACTTCGTGGCGTGTTTTCCCGGTCACGTCAATCACTGGCAAAACTTTTACCGTAACAGTCAACCCCGGCGTCGTCACAATCGTCCACAAGCATTGGAAAATTGAGATGCCGGCATAGGATGCTTTGGTCGTTCTTTGCCCATTTTCTTCATAACACAGTGCGCAAGGCTGCACAGGAGAGCCCGAGAGGATCGCTGGCTCAATTAAATTCGACTTTAATGGCAAAAGTTCTTCACCAACGCTCGTTCTGCCTTCAGGGAAAAGCATCACGGTCTGTTGAGCTAGAAGTGCTGCACTGATTTGTTCATTAACCGTAATAATCGAACGGCGGTTTTTGCGCTCAATAAAAAGCGTATCAACCCCCTTGGCGATGCGACCGAAAACAGGCCAATCTGCAATTTCGCTTTTCGCAATAAAACGACCGGGCTTAACAATGTTAAGTGCAAAAATATCGATAAATGAAATGTGGTTGGCAACGATCAGACAGGGCTTATCGTAAACTTCGCCCTCCACCTTCAGTTTCATCCCGATAATGGACAAAAACGCTTTTGCCCAAGAGCGAATGATGCGCTTTTTAGACAAAGGATCTAACCATTGCAAATAAATAAGCACCAATAAGATACAGGCAATGGAATACATTAATGCCGCTGTGAACCGAAAGGCTCCGGTAACTTTACGCATTACTCGCTCGCTTTCTCATCAAAAAATTGCTGCAAGATCACGCTTGCCGCTTCATCATCAATAAACTCGCCTTGCTCTTCGACAACCGCAGAAGAATACCGTTCATCAACCTCTATGACCGGCAATCCATAGCGCCCCAGTAATTGTCGAGCAAAGCGCTTACAACGCTCGGTCATTTCATGAGTAGTCCCATCCGGGTGTGATGGAACTCCTACCACTAATGCAACGGGCTGCCATTCGGCAATGACAGCCGAGACAGCTTTCCAACGAGCATCATTTGTTCGCGAATCCAAAATTTTATAGGCTCGTGCGGATCGTGTCATTGTGTTGCCCACGGCTACACCGATTCGTTTCTCTCCGAAATCAAAACCAATAATGACGCCTTCAATCATGCGTGACCTACCTCCCCACCGGTCCAGCTGGCTAATTCATCCTTATTTAATCCGATTAACGCTAACGCAGCCTCATATCGGTCTTCAATGCCCGTATCAAAAATAATGCCTGCTTCGGCCGGAGCCAAAAGCCAATCGCCCATATCAATTTCACCTTCAAGCTGTCCGGCGTCCCAACCAGAGTACCCCAAGGCCAACAAAAATTTGTCAGGCTCATTCTCGTGCGCAACAATCGCCTCAAGCACATCTTTAGAGGTTGAAAGCGAAATCTCTTCGGAAATCTTCATCGTGGAACTATAAACAGGACCGGTATTGTGCAAAATAAAACCTCGACCGATTTGCACAGGGCCGCCGTCATAGATAAAGATGTCCTCAAAACGAGGTTCAATACAAGCCACTCCGACACGATCGAAAATAGTTTGTAGGGTCATCGGACCGTGGCGATTGATAACAATCCCCATCGCTCCAGAGGCCGTATGTTCACACAAATAAATCACGGTACCGGCAAAGCGCGGATCCTGCATCGCCGGAGAGCTGATTAAAAAGTAATTTTTATAAGAGACAAAGTTATCCATACATACACGATTGGCAAACAAAAATTGCCGACTCCAATGGTGCATATTTTCACACAACATTGCACGTCGCGCTAAGATAGACACACTTTCTGACGAGGTTACATAATGGTAGAAAATGTTTTACAAAAGCTCATTGATCTTTTTACCGCCGGTGGCGCAAACTTTCACGTTCTTGAGCACGAGGCGAGCGGTAAATCAAGCCAGTCAGTTGCACAAATCCGAGGAACGGAGTTGGGTCAAGGCGCTAAAGCCCTTGTGTGCCACGTCAAAGGTAATGGATTAAAACTTTATGTATTGGCGGTTTTGCCCGCTGATAAGCAAGCCGATCTAACCAAGTTAGCTCAAGCGCTAGGAGCCAGGCGCGCCTCCTTAGCGAGCCCCGTAGAAGTCACTGAGTTAACAGGCTGCGTTTTCGGAGCAGTCCCGCCCGTGAGCTTTCATCCCAACTTAAAACTTGTTGCTGATCCTACTCTTTACACTCGCTATGATGAGCTAGCATTTAATGCAGGAGCGCTTGACCACTCCATTATCATTGCCACACAAGACTACAAACGCATCGTTGCCCCGCAACTCATTGATTTTCTAAAAGAGCCGACGCCAACCGTAGAGCAAACTGTCGAGAAACATTGAGTCAATTTCTCCTCTACTCAAAGTCAGGAAAAAGGAATATCATTCACACTTTTTTACCCACCCCTAATTTTTTACTCAAGAGCAAATGATTGATTACGGAACATTTTTACAAGCCGCTTTAACGCCAATCACTTTGATTTCCGGCGTCGGTTTGTTGCTGGTTTCGATGACCAACCGCTACAACCACTCCACTGATCGATTGCGTCAACTCATCCGAGAAAGTGATGCCATCAAACCTCGCAAGGACGATGACCTGGAGCACGCCAAGGATTTAATTTTCCTTCGTGTTCGACTTTTACGACAAGCCATCTTGCTCGTGGTGATCTCCGGGATGCTCAGTGCCATCTTGGTGTTAACGGGAATTATTGAAATTGCCACCAATAGCGACTTCGTCGTCATTAAGTCCTCTTTACTTTGGGCCGCAGTTTCTCTGGTGGTCGTCTCAACATTAATTTTTGCCAAAGAAGTGAGTACATCGATGAAAGCTCTCGGCTTAAGCGTTCACCACTAAGGAGTGCAAAGATGATTGAATATAATCAAATGCTTGCAACGTCTTTGCCTCCCGTGACGTTAATTTCCGGGGTCGGCTTGTTGCTTTTAGCCATGACNNCATGACGGCGCGCTACAACCACTCCACCAATCGTGTGCGCCAACTGTTGCGTGAACGCAATTCCATCGCTCCGCGAGAAGACGACGAGCTCAATCATGCCATTGAGTGGATTTTTCAACGAGCCGCACTTTTGCGTATGTCGATTCTCACCGTGGTGTTGTCAGCGACTTTCAGCGGCCTGCAGGTGCTCACGGGCATTCTTGAGTGCCTATTTGTGTGCGATCTGCAATTTTTAAAACTCGCTTTTTTGCTTGCCTCCATCGGCTTTTTGCTCGCATCAACAATCTATTTTGTTCGCGAGGTTTCGCTCTCGACAAAGGCAATCGGTCTGAGCGTTCATCACTAAAGCACTCGCGTTATTGATACGGACGGCCCCAGAAAAAGTACACTGCCGAATCTTGATCGCTCGTGCGACCCAAGGCTAAGTACATGGGGCCGAAGATTGTATTCGTAGCCACAAAAACGCTACCGGCTTTCTTCCATTGCCCCCAGTCTTCGTTGGGGGCGTATTCCGTGTCGCTATCTTCTTTAACACGAGTAAATTCTGCCGAGCCGCCTACATAAAGTGGGAACCCCAACACATCAACATTTTTTAATCGCTTGTACAAAATAAGGTTGCCGAAGAATATGTCTGAACCGTTGTAACGACCGTAATAGGCACCCGACATATTGAAAAGTCCCCCTAAAGCGTAACGGCTCGGAATGGAAGACGCTCCGCGGCGAGCATTTAACACACTGACCCAACCATCTCCCCAATCGATAGGCAATATGGCTTCAACACTGTAATCGCTCACCGATGGATCGGTTGAGTATTCCAAGTCGTCATAGCGGCGGGCTTCTGCGTTCAAGTAGAAACCTTTTGTCGGGAAGTTAATGTTATCGAGCGTATCGTAACGAAGCGTCATCTCGGCAAACATCGCGCGATCATCAACCCCTTCGTACTGGCTGCGAAGACCGACGGACACTTCAGATGTTGCATCAATCCAGCCTCCTCCGACGGTGGCCACAAAATCATCCGAGAATTCCATGCCCAGAGAAACCTTAACTTCCGTAGAGCGATTCTTGATCGTTGCCAACGCACGTCCACTGTCGTCATACCAATCGTAGCGCTCACTGTCGTAACGAATCTCTGGCATGACAAAGAATGGGCTGTTTAATCCCAAGGGCTGATAGAAACTCGTCGAGAAATAACTTTGTTTGCCAATTTGCGCCTCATTTCGCCACTCTCCGCCCCAGCGGTTTACCCACTGCATAGTATGAGCCAGAAGGAAAGTGAAGGTGTGCTCTTGATTGAAGTCCGTCGAGAGCTTGCCTCCAATTCTTAGAGTGTTATAACCCCAAGGCTTTTCCGTAGGTTGCCATACAAGCGTTTGCGTACCGTTGGGACCTGGCTCAAATTGGTAAGGAACCAGGGTAAAGTCACTGCTTGCCCAAACGCGTGCTGCGGCCCTCTCCAATTCGTCTTCGGTGACGGGTTTAGAAATATCCAATCCCGCCTCTTCAATCACACTTTGAGGATTGACAGTCTGAAGATCTTGCACTCGCACGGATGCAATCTGATGGGCGGGCGGCGTCACTACTGCACTTTCTCTGGCCACATTCCACTGGTTAAAGGCCTGTTGCGAGACCGCAAGCCGCTTTAACTCACTGATGTGCTCGCGTGCAGATTTTTCACCGGCAGCAATGATTTGATCCGCTTTCTTAAAATCAGCGGCAGTAAATTCTTGCAACTGCGTTGTAATCAAAATGTCGTCCGGACCAAGTTGCGCTTTGGAAGCATCCACATTTCGTTCGGTCAAAATCCCGACCACTTGCCCTGCAATACCGGCAATAGAGTGAATGTCTTGAGCTTTCCCCAATGGAGTGCCGGCATTGACCGCGATGATAATATCGGCCCCCATGGCACGCGCTTGTTCGACTGGCAGGTTTTGTGCCAGACCGCCATCAACCAGATAACGACCTTTGCGAGGTACAGGTGGGAAAGCCCCCGGCACCGACATTGATGCTCGCATTGCCTCAGCCAGCGTCACATCTTTTTGCATCACCACGGCTTCGCCATTATCCAAATCGGTAGCAATAGCAGCAAACGGGATGGCCAGTTGAGTCAGGTCGTCGACAGAGCTCACGTGACGGGTTACTTGGCGCAAAAAGGTTTCCAAACGCTGGGCCGGCACAACGCTCGTTGCCACTTTTATACCTTCGGGAGTAAAACCCATTTCCGAATCCGACAACCCTTTAAAGTCATCTTGGCGCTTTCGCCAATTAATCTCACTACGGTCAGGGCGCGGAGCAAACATTTCATCCCAATTTACGCTCAGAATAATCTCACGCATTTGCTCAATGGAGTATCCCGATGCATAGCCACCGCCAACCATTGCGCCCATGCTGGTGCCGGTCACAATATCAACTTTAATTCCCAATTCGTGAAGAACCTTGATGACTCCAACATGCGAAAAGCCTCGCGCGCCCCCACCCGAGAGCACCAATGCAACTTTGGGAGCCTCTTTGTCTTGAGCATGCACAACCGGACTTAAAAGTCCCATTGCTCCAACAAAAATCGCAGACCATAAAATGAATGTTTTTCTGAGCATCTTTTTGATATTTAACAATTTTGACGTTATTTCAGACTTGAACGCCCTAATATTAGCGAGCTCAACGCGTTTGATCCACTTCTGCGTGAAAAGACTTTACAATTATTAGGTTAACCACACATTTTGGAGTACGTTAGATGCGTATTTTGCTCACGGGCGGCGCCGGATTCATCGGATCTCATACCGCAGTTGAAATAGTCCAAAGCGGACATGACGTTGTAATTTTTGATAATTTTTCTAATAGTGACGCCTCAGTTCTTGAACGTCTGGAGCGCATTTTGGGTCGCCCGGTCACTTTTGAAGAAGGCGATATCCGAGACTACTCGCGGATGCGTGAAGTGCTCCAAAAACACAACATTGATGCCGTTGTTCACTTCGCTGGCCTTAAGGCCGTTGGTGAATCGGTTGAAAAGCCCTTGGAATACTACGACAACAACATCACGGGTACGTTGACACTTTTGCGTGCCATGCGTGATTTAGGAATTAAACGCTTGATTTTCTCGTCAAGCGCCACCGTCTATGGCACGCCGCAATACTTGCCGTTGGATGAAAATCATCCGCTTTCGGTGACCAACCCGTATGGTCGCACTAAGCTTCAAGTGGAAGAAATTCTGAGCGACCTCTGTGTAAGCGATCCCGAATGGTCTGTGGTTTGCCTTCGTTACTTCAATCCGATCGGCGCTCATGAAAGCGGTCTCATCGGTGAAAATCCCCGTGGCATCCCCAATAATTTGTTGCCTTACGTAGCACGAGTTGCTGCCGGAATCCTGCCTGCCGTACAAGTCTTCGGTAATGACTACGACACGCCTGATGGCACGGGTGTCCGCGACTACATTCACGTGGTAGACCTTGCCAAGGGACACGTCAATGCCGCGGAATATTGCAGCTGCCACAAAGGCTGGATTGCCATCAATTTAGGTACTGGAGTCGGCTACTCTGTGCTTGACATTATCCATGCTTATGAAAAAGCGTGCGGGAAACCTGTGCCCTATAAAATCGTTGCACGTCGCCCGGGCGATGTTGCCAGCAATTGGGCCAACCCCCAACGTGCATTGGAACTTTTAGGCTGGAAAGCTCAATACAACCTCCAAGACATGTGTGAGCATTCTTGGAATTTCCAAAAAAATTGTCCAGTTGAATAAGACAAGACATTGAACATTAAGGCGCCCGTCACGGCGCCTTTTTTCATAGAGAACCGCGAGGAAACCCGTGTCAGTCGCGGGTTGTTTACCATTGTGGAGTCAAATAATCGACTGCCTCAACCATGGCCTCTTGCCAAGAACGAGGCGTGACATTTAACGCATCTTGAATTTTTAGAGTCTGCAAACGACAGTTTAAAGGTCGAGCGGCAACTAATTTAACACTCGATGTTTGAATGGCTGATATCATCCCCGTAGCGCGCTCTCCCAAACACTTTTCAATAAACCGTGCACACTCAAATCGAGAGCAGTAGCCACTATTGGCAAAGTGATAAAGCCCCGTTATCGTTACCGAGTTTTCGTGATTAATTACCAATTTAATGATCACTTCGGCGATATCCGTTGCAGCCGTAGGACTGCCCACTTGATCCTCAAAAGCCATGACTTGTTGACCACTCAAAAGTTTTTTCACGGTCCCAGTCACGAAATTTGGGTGATTAACACCATAAACCCACGTTAATCGCAGCACACATGCTTTGCACTTTTGCTCAAATATCGCCTGCTCTGCGATTGCCTTTGTCTTGCCATAAACATTAATTGGAGAAATGGAATCGTCCTCTGTTTTTGCAGCAATACCCAGACCATCGAAAACATAATCTGTGCTCAAATGAATCAAATAAGCTCCTCTTTTTGTAGCATACCGTGCAAGTACGCCAGGAGCTTGGGCATTAATGGCCGTGGCGATATCGGGCTCGGTTTGTGCTTTATCGACTTCGGTCATTGCGGCAGCATTCACAATCACATCAGGGGCTTCACGGTCCAACAACTCCGTCACGGACCTCAAGTCTAAGAAATCCCCTCCGAAGTCATTGCGAGCGATAAAACGCCAATCCTGTGTTTTGCCCCTGGCCCTTTCGGCAAGAGCACTTCCAACTTGTCCCGTTGCACCAAATACGATGATTTTCACTTCTGAGCCGCCTTTAAATGCTTCTGTCTTCGATTGAGGTATTCACCTGTAATACTCTTTTTATTTTTCTTTAATTGCGCCACGGTACCGCAAGCGACAATTTCGCCTCCAGCATCGCCTCCTTCCGGCCCCAAATCAATCACCCAGTCGGCTGAAGAAATAACATCCAAATTGTGCTCAATGACAATCACGGTGTTGCCAGCATCTCGCAGTTTGCGAAGCACTGCAATGAGCATTTTGACATCTTCAAAAT
This sequence comes from Sutterella sp. UBA1442, assembly GCA_002329575.1. Lineage (GTDB taxonomy): Bacteria > Pseudomonadota > Gammaproteobacteria > Burkholderiales > Burkholderiaceae_F > Aphodousia. The sequence goes on along the minus strand of DCTK01000051.1, from coordinate 4,937 downwards.
GTAACCCCGTTGTCGGCTCATCCAGGATGTAAAGAGTCTTAGTCGTATCTCGCCTGGAAAGCTCCAAAGCAAGCTTCATGCGTTGAGCTTCGCCACCCGAGAGCGTCAATGCACTTTGCCCAAGCTTGATATAACCCAACCCTACATCCATCAGAGTCTGTAATTTTCTTGAAATCATCGGATGAGCCGAGAAAAACTCACACGCTTGCTCTACGGTTAAATCCAAGACTTGAGCAATATTGAGTCCTTTATAGAGAACTTCAAGCGTTTCACGGTTATAACGTTGCCCGTGGCAATGTTCACACGGCACATACATGTCAGGCAGGAAGTTCATTTCTACCTTGATAAAGCCCTCGCCCTGACAGGCCTCGCAGCGACCGCTTCCCTTAACGTTGAAGCTAAAACGTCCAGCATCGTATCCACGCTCGCGCGAAGTCGGCGTCTGAGCAAATAAGTCTCGTATCGGAGCAAAAAGACCCGTGTAAGTAGCCGGATTGGAGCGAGGAGAACGCCCGATTGGGCTTTGGTCTACGTTGACCACTTTGTCAAAATAGTCCAGTCCCTCAATCGAATCGTACGGTTCGGGCTCGGCCTGTGCACGGTAAAGCTTTTGGGCCGCAATGCGATAAAGCGTATCGTTAATCAGGGTTGATTTACCAGAACCCGAAACACCGGCAACCACGGTCATCAACCCTTCCGGGATTTCAAGGGTCACGTTTTTAAGGTTATGGCCTCGAGCACCTTTGAGCACTAAAGAGCGATTGCTTTTGCGACGACTTGTGCCTTCAGGCTTAACCGTTAATTCTCCGCTCAGATACAGCCCTGTCAAAGAATCTTTATTTGCCAGAATGTCTTGCGGGGTACCGCTGGCGACAACCTTCCCACCGAGGCTTCCAGCCCTTGGTCCCATATCGACGATAAAGTCTGCCGCCATAATCGTGTCTTCATCGTGCTCAACCACAATGACGCTGTTGCCAAGGTCTCGCAAACGTTTAAGCGTATTGATCAACCGATCATTATCTCGCTGATGAAGCCCAATGGAGGGTTCATCAAGCACATACATCACGCCGCTTAACCCTGAGCCAATTTGACTTGCCAAACGAATACGCTGAGATTCTCCACCCGAGAGCGTATCGGCTCTACGATCCAGTGTCAGATAANNAAGAAGCGTAACCTTTGAGCAATGGCGTCAATCAGTTTCGAGCAACATCATGCTTCGTTCCCGTCACCTCAAGATGCTCAAAATAGTCAAGCGCATTGGCCAGTGACATCGCTGCAATTTCATAAATTGCTTTTTTATTGTCGCCCTCGCCAACAAAGACATATCTTGCAGCTTCTTTGAGGCGTGTCCCATGACACTCGGAGCACTCACACAGTTCTCGATACCCATTCATTTCATCTTTGACAGCTTCGTTTTCCGTTTCATCAAACCGACGCTGCAAAATAGCCAGTACTCCATCAAAGGGCTCTTGTCGAAGGATGGTCTTGCCAGCCCTACGATACGGTAATTCAATGAGTTCATCGTCAAGGCCATAGAGCACCGCCCGCCGATCCTCTTCGCGCAACTCATTCCATGGCGTATTAACATCAAACCCACAATGTTTGGCAACGGCTTCAATGACTTCGAAGTTATAGAGATTGCGGCGATCCCACCCATGAATCGCTCCAGTGCTCAACGAAAGCTCGGGATGACGCACGACGCTTTTAGCAGTGAAAACATAACGTTTACCCATACCGTTACAAGCAGGACAGGCCCCCATCGGATTATTAAATGAAAAAATCCGAGGCTCCATCTCTTCAATGCTGTATCCACACTCCGGGCAGCAATAATGACTTGAAAAAGGTTGCGAGCAGCCTTTGTCCAAATTTTCAACAATCACACGCCCATCGGCCAAACGCAACGCTGTCTCTAAGCTTTCTGCCAAACGCTGACGAGCATCTGCACGAACTTTCAATCGATCGACAACAATGTCGACATCGTGCCGATCCTTTGGATCGAATTCAGGCAATGACTCCGCATCGTAGAGATACCCGTTGACTTTAAAACGCACAAAACCTTGCGTTTGCAGATCTTGAAAGAAGTGATGCAGATCAATGCGCTTTTGTCGCAACACGGGAGCCGTCACCATAATCTTTGTGCCTTGCGGCCAAGTAAGCACAGCATCGACCATGTTGCTAACCGGAGTCACTTCCAAAGGCAAACCATGATGGGGACAATAAGGCGTTCCAACACGCGCATAAAGCAGGCGAAGATAATCGAAAATTTCCGTAACGGTGCCGACAACTGAACGAGGATTGGCATGAACGGCCTTTTGTTCAATAGCAATGGCAGGTGACAACCCCTCAATTAAGTCCACATCGGGGCGTTCCATCAAGTCAAGATACTGTCGCGCATAGGCTGACAGACTCTCGACATATCGACGTTGTCCTTCTGCATACAACGTATCAAATGCCAATGAGCTCTTTCCCGAGCCCGACAAGCCGGTGATCACCACCAAGCGATCGCGAGGAATATCGAGATCAATGTTTTTTAAATTGTGTGTTCGAGCTCCACGAATACGAATCTCTGCGCGCATGAGAGCACGGTCCTCCGGCAAACGTTTAACTGATTAATTTTAGAGGATTTAAGAGCGCAACTCGATGATATTAGAGAATTAGGCAATAGAGGCAAAAATGCCCGGGCTCTTTGTAAGAAACCCGGGCTTATGAAAAAGATTAATTAAGCGACACGAGGAACCGTTAAGCTTCCTTCGGGCATCAAAATCGTCGAAGGATGTTCATTAGCCAGGATGGTCTTAGCCATTGCAATGGCATCTTCAACGTTATCGGTCGTTGCGGTAAAGAGCATTGATTTGGCCATTTCAGGGTCAAGTGCCGTTACCAAAATAAACTTGGCTTTACCTAACGGACGCGTAATGGCAAAGGCCTTGTTAGCCCCAATCTGGAAGTTGTTTTCGAGTTCTTCACGAATCGCTGCGGCAGTCTTCAAGCGCTTGAAGGTTTCTTCCAACTTGGCCGAGCCCGATCCTTCAATGCATTCTGCCAACAGCACCACCACGCCGCCTTCACGCACGGCACACATGGCGTTATCCATCGTTTTTTGCATTTGATAGACGTTGATGTCTTTCGGATAACCGCCACAAGAAGCGATCACAAGATCTGCCTCGCGCGGAATTTCGCAGCCGTAGACTTCGTCAACGAAACGACAAGCTTCTTTATGGGCCTTAATGTAGTCGCCGGCAAAAATCTTCAAAAATTCATGCTTAGCGTTTAACACGGCATTGAAGAGGAAAAGCGAACGATTCTTCGCGAAAAGAGCCACGCCTTCCATTTGATCGTCATAGCAAGGATTGCCTTCCATTTGGCCGAGACCGGCGCGCGGATCGAGCATCCAGCTATGGTTCTTACGGACGGTTTCCATCGCCGCGCAACCCGGCAAAACAGCCTTGCGACCGCCGCCGTAACCGGAGAAATAATGGTGAACGATCGTACCCGTTAAAATCACATGATCGACATCACACAAGAGTTTATTAATCCATACCGGCGTTCCGAAACTCGTTTCACCGAAGTATTCAAAATCATCTTGGTTGGTCGCAATGCTGTTGTACATCTTCAAGCGACCGGCTACCTCAGCACCTACTTGCTCCACCATTTCAGCATCGGTCATCGCGCGGTGGGTACCGAGCGAGAAGACAATGCGCATATTTTCATCGGGCACACCCAAGCGATTCATTTCATTGACCAAAATCGGCATAAAAATATCGCTGTTGGCCACACGCGTGGGGTCATTGCAAATAAATGCTACAGTATCTCCGGGTTTGATAATTTCCGACAAAGCGGGAGATCCGATCGGATTTTCAACGGCTTGCAGCACCTGATGTTCGACATCTTGCATCGGCGTAAAGTCTTTGGTGCGAACTACTTTTAGAATGTCAGCCTCGTTGTACTCAAATTCTTTAGTACCGTGGCCGTAAGCAAAACAGTATGTCGACATGGCATGCCCCTAAAAAGATTGTTGACAACCCATGATTTTAGACGGCAATGGATTGTTATGAGAAAGAATTTTGCTGATTTTTGACAATTTTCTTCATTTGGGTCGTATTTCCGTTGGACATTTTTCCTCAGTTTCTACAGAATTACTGCTTAGCGTATTTTTCTGAATATGCTCACCAAGTCTCAAACTGCGATCGGGTGAGTTTTCTCTCCCTGAAGCCTTTTTGGGTTTATTAATGTTTGATACCGGCATACTTCGGTATCGGTTTTTGGAAGTAAGTATCATGGCTTCGGTAAATAAAGTCATTATTATCGGCAACTTGGGCCGCGATCCGGACACCCGCTACACGGCCGAAGGCGGCACTGCTATCACTACGATCACGGTGGCCACCTCGCGTCGTTACAAAGACTCCAACGGTCAACCGCAAGAAGAAACCGAATGGCATCGCGTCGTATTTTTCGGCCGCCAAGCTGAAATTGCCGCTGAATACCTCCGCAAGGGCCGCCCGGTTTACGTCGAAGGCCGTTTGCGTACCCCAGCGTGGCAAGGTCCGGATGGTCAAGATCGCTATTCGACGGAAATCATCGCTGAAACGATGCAAATGTTGGGCAACCGTGAGCGCTCCGACTCTTCGTCTGGTAGCTCCTTTGAATCGGCTCCCCGTCGCCCGGCTCCGATCCAATCCGAACATGCTCCTTCGAGCTACGCTCGTCAACCCGAACCGACTCCGGCTCCTGTAAACGGTTTGGACAATTTGGACGAAGATATTCCGTTCTAATCCTTCCGGTTAAGAACGTCACTAGGCCTGCCCAAGCAGGCCTTTGTGCTTTTTTGGGATAACACTTTTTGCCTTTAACAACATCTTGATGGGCACTCACCATAAACCACAAAAATCGTGCAAAATATTTTCCAGCAAGTCGTCACGGCTGACGCTCGAAAATAA
>DCTK01000070.1:29255-46476 GCA_002329575.1 Sutterella sp. UBA1442 | reverse complement strand
TTCTCATAAGGCTCTGTCGTTTCGTTGACTGACAAACGAATCGCACCGGCCAGGTCATTTTTAATGGCTAATGCCAGTCCAATGGGATTATTTTTCGAAATGCTTTTTAAGGTACTGAGATGCTCAAGCGCAACGCCTTCAGGCAACAAATTTTCGATAAAAGCCAGCACAGCTTCTCCCGAATGATTGCCCTCTAGTGGCAAGGTAGGCGATAGCGCAAACCCCTTCTCTTTCCAATCTTTTGTGTAAGTTAAAGACCACGAAAAATCTGAGTGTTCAGGTTTAAGTACTGCTACACAGTGACTCCCGATATGAAGAAAAATTTCAGAACCAGACATCCAATTTTTCCTTTAACGACTTTTCTTCAGAGAGCAAAATTTTGGCACTGGCAGACCAATCCAGTGTCAAACCTAAAATGCTGAGCACGGTCAACAAAGTGGAGAAACGCACATCGCCGCCTTTTTCCAATTTAATCAGCGTTTTCTTAGAAATCCCTGTAACAAGTTCAATTTTGTCAAGCGTATATCCGAGTCCTTTGCGACGTTTGCGGATTCCTTGACCGATAGTTTCCAACGTAAGAGCGTTACCGTGCACAAACTTTCTCATAGTGTAAAAAACTCCACTATTTTTAGAAAATGGAATAATAGTGTAGTTTATGACACTTTATGATTAACGTCGATATAAGGTGTAGTTTAATACAAACTAATGTTCTAATTGAAATAGAGTCCCTGAATACGAAAAGGCCCCAGTTCACTAAACTGAGGCCTTTGAACTAAACACTGAAACGACGGTTAAAAGGTGTCTTCAAAAGTTTTATCCAACGTAGCCAGTGCATCATCCAATGCTTTAGCACGAGCCTCGCGAGCTCCAACCAAGGCATTGAATTCACTGTCAAGTTCATCCATCATGCGTTTGACTTCATCAGGATTGGCACTGCCTTCGGTCCGACGAGCGCGGATGATTTCGCGGGGATCCAGCGCAGCGCGGAACTCATGTTCGGTCATCGGGCACGTGGTGTCCACACCGGGCATTTCCTTGGCGACCACTTCGGCATAGATGCGGCACATTTCCGAGTAGGGGAAGGTAAGCGGCAGAATACCGTTGGCGCGAGCATAGCTGACCATGCCGCTTGCCACGTGGTGACCGACGCGGAACGATAAGCCGTGGCGGCTCATTAAGCGGTCGGCGATTTCTTGGCTGGCAGTCCAGTCAAGGCTTAATTCTTCGAGCGCGCGGTCTTTATTGATGACAAGCGAAGTCAAAATGCCGGTGAAGCGTTCCAAGGTTTTCACCGTGGCTTGAGCCAACGCATCATGGACCTTAACGCTCTTGCCGTCAATCATGCCGCTAGGCACATTGTGAGCGCGCGTCATGACAGCTACGGCATCGCTTACCACGTCGCTTGCGTTACCGCGGCAGCTGATCAAAACCCCCGGATTGCGTTTTTGCGGCATGGCAGAAGAGACATACGTTTTGCCTTCAGACAGAAGCATCCAGGGACGCGGTTGAGCGTACTGCACCATGACGTCTGCGATGAATTCGCCGATATGAAGCCCAATGGACGCTTCAATTTGGGCAAATTCCACGGGCAAATCCACCATGGAGATTTGCGTGGCATCAAAGGCGTTGCGAGTCGGCGCATCGTAGCCCAAGAATTTGGCCATGTCACGGCGGTTTAAAGGCCAGCCCGTGCCGTTTAAAACACAAGAGCCCATCGGGCAGGTGTTAAGACGAGCGTAGAACTCATCCAAACGGACTCGATCGCGCTTGAAACCTTCCAGGTAGCCCAAAAGGTAGTGCGCAAAGGTGGAAGGTTGAGCGGCAACACCGTTTGTATACGAGGGCAGAACCGTGTCTTGATGCTCACGAGCCATCTCAAGCATGGTGCGCATCATGGTATCGAGCGCCTTTGAGACAGCGATCACGTTGTCGCGAAGAATGGCAGAACGGAACGTGGAGTGCATGTCTTGACTGGAACGGCCGACATGCATTTCAGTAATGGCAGGCGTTCCTGCCGCTTCAATGAGTTTGGGTTCAAAGTCGATGACTCGCTTCACACGGTTGGCAGGCACATCACCCGAAGCCATGACGGTCTTTAAGGCATCAGCAGCTTTACTAGCCACTTCGGGCTTTAAAAGCCCTTCTCGTGTGTTCAAGATGAGTGTGGCCTTATTGATTTGGCCCAGCCAATAAAATTCGTCTCGATCCATTGAGTTTCTCCTTATTGATTTCGTATCGGCAGTTTCTCACGCTCAAACAAAATACGCTATGTATTCAAATGCAAATTAAACTTGCACAATACGCAAATTATTTTAGTGCACTCATAGGTACAATGGCCTAACTGTTTGCATGAGTAGTAGGAGGTTGTGATGAGTTCGCGAGCCGATGATCTGTCCGCTTGGCGCGTTTTTGTAACTTACGCAAAAACAGGCTCATTAGTGGCCGCCGCCGACGTGTTGGATGTTGAACCGTCCTCCGTATCGCGTACCATTCGATCACTCGAACGGGCGATCGGTCAAGCGCTTGTTCAGCACAACTCTCGTCCCATGCAATTGACTGAAGCCGGTCAAAAGGCACTGTCTCGCATGGAGCCCGTGCTTCGCACACATCAAAAGCTCATCGAGTCTTTGCAAACTGACGCAGCGGCAACCGCAGGGCATATTCGTCTTTCCGTCGCCCCGGGCTTTGCATCACGTCGCATCATGCCCTTTCTGACAGCCTTTAAAGCGCTGTATTCCAATATTGATATCGACATTGTGACCGGCATGAAAGAGCCCGACATGGCTAAAGGCTTATGCGAAGTCGGTGTTTTGACCGGTGAGCCGGCGCTTCCGGGGTTGGTCTACATGTACCGTGGGCGCAATGTTTATTTGCCGGTGGCTTCGCCCGCTTACATTGCCCGTCACGGTATGCCTTTGGGGCCCATCGATTTGGTCAAGCATACCGTTTATGCCTATCAGGGGCCGGTACGACCGGAAACGAAGTTCTTGGAGCGAGGCGAAATTCGGGAAGCACCGGTCTATGACCGTGTGGTGCGAATGGCCGATATTACGACCATTCGTCAAGCTTTGTTGGCTGACCAGGGAGTTGGGGTGGATATGCCGCTCGTACAAATCTACGAAGATCTGACGGCGGGTCGCTTAGTGCCTGTGATGCCCGGTTGGATGAGAAAGCCTGAAGAGTGCTATGTCGTTACATCACGAGCTAATTGGCATATTCGTCGCGTCAGACTTTTCATGCAATGGTTCGCTAAGCGTATGCACGAAGCGTTCGATGGCTATGAAAAAGCAGTGAGTTCCATAGTGGGTCTTCCGCCCAAGAGTCAGATCAGCAGTGACGAAGTGTTCCAAACCAAGCGCTAAAAGCCGTTAAGGTGTTTTCAATTGCGTAAGTTTGGCAATTAAAGCGTCCACCGTTTGAGACTGGAATTCTTTTTCTAGCCGCATGGTGACGGCGTGCTTAATGCCTTCCGAGACACCGTTTTTGCCCTCGTACAAAGTGGCTTTTAGTGCCTGGCTTGCACAGTCCTTGGCCAACAGTCTCAAGACCACGGTTTGTGCTTTTGATGTGACTTCTTGATTCACTTTGGCTGGAATCGTGGCAATGCTTTTGGCTGCACGAGTTTGACCGAGTGTCACAAACGCCCATTGAGTTAAGGTGTCGCTATCGGCTTGGGTTGCATTGTTATACAAACACTGACCAAGCTCGGTGGCGTATTGACCTGCAGATGCACAAAGCGTCACGGAACTCATCGCCACACAAAGGAAAATTTTCTTAATCAACATAACACAGCCATCAAAACAGTAAAGGAATGTTCCACATTGTATCCAAGCCAAGCAAAATCGCTACAATACGAAGATCACCGTGTGGAGAGAAATGTGCAACGTTTTGTTGAATTAAGCATCCGTAAGGGCAGCAATCTTGCCTCATTAGAGCGGCACAATCCGGCCGACCTTTTGGTCGTGCTAGAAGCTTTCCTCACGTATTTACCTGATGATCTTATTTCTGCCGCTACGGCACTGACCAAAGCTCAAGAGTTTCTCGATACGGCTGGCGACTGGTTAAATGAGACACCCGTAACTGTTCTTTTGCAGTCGTTGAAGAAAGGCCTCATTTTTGAGGCGACGGTGGGATATCGTAAAAACAGTACCGATCGTTACTCAAGAGAGGCGCTTGAAGAGGCCGTCTCCAGAGAAAAAGAGCGCCGTGAGACGTTGCGAGCCATCATGCAAAAGGCTTTGCAGCAACGCAATCGAGAAATTAATTCCCGTAAACGCCAAACGCATCCGCTTGATGCACAGTTTATGCGTGAGGCCATGGAGTATGCTCGAGAAGCCGCCAAGCATAACGAAGTGCCTGTCGGTTGCGTGATTGTCAAAGACGGTGCCGTGATTGGCGTCGGTCGTAACTCCATGATCGAATTGAACGATCCGAGTGCGCACGCTGAAGTCATCGCCATCCGCCAAGCCGCTCAAGTGCTTGAAAACTATCGGCTCAATGGTTGCACACTTTACGTGACGCTTGAACCTTGTGTGATGTGTGCAGGACTTATTGCTCACGCTCGTCTTTCTCGTGTGGTTTACGCCGCACGTGATGAAAAAACCGGGGCCTATGGGGGAGCGATTNNTCTGCAAAGTGCCGCGAAGTTTACGCATAAGGTACAAGTCGACGGCGGCATCATGGCTAAAGAAGCCTCGTTACTCTTAACCAAATTTTTCGGGGAAAAGCGACATGCCTGATTTTCCGATCCGCATCGGATTTTGCGCGCCCTCGCGTGCCGTGATTGATGTCTCCACACCGGCGCTTGCCAAGTTGTATTTCCAGGACCACGGCGCAGAGGTCGTGTTGCACGATACGGTGTTTAAAAACATCAAANNGAAGACGAGCGCTTGGAAGGGTTGATGAGCATGGCTTGTAACCCTGATATAGATCTCGTCATGCCTATTCGTGGCGGCTACGGTTTAACCCGAATTTTGGATCGTATTGATTTTGAGGCCATTGCCGCTGCCGATCCTGTGTTTTGCGGCTATTCGGATTTCACGGCTTTTAATCTCGCCTATTTTGCGTTAACGGGCAAAGTCAGCTATCAGGGGCCTAACGGCACGGACTTTGTCGACTCGCCCCTTTACTTTACGGAAAAAAGCTTCCACTCGGCGCTTTTTGCCGAGGAGTGGACGTGTTCATTTGCTTGTCGCGAAGCGCCGCCTTCTGACATGGAAGGCATCTTGTGGGGCGGCAATCTCTCCATGATTGTGTCGCTTTTGGGTTCAAAGTATTTCCCGCAGATCGATGGCGGTATTTTGTTCCTAGAAGACTGTAACGACCGGGCGTATCGCTTAGAGCGCAGTTTGATGCAATTGGATATGGCAGGCGTTCTCTCTCGCCACAAAGCGATTCTTTTGGGTGACTTCCGAGACTCTGATCCTGCGCATCCCAAAGAGAACGATTTCTTGTTTGCCGATGTGCTGGCTTGGATGAAAAAGCGTTTGCCTCATGTCACGATTCTCACGGGATTGCCCTTCGGACACTCTCCCGTGAAGGCCACATTGCCCGTGGGCGCCAAAGTGCGCATGAGAACCGAAAAGGGCTTTGTGGTGCTCTCAACATTTGACCATCCGCGCGTGACGGCGCGCTTTGACTCTCATGCTCACTACGTGGCTTAAAGCGCAGTGGTTCAGGCTCCTAACGAACGGCGCGCCTTATACGGATAACACGAGTGTTGAGCAGTGGCGTCGTCGTCACTCGCGCGTGTTTGTCCGACAAATTTTAAGTTCACTGAAACTGCAACCCGTTGCATTGATTGCCGAAGGTTTAGCGGCAATCTTGTTGGTTGTTATTTTGTGGGACGAGATCAGCCACCCCGTGCTTGTCGTGTGGGTCAGTTTCGTGGCGCTGCATCTTTACGGCGCACTGGACTTTAATCGTCGTTTTTGGGCCGATCGATACCGTCACGCCCGCATTCACTTTTGGATGCGTACCTGGATGCTCTTGGCCGTGGTCGCTGGCCTCATTTGGGCTTTTGCCGGTGTGTTTTTTGCCCATGGCTCTTCAGCAGAACCCTCTCAGATTTTGCTCATTGCCGTTATCTTGACGGTGACCTTTGCCTCTTGGCCCATTTATGCATGTTGGTTGCCAAGTCTTGGCGTTTTTACGCTTTTAAGCGTTACGCCTTTGGTGCTTCGCTTAGCTTTGATGTTCGGTCTTTCGCGACTCGTGATTGCGCTACTGTTGGTATGCGTGGTGATCTTTATTTTCTATTCCGGCCGACGTTTTAATGACATTGTTCAGATGTCAGTGCGCAATGACCAAGAAAATGAAGAGCTCGTTAAGCGACTGACGCTTGAAAAAAAATTGGCCGAAAAATTGCGTCGTGAGACCCAAGAGCAAAGTCGGCTTCGTGCAAGATTTTTTGCCGCTGCTAACCACGACATTCGTCAACCGTTGCAAGCAATCGGCATTTACATCCAACTCTTGCAACAAAGTCAAGATGCGAAGACTCGGGCGGTGGTAGAGCAGTTGGCAAAGACAACGAGTGCGTTACAAACGCTAGTGGCGCAAATCTTGGAAGTCTCGCGATTGGAAGCCGGGCACATCAATATCGATAAGCAACCCTTAAAACTTCAGACCTTGTTGGAAGACTTAGCGATGGAGTTTGAACCTATTGCTAAAGAAAAAGGTCTAAGTTTCACGCTTAAGAATTTGGATGTCATTGTCTACACGGATGCTCAGCTACTGTCTCGTGCGATTCGCAATTTGATCACCAATGCGATTAACTACACCAATTCCGGCGGTGTGATTCTAGCCGCACGATTGATTGCCAACAAAACGGTCAGTATCTGTGTGGTCGATAGCGGAGCGGGGATTGAGAAAAGTGAGCAAAAGCGTATTTTCGAATCCTTTTATCGCAGCCACGCCACGCGGGATACCGTAGAAGGTTATGGGCTTGGTTTGTCCATTGTTAAAGTGATCTGTGAGCAGCTCGGAATGCGCCTTTCGGCCTCATCTCGCCTAGGGCGAGGTTCGATTTTCCGAATTGACTTACCTGTTCATGAAGCCGAGCAAGCGAGCCTTTTTACACCGAGACGCTCCACAGGTGGCAGTCACAAAACGCTCGATGCAACGGTGGCCTTGGTCGATGACAATGCGATGGTCAGAGATTCATTATCGGCTCTATTATCCAGTTGGGGCGTTAAGGTTATTTCGGCCGCAGGCCTGACGGGAGCCTTTGTGGACGAGGTTCGGCTGGCTTCAAAACTCGATGCTGTGATTTCTGACTTTAATCTTGGGGACAATGATCCTACGGGGCTAGAGGTGCTCTTGGCCGTGTCCAAGGCCCGTGAAGAAACGGTGCCGGCCATATTGCTGACCGCCGTTCATGAGGATTTGATTCAAGCCGATTATGTGCGGCAACTAAGAACACTCAGTGAGGCCGATGCAAAGCTTTTTGCCATGCCACGTTTGATGCAAAAACCCGTCTCGGCCGAAGACCTCAATGAGGCACTTCGGGAGATTCTGGGCTTGCAAGATAATCAAGCAAAAAGCGAGGATTAAAGGCCCACGTCGTAGCCGTGACGGCGGGCGGCAATTAAAGCCTCGGTGCGGTTACTGGCGCCAAAGGCTCGGTAGATGGCCGTCACATGCGTCTTGACGGTTCCTTCCGAAAGATCCAACTCTTTACAGATGCGCTTAATGGGCGCGCCCTTAGCGAGAAGGGCTAAAACGTCTTTTTGCCGATCGGTCAGCCGCACCGTGCCTTCTTGAGTGCTCTTTTCAGGGGTGGCAGTTAAAAGGCCTGTCTTTTGAGCTTGTGTGAGCAATTTGACCGGAATGTAGACGCCGCCTGCTAATACAAAGCGAATGGCCGAGGTTAAAAGTTCGGCATCAAGAGACTTCGGAATGAAGCCCGCGGCGCCCATTTGCAATACTTTGATAATGCTTTGTTGATCCGATAAGCCGCTCATAACAAGGATTTTTAAGGTCGGTTGAGCAGCAACGATCGCTTCCATTAAAGAAGTCCCTTCGACGCCGGGCATTGAAAGGTCCAAAATCATCAAGTCGGCAGTCTCACCGTATTCTTGGGCTAGCGCCAGGGCTTCGTCTTTATTGTTGGCGGTAAATACCGTATTGTCTTGTCCGTCGTAGTCCTTGAGTAACATTTCAAGGGCCATTGTCACGATTGAGTGATCATCAGCGATCAAAAATTGCATGATAGGGTCTTCTTCAAAATTGTGTCATTAACTCTTTCATTTTAGCGAAAATACTCAGAAGTGAAGGTTTGTCTTTTGCGTTACGTTCTTCGTGCACTTTCGGGCTACAATAGTCCCGTTTATTTTTGAGTTTATCTATGTTTAACTTCACACCCAAAACAATCTATACCGCTCTCGGTCGCTGCATCACGGTGCTGTTGGCGTTAGCTGTCTGCGCCATGGGAGCATCTGCCGTCTGGATGAATGCTTTCTCCAACACTACGGCAATCGGTGCCGCTGACATTTACTGGGTGTTTTACTTGCACATTGTGGCCACGGCGATTGCTCTGATTTGCTACTGCTTGATAGCCTTGTCGGGCATTATCGTTGTCTTTTTCAATTTAAAACTTTGGGCGGTAGTGCTTTCCCAAGCTTGTGCTCCGACAGGCTTTTTGATGACGGTCTTTGCCATTGTGGCCGGGGCTTTATTCGGACGCCCGATGTGGGGGCAGTACTGGGTCTGGGACTCGCGTTTAACGGCACTTTTGATTCTTTTGATCTTTTATTTTGCGTTCTTGACTCTGTCGGCCTCGCGCGTGAGCTTTGAGCGTGATCGCAACATTCGTCGTGCTTCAATTTCCAGCCTCGTGGGACTCTTTGTTATTCCGGCGTGCTTCTTAGGCTTTGACCTCTTTAGCCCCATGGTGCATGACTTAGACAATAGTCTTATTCGCTCCAACGGCCTGGACGCACAAGTTTTGATGACGCTTTACTCGTTGATGTTGGGTTTTTATACCTTAGCCATGGTTTTTGCACGAAGTCGAACCGTGATTCTGGAGCGTGAAAGACGCGCTGTGTGGGCTTTGGATGCTGCTTTGGAGGGAACACTCTGATGCTTGCCTATTTTGCCAGCCTGTCCATTTCAGCCATCAGCCTCATCATCGTTTGCTCGGTCGGTGTCTTATTGGTCGCCTTGGAGTTGATATCCCTTAAAAATCGACGAGCCCGGGCCTATCATGCTTTGTTGCGTCAAGCGCGTGCGCGATTAAGCGAAATGCGCCTTCGTGTGGATTAAGTGTTGCGATTGCCGATTGGATTTTTTTGAACCATACAAAAAAAGTCGTGGCAACGGACCGATTGTTGCCACGACTTTTGTGGAGGCGACAGTATGAAAAACCATCTGTCCACGGCTCACACTTTAGCATACTCAGATAATGGTTACTACCTATAGTCCGTTTTGTTTGACTTAATACAAAAGAATCGAGAATATTAATCGTTTCCCTCGACTTTGCCGATTTTTTCAGTCAAGAGGCGAGGATAGCCGAGTGAAATTTTTGACCGCACACGACCATAAAGCGTCATTTCACATTTTTTGCAATCAAATTCTGCCCGATAAGTATCGGCTGCCGTTTTCAAAATGAGGGGATCGGGGCGCAATTTTGCTTTTAAGCTTGGATCGGCTTTGAGCTTTTCAAGATTGTCTTTCAAGCAAAGGCCCAATGCGTAGCGCACACAGTGCTTGGTGTGCATAACGGCAATCTCTTGACCGACCATGCCGCCTGCTTCAAGTGCAGGCTCTGTGATCACAGCATTGTGTTTGCGATAGAAGCGAATGGCTTTTTCATTTAATGCATTGGCTCTGAAATCGACTGCATCGGGATAGTCAAGGGCTGATGGTTGCGAGACTCCACGTGGTTTGCGTACGTAAGAGCCTAGGCGCGCATCGTGGAATTTTTCCAACGCTTCGCGTCGCATGGCGTTCACGATGCCTGCCGGGGCAAAGTATTGGTCTCCACTGATAACAACGTCGTGGGCAACAAAGGCTGTGCCGCCGGTTTTCTTTAAGTTCTTTTCAATGCCGGCTCGGTTACGTTCGGGATTCTCGGTCAATTGCAGCTGCTCCGGACGGCCTTTGACTGTGACACTTGTTCCCTCTCGGTCTTTCAGTGTAAGTGTGAAGCCGTCTTCTGTCGCGTTCCAACTCATGCTAAGGGCAATGACGCGTTTTGCTGTCGGTTTGGCTAAAAGCTCTTCAAAGGCCTGATCGCGGTTACGGTAAAGAACGGTGCCGGGGGCCAATTGCGGGTGCTTTTTATGCACCGGATCGCGAGTTGTGATTAGCCAACGGCCGCGGTCGAGCTCTTCGGCTCGGTTGACCGCAAAGCCTGCAAGCGTTTTCTCTCGGGTTAAATAGGTCAGGCCATCAGCATTATGAAGCGTTTTGACTGTCGAGACTTCAATGCCGCGAGAGGAAATTTTGGTAATTTTCCCGATGGGTTCCCCCGTATTTTTGGGCGTCTCGAAAACGGCCATATCATGATGACGTTCACGAGTGAAATAATCCGTATAACCGCGATTAAAGCTTTTCGCTAAGTCAGGCGTAAACGCAATAGTGCTGATACCGTCACTTGTGCGAGAAAATTCCGGGTGTTTTTCGATAAATTGATCCAACAGCGCCCGGTAGTGCGCGGTGACATTTTTCACGTAAGCTACGTCTTTTAAGCGGCCTTCGATTTTAAAGCTTCTGACACCGGCTTCAATTAATGCGGCCAAGTTCGCACTTTGATTATTGTCTTTGAGTGACAGGACGTGACGCTCTTTGGCTAGAAGTTCTCCCTCGAGCGTTAACACGTTATAAGGCAAGCGGCACAATTGTGCGCAGGCACCTCGGTTTGCACTGCGACCGGTGGCCGCAAAACTTGCGTAGCATTGACCGGAATAGCTCACGCAAAGCGCTCCGTGGATGAAGTATTCAATACGCGCACTCTCAAGAGCCTGTGAGGCCGCTCGGATCTCGTCTAAGTTCATCTCGCGTGCCAGCACGACTTGAGAAAATCCTAAACTTTCTAAGAAACGGGCTTTAGCCGGCGAGCGAATATCGCATTGCGTCGAAGCATGAATTTCCATGTCTTTGATGTCGATCGCTTCGGCAATACCCATGTCCTGCACGATCAGCGCATCAACGCCGGCCCGACGAGCTTGTTGGGCAATCTCAAGCGCTAGGGGCAACTCGTCATCGCTCACAATGGTATTGAGTGTCATGAAGACTCGGGCGCGGTAGAGGTGCGCAAAGTCACACAAGCGCTTTATCTCTTGCATGGCATTGGCTGCATCTTCTCTGGCACCGAACCCGGGGCCGCCGATATAAACCGCATCGGCGCCGTGCAAGATGGCCTCGATGCCCGTGTCGGCATTTTTAGCCGGTGCTAAAAGCTCAAGTCGCATGTCACGCGTCACTTGGTGCCTCCCTGGCGAGCCGCAGGATTAAAAGCGGTTTGGTGACCTAATGGGCCGAAAAGGGGCCCGGAGGCTTCAGATTTGGCGTCCTGAGCACTCTTGGGTTCAGTTTCAGGCTCTTTGGGCTCGGGCTTTGTCGCGTCAGTTGCGGGCTTTTTTTCTACTTCATCGGTCGTTTGAGTCGGCGCATTGGCTGCTCCCGCATCGGGGCCTGGCTCAGGAACGCTTTCATCACTGGGCTGAGTTGCAACGTTTGATGTCGTTTCTTGACTCGAAGCAGTCGCGGGTACTGCACTTTCACTGCTACTGGATTCTTGTGTTGAGGACGCTTGATGTTGAGCGTCTTCAGTTTTTTCAGGAGCCTGAGTTAAGTTTTCTTCGACAGTGGCATCGTCGGTAGACGTGGTCTCAGGCTTTTCTTTCTCTGCCTCGTTGTCAACAGGAGGCCAAGGCGCACATTGATCGATGTGCAGTTTATCGGCTAAGACGCTGTTGCCGCGTTTTCTGGCAATTGCCTCCGGGCTGATACCTTGATCGTTACAGAGCGTTTTGTCGGCTCCGGCGCGCAAAAGTACTTCAACTGTGGGCGCTGCCACAATACGGGCAGCCATATAAAGGGGGGTGACACCACGCTCGGTACGAGCATTGACCTTAGCCCCTTTATCAATCAAAAATTGCGTCATCTCATGCTTACCGGTGCTTGCCGAGTAGTGCAGGGCGGTCCAACCGTAGTCGGCATTAATAGGGGCTCCCATATCCAAAAGCTTTTGCGCCAAAGCCTTGTCCCCTTNNCCACGAATGGTCGGTACCTTGACGTTGATCTTGTAGCTTTTCAATAGCACTTCATTGACAGAAACTGTCGCATCCATCCGAATGGCAAAGACAAGCGGAGTGTCTCCGTTAGGCAGATAGAAATTCGGATCGAAGCCCAATTCACGCAACATATAGGCCACTTTGCCGGCATTATCAGCAGCAATGGCCTCTTGCATTTGTTGATCCAAAGGTTGCGTTAAAGAAACCGTGGGAGCGGCAACTGCGATGCAACTTGTTGCCATCCAGGTCATGGCAATTTGAGTAAACGTTTTGATATTGGACATCGTAATCACAAGCGGAAAAATTGTCGTGCATTGCGGGTCGTGACTTGGGCAATTTCTTCCAAGCTCAAGCCCTTTAAGTTTGCCAAAAATTGTGCCACATGCGGAACATAACTCGGTTCGTTGCGTTTGCCGCGAAGGGGAACCGGAGCCAGATAGGGACTGTCGGTTTCGATGAAAATGCGATCTAGAGGTGCTTTAAGAGCGGCCATTTGAATGTCTGCGGCGTTTTTGAAAGTAACAATTCCAGAAAATGAGAGATAGCCGCCAAGATCAAGTGCGCGTTTGGCAAACTCCCAATTGCCGCAAAAGCAATGCAGTACAAAACCGACATCGCTTGCATTGCCTTCCTTTAGGATTGCAATTGTGTCGTCATCGGCTTCTCGGGTGTGAATGATTAAAGGGCGCTCGCACAGGTGAGCCGCTTCTATGTGTGTGGCAAAGCGGTTACGTTGCCAATCCAAGGGCTCCTTGCAGTAATGGTAGTCAAGCCCCGTTTCGCCTACGGCCACAAAATCGTTCGTTAAGATCCGATCGGCAATGTCTTGAGCCGTTAAATCGGGTAATTCATTGTCTTGGGGGCTGACGGCAAAAGCGCCGGCAAGGACCTCCGGGTACGCATCGCAAAGAGCTTTAACCGGGGCAATTTCCGCTTCTTCAGTGGCAACAACAACCGCCGCTTCGACGCGATTGCGTTTCATGCGATCAATGAGCTCGGGCTGCTCTGTGCCGAATCTCGGCATATGAATGTGGCAGTGGGTATCAAAAAACATCGTTTATCAGTCAGTTAAAAAACGAACGGGGACCGTTGGTCCCCGAGAACGCTCGCTTTAGCGGCGGCGTGTCATTTCGTACATCGCTTCGATTTCGTTGGCAAAGCGTGCGGCGATTTGCCGACGACGCAATTTCATCGTCGTTGTTAAAAGCCCGCTTTCAGGCGTCCAGTGTTCGCGCAAAATCCACACGTTTCGCGGCACGCCGTATTGCGGGATGTGGCGAGCGGCCATGCGGACTCGTTTGACGATTTTGGCGCGCAAGTCGCGACATTGATTGATGTCGGTGGTGGCCGGATCAATGCCCACTTCTTCACAAAGCATTTGGAAACGCATGTCGTTGACAACAACAAGAGCGGTAATGTAGGGGCGACCTTCACCCACGGCCATGACTTGCTCAAAGAGGTGATCTTCCAAAATGGCAAATTCAAGATCCACGGGAGAGATCTTTTCACCTGTGCTTGTAACGATAATTTCTTTAATGCGTCCCTTGATGCGAACTCGACCGCCGTCGCTTAAGTCGACTTGGTCACCGGTACGAAGCCAACCGTCCTCAGTAAAGCTTTCGGCCGTTTCCTTGGGTAAATTCCAATAACCGCTCATGACCGAAGGGCCGCGCACTTGCAACTCTTCGTTTTCACCGGCTCGAACTTCGCATCGAGCGACAGGCAAGCCAACCGTTGCTGGGTGATTGCCCGTGACGCCGTTCATGGAGATAACGGGGCTGTATTCTGTCAAACCGTAGGCTTGTCGGACGCTTAATCCCAGACCGCAGAAGAATTTCGCAATCATGAGGTTCATCGCGGCGCCCCCGCAGATGATGTGTTTAAATGCGCCCCCAAACATCTCGAGCACTTCGTGAGTGATGGCTTCTCGTTCTTCGCGAGAGATAAGCTTAGAGGCCTTAACACCGGCTTCTTCTACCGGCAAATCGTTTGCAAGACAAAAATCGTGCCAACCGGCCTCTACTGCTAGTTTCCATTGGGTTTGAACTTCTTCGCTTTCCTTGGCTAAGCGGGTTTGGATCTTGGCGTAGAACTGCTCCAAGATTCGCGGCACCGTGCAAAGCCACGTCGGATGAACGTCCGTGAAGTCTTCTGCCAGTTGCATGGGGCCACGAGAGAAAACCAAGGTGGCACCGTGAGCCACGCAGTTGTAATACGTACAGGTGCGCTCAAAGGTGTGAGAAAGCGGCAGGTAGCTTAAGAAACGATCATCGTCATCGAGCGGCATTTGTTTTGCAACGTCTTGAACATTGCTAAGCACGGCACGGTGCGTGAGCATGACGCCCTTAGGACGACCCGTTGTGCCCGACGTGTAGACAATGGCAGCGAGATCACTTTCAACCGGTCCTTCAGGCAACTGATCACAGGTGATATGTTCGCCACGCTTGAGCCATTGTTGCAGACCACAATAGGCGGTGTTGCCACTCATGCCTTCATCTTCTTCGGTGGTAAAGACCACTTGTTCGAGTGTCGGAATCGGGGTGTCGGAATTAAAGATCGCATTCCAACGGGCTTTGGTCGTTGTTACCAAACAGCGGCAGCCACTGTCACTCATGATATAGGCGGCAGATTCCGGCGTGTCAATGGCATGCAAAGGAACCGGCACTAAAGCATTGGCAAGCACGGCTTGGTCAAAGGTCAGCGCATCAAGTGAATTGATCAAAAGCATGGCCACGCGATCGCCGCGCTTTAACCCCATTGCGGTGAAAGCTTTACGCCAGCGCATCACTCGAGCACCAAACTCGCGCCAGCTCACGCTAGTCCAAACTTCGCGATTGAAGTCGTAGTACCGATACGCTTCTTTATCTGGCTTAACCTCAAGCGTGCGCTCGAGCATTTGCGGCAAGGTCGTGAAATCGTCAATGTAGGTGTGATCAGACATGAGAATTCGTTACTTTCAAAAAATCATTAACCGAAATATTTTACAGGAAAGAGACTCTGTCAACGCATGCTGAAAATGGCAATTTTCACGCGTCAGTTTCCCCTTTTTCGGTTAATACAAAGGCCTGCGAAATCGCTCTCGCAGGCCTAGGTTTGGGGCGCTTAAGTCAAAAATCAGGCGCCGGGATGAGATTCATAGAGGTGAGCAATCTGATCCTGGAAGTGCGCACGAATTACATGGCGCTTCAGTTTCAAGGTCGGCGTTAACATGCCGTTTTCAATCGTCCACGCATCAAGCGACAAAATCACGGCGCGAGGTACTCCATATTGCGGGAAGCCGCGAGTGAGCTTCTTAATACGACGAAGCACGTTGGTGGTAACGAGCTTAGCCGTTAGGCTTGCCGGATCTTGAGGGTCAACGCCGCCCTCTTTAGCCAAAGCAGTCCAGTGATCAGGCTCCAACACCACAATGGCACTGACGTAAGGCATGGCTTCACCCACTGCCATGACTTGCGCAAAAAGCGGATCGGTCTCAATGGCCATTTCGAGGTCAGCAGGCGGAATTTTTTCACCCGTGCTCGTAACAATAATTTCCTTGATACGGCCTTTGATTCGAACGTGTCCCGAAGGAAGAATATCGGCCTGGTCGCCCGTTTTGAGCCATCCGTCTTCAGTGAACGTTTCTCGGGTGGCTTCGGGGCGATTCCAATACCCCTTCATGACGCAGGGGCCTATGACTTGCAACTCGTCATTGTCGCCGATTCGCAGTTGCATGTTCGGCAGTGGCATCCCCACGGTGCTCGGATTGTTGTGTTGTTCTTTATTTACCGCCAAAATGGGACTCGTTTCGGTGAGCCCGTAGCCTTGGAAAATTTCAATTCCTAAGCCGATAAAGGTGCGAGCAACGTTTTGATTCAGAGCGGCACCGCCGGAGATAAACGCATGTGGCTTGACGCCACCGAAGACATCGCGAAGGGCACTGCCGACCTTGCGATCGAGCCAATCGGCCACCAAACCGTCCAAACATTCACGCCAGGAATGCTCAACAGGCAGGTCATTTTCGCGGCAAAAACGTCTCCAACCCACTTCAACAGCCCAATTAAAGACATACTTAGCTGCAGCCCCTTGCTTGTTGAGCTTGTCATTTAAACGTGCGTAGATACGCTCGTAAATTCGGGGCACGGACATCAAAATCGTCGGTCGGGCTTGACGAAGGTCATCAACGATTTGAAGAATGTTGCGATTAAACCAAATGTGGTTACCCATGCCCATGGCAAGGTAGTAGGTTGTCGTACGCTCGAAAGTGTGCGAAAGCGGCAAAAACGAGAACCATACATCACCGGGATTGGGACGGATGTTGCCCATCACGCCCTTGGCATTTTCAAGAATATTCTCATGCGTGAGCATCACGCCTTTGGGGCGACCGGTGGTGCCGGACGTATAAACAAGCGCCGCCAAATCTTCGTGATTGAGTTCAATTTCAGGGATCGTAACGTTATCGGCAGCATCTAACCAATCGGCCAGTGTGACCACGTTAACCGAACCGTTATTGACTCGATCGTCTTCAGGCACCGTATCATCGGTGATGATTACGGCTTTGAGATTCGGCAACGTGTCGGCGTCACGAATGCCTTTCCACTTAAGGTATTTCGTGGTCACGAGCACGCGAGCTTCACTGTCATTTAAGATGAAGGCACTCGAGCCCGGAGTGTCAATTGCATGAAGGGGAACGGGCACTAAAGCGCGAGAAAGAGCAGCTTGGTCGAAGCAAATGGCATCAATGCAGTTGGGCATTAACATCGCGACACGCGAGCCACGCTCTAAATTCATCTTGGCAAAAGAGCGCTCCCAGCGTTGCACACGTTCATGAAGCTCTTTATACGTTAATGTTTTCCAAGATTTCTCCGAGGCAATATATTGCGTGACTGCCGGCAAATCATCGTGGCGGCCCAAGTGATGGGTTAACACTTGGGGCAAATACTGAAGTTTGAGGAAGTCTTCGTAGCGAGTTTGAGCAGTCTCTTGCATTGTGCTGCGATCCCTTA
>DCTK01000070.1:217-29236 GCA_002329575.1 Sutterella sp. UBA1442 | reverse complement strand
TTAATACGATTTAAGCTTAATGGGAAACCCCAAAAAAGTTAAGAGATATCATCCGCACGGATTAGCCTGGCACACGAGATCAACAACATCTAAGATAAAACTCTATAAGCGTTTAATCCTAGAAACTGCAAAGAAAAATTCAACAAAACCAAAGAATTACTTCACAAATAGCTTTTCTTATGTGAAAATTAATTCCACGAAGAGTACACACGATCGCTCCTCAAATAAGAATTGATTCCGTCTGGTCCACGGTCATTCTCTGAAGTGTGTGCTCAGGGGTTATCGAAGTTGGGTCATCTTCGATAACCCTTTGTTTTATTAGCGTCTTCTTTTTCTTCTGGCTCATCAATTGCTCCATATCTCACAACTAATAGATTTTTATTTTGTTTAAAACACAATATCTAGTGTCAAAGGGAAAACCCTGAAAAGTCGACAACGACCAATTTTTTGAACAATATCAAGCTCTTTTTGTCTGCCTAAAAATATGGCAATCTCAGATATTGTGCCGCTTTTAAAAATAGCCCGGTAGGCGCATAGGCGTGAAAGATTTTCGCTGTTAGAGTATCAGACATTCAACGTGCTCGATATTCAGAGCACGCCTTTTTGTCGGGGACACGTCTTATGCAAACAAACCAACTCTCGCACATCATCAAGCGTGACGGCAGCGTCAAGGATTTTGACGCCTCGAAAATTGCCGCCGCTCTGTCTAAAGCCGGTAAAGCGACCGGGGAGTTTGATGCCGGTCGGGCTCAAGCTTTAACCGAAGAGATCGTACTGCCGAAGCTTCGCGCCTTGAATTTAGTTACGCCTCACATTGAGCAGGTTCAAGATGCTGTCGAGCACGCGCTTTTTGATGCAGGGTATTTCAAAACGCTTCGTGCCTATATCGTTTATCGTGAGCAACGCCAAAAGGCTCGTGATGCTCGCCAAAGCTGGGTTAACGTCGAGTCAAGCATTAACGAATACTTGCAACAACTCGACTGGCGCGTTAACGCCAATGCCAACCAAGGCTACTCTCTCGGCGGTTTGATTCTCAACGTCTCGGGTAAAGTCATTGCAAACTACTGGTTAAACTACATTTACCCTGCAGAAGTGGGCCGCGCGCACCGTGAAGGCGACGTGCACATTCACGACTTGGATATGCTCTCGGGCTACTGCGCAGGTTGGTCTTTAAGAACGCTTTTAACGGAAGGCTTAAACGGTGTGCCCGGGAAAGTGGAAGCCGGTGCTCCGAAGCACCTTTCGTCTGCTACGGGTCAAATCGTTAACTTCTTAGGCACGATGCAAAACGAATGGGCGGGCGCTCAAGCCTTCTCCTCCTTTGACACGTATCTTGCGCCTTACATCAAAAAGGACAATGTGCCTTATGAAGAGGTGCTGCAAGCCATTCAAGAGTTAATCTATAACTTGAATGTGCCGAGTCGTTGGGGCACTCAGACGCCCTTTACGAACTTGACCTTTGACTGGACGTGCCCGGAAGATTTGCGTAATCAGCACCCGGTTATCGCCGGCGAAGAAATGCCCTTTACGTACGGAGACTGCAAGCGCGAAATGGACATGATCAACCGCGCTTACATCGAAGTGATGACAAAGGGTGATGCGAAGGGCCGTGTCTTTACATTCCCGATTCCGACTTATAACATCACGCCGGATTTTGACTGGGACAGTGAAAACGCCGATTTGCTCTTTGCAATGACCGCGAAGTACGGTTTGCCGTACTTCCAAAATTTCATTAATTCGGAACTCAAACCGAATATGATCCGCTCGATGTGCTGCCGCTTGCAATTGGACTTGCGTGAGCTTTTAAAGCGCGGCAACGGCTTATTCGGCTCGGCAGAGCAAACGGGTTCTTTGGGTGTGGTCACGATNNTCTCTTCAAGGGCAATAAGGAAGGCCTCTATGACCGTTTGGATCATTTGCTTGAGTTGGCCAAGACGAGCCTAGAAATCAAGCGTAAGGTCATTCAACGTCATATCGATCAGGGGCTTTTCCCGTACACAAAGCGCTACTTAGGTTCTTTGCGTAACCACTTCTCGACGATCGGTGTGAACGGCATCAACGAGTGCATTCGTAATTTCACCCAAGATGCACATGACATCACAGACGACTGGGGTCATCAATTCGCAATCGATCTCTTGGACCACATCCGCATGCGCATGGTGCAATTCCAAGAAGAAACCGGTCATATGTATAACTTGGAAGCAACGCCTGCCGAAGGCACGACGTATCGCTTTGCCAAGGAAGACCGCAAGCGCTTCCCGGATATTTTGCAAGCCGGCACGGAGTCTAACCCTTACTACACCAATAGCTCTCAGCTGCCGGTGGGTTATACCGACGATCCGTTCTTGGCTCTGGAAATGCAAGACGATTTGCAACGCAAGTACACGGGCGGCACCGTTTTGCACCTTTACATGGCCGATGCCGTGAGCTCAAGCCAAGCCTGTAAAGAACTCGTGCGCCGCACGCTCATGCGATTCCGCTTGCCTTACATCACTGTCACGCCCACGTTTTCGATTTGTCCAAAGCATGGCTACATCTCGGGTCGTCATGACTTCTGCCCGATTTGTGATGCGGAATTAATCGAAGCCAAAAAGGCCAAGGCGGCTTGTGAGGCTAAGGACTGTTAACCATTTTTAGTGAGGATTTAAATTATGGATAAGAATCAAACCGTTCAGTTGCAAGACAGTGAACGTCAACCCTGTGAAGTGTGGACACGCGTGATGGGCTATCACCGTCCGGTGTCGTCCTTCAATACGGGCAAAAAGGGCGAATTCTATGAACGCAAGTGCTTTGTTGAAGAGCGTTGCGGGTTAGATAAACCTCAAAAGTAAATTGCAATGAGTGAAGTCCTAGAATCCCTTCACGATCGTGCCCGCCACCTCATGGTGGCGGGGGTGACGCCCTATACCGCGATTGATTATCCGGGGCAATTCAGTGCCGTAGTGTTCGTGCAGGGTTGCCCTTGGAAGTGCGTTTATTGTCATAACCCGCACATGCAGCCCAGACGCTTTGATGAGCGCTTCCTTCACGGGGATTGGGATGAAGTTGTGGGGTTATTAAAACGCCGTCAGGGTTTGCTCGACGCGGTGGTGTTTTCAGGCGGCGAGCCCACGATTGATCCTGCTTTGCCCGATGCCATCGAGGAAGTAAAGGCGATGGGCTTTTTGGTTGGGCTTCACACCTCGGGCTGCTACCCCGAACATCTCAAAGCGGTTGTGCAAAAGCTCGATTGGGTAGGAATTGATATCAAAGCGCCTTTAAGTAACGGGGCTCTTTATCAAAAGATCGTGGGCCGTGAAAAGGGGGACCATGCAGCAGCGGTCAGTCAGTGCTTGGATCTTTTGATTGAAGAAAAGGTGCTGTTTGAATGTCGCACCACCGCGCACCCTGCCTATCTGTCCGATGAATCTCTCATCACATTAGCTCGTGAGTTAAAAGCGCGTGGCGTAAGTCACTTTGCTTTGCAGGTCTACCGCTGCCCTAAAGAGCTTGAGTTACCCTTTGAAAATGTTGGCTATGAGTACCCGAATAAGGACGTCTTGGCCACGCTCGAAGAGTTATTTGAGAACTTCGAACTCAGACGAGGCTGATCTCTCAATTCTCTAAATAATGAGTTTTGTACCGCATCCTGCCCATTGAACATCATTAAACACTTTGGCTATTTCGCAAGCGGCCTTAAATCCCGTGCAGTGATTAGGACGCCAATGTTTGACGCGGAAAGCTTTAAGAGCCTCGAGCCAAACCGGCAGTGTTTCGTCTGTGGCAGCGCAAAGGTGTGTGCCGCCGATTACGGTATGAAACTCATTAACCCCCAAAGTTTCTTGTACATGGCGCATGATATTGGGAAGTCCCGCATGCGCGCAGCCTAATACAAGCGAATATCCTAGTTCAGACTTCACGAGTAACGACACATCATCTTCAAAAAGGTCTGGGCCTAATTGACCGTCGGGCATGATCTGCCACATATCTTTGGCGTTTACAAAGCGGGGATCTCGCGCTTTTAGTGGTACAGTAAAAGCGGTGATGGCCTCGGTGATGTGCGCATAATTTTCGATGAAATCCGTACAAGCGGCTTTAATACAAGCACCGCCTCCACCATGGCGCTTTTGATCCGCATCGCATCGTTTTTCAATGCCGACGACAGAAGCGGCCCACACACGGGCTTGCGGATTAAGTCTCATGGCGTCAATGAGCCCACTTGTGTGATCAAAGTGGCCGTGCGAGAGCACGATGTGATCAATACTATAGGGCGCAATGCCTAACACTTTAAAGTTGTGCGTCAGTGTGTGGCAATAACCGCCTGTGTCTAAAAGCACCCGAGCCTCGGGCGTATCTAATAAAACAGCGTATCCCCATTCAGCCAAAAGTCCTTGTTTTTGGCAGAAGTTTTCAACGACGACAGTTAATTGCATGGCAGGGCTCCTTTCAATGCGAAAAGCGCACTTTGGATAGCGATCACGTTATTGTGTTCAAAAATGGCACTTAGAACGATTCTATGGCAATTAGGAATAACCAGTGTATCGGAATAACGATAAAGGCTCTATTGTTAAATATCCCATGTGAAGAAATAAAAAAGGAGTAGTGAAATGAGTCTCAAAATGGTCATCGAAGCTTACGAGCTTCTCGATGATGCGCGAGTTTGCGGCCAAGACGTTGTAGACTTCGTGCTCTCACAAGCTAAAGGACCAATCGATGTCGAGACCTGTGTGCAAACGGCACATGGTGCAAAGGGACAAACCGATTTCGTCAAATTTTTAATTCCCGGAACCCATGGTAAGAGTTCTGGTGGCACTGCGCCCACTCTGGGTATCGTTGGGCGTCTCGGCGGTATCGGTGCACGTCCGAAGTTAATCGGTTTAACAAGTGACGGGGACGGTGCGTTAAGTGCCGTTGCAGTAGCCGCAAAACTTGTTCGTATGGCCGATCGCGGTGATCGTTTGGCTGGAGACATCATCGTGACTACCCATATTTGTCCCAATGCGCCGACTCGTCCCCATGAGCCCGTGCCGTTTATGGACTCTCCTGTGACAAGTGCTGAGTGCAATACGTTTGAGGTCGATGAGCGCATGGATGCCATTTTGTGCATAGATACGACTAAAGGCAATCGCATTATTAATAAGCGCGGTTTCGCCATTTCTCCAACGGTGAAGGCCGGATGGATTTTGCGCACCAGCGAAGACCTGCTATCGATTATGCAAACGACAACGGGGGAATTGCCCGCCGTTTTTGCGTTGACCATGCAGGACATTACACCTTATGGCAATGATATTTATCACCTTAATTCCATTTTGCAACCGAGTGTCGCTACCGATGCGCCTTGTGTCGGAGTAGCCATTACGACGTGCACGCAGGTGGCTGGTTGCGCTACCGGTGCTACACACGCTGTAGATTTGGACGAAGTGGTACGTTTTTGCATTGAAGTTGCGAAGTACTACGGGGATAGCAAATGCAGTTTCTACGATGAAGCCGAATTTGAAAGTCTTACGGCTAAATACGGTGAGATGACGCATTTGCAAACAATGGGTCGTAAAGCGTAAGGAGAGCGATGATGAGTTGGACAATTTGGATGGCCGTCATTGTCGTTATTCTGACAATTGCGGCGTTAATTAAGCGTTACGAAACGCGTTTGGTGTTGATTGCCTCGGGTCTTGTGATGGCGCTTCTCTCAGGTGCACCGATGGCAGCTTTTGATGCCTTTGCGACCAACATGACGCGCGGCTCCATGATTATCGCTATTTGCTCGGCAATGGGTTTTGCCGGTGTGATTTCGGTGACGCGTTGCGACGTGCATTTGGTAGGGCTACTCGTTAAGCCTTTGGGCAAAATCGGTTTTTGGCTCCTGCCGGCATGTATGTTGGTAGCCAGTTGCGTAGCAGTGGCTATTCCGTCTGCGGCTGGTTGCGCAGCAGCTCTAGGCCCCACAATGATCCCGTTGATGGTGCGCGCAGGTTTTCATCCAGCCATTGCTGGTGCAGCCATTATCGGCTCAATTTCTCCCTCAACATTAAGCCCGGGCTCCAGCCACAACGTTTTTATTGCCAAACTGGCCGATATGGAAGTCATGGACCTTATCGTGCAGTTTGCACCGAACATTCTTACGTTGTGTGCCCTTAACATCATCATGGTGACTTTAATGATCTTTGTCTTTAAAGATTACAAAAAGCCCGAAGAAGGCCACGAAGTGATGATGTCTGTTGAGGCCGATGCACGAGGTCAATTGCCCGAGAACCCGAACGTTTTAATGGCCATTGCTCCGATTTTGCCCGTTGTGCTTTTGGTGTTAGGGGCTACCATTGTGCCCGCCATGAAGATGAGCGTGGCAGCAGCCATGGTGTTGGGTGCCATTTATGCCGTACTCGTGACGCGTTCTAACCCTGAGACGGTTTGCCGAGAATTCTTCACGGGCATGGGTAAGGGCTACGGCAACATCTTGGGGATCATCATTGCGGCCGGCGTTTTTGCCGGTGGTTTGAAAGCAGCCGGCGTCATTGATGCGTTAATTGAATACCTCACGCACTCCAACGACTTGGCTCGTTATGCTGCGAATTTCGGGCCATTCGTGATGGGTGTTTTAACCGGTTCTGGCGACGCGGCAGGTCATGCCTTTAATCAGTCCGTGACGCCTTATGCCGAGCAGTTCGGATTATCAATTCCGAGTTTGGGTATGGTGGCCTCATTATCCGGTGCTTTGGGTCGTATTCGCTCGCCGCTTGCCGGTGCCACAATCGTTGTGGCTGGTATGACCCGTTTGTCGCCGATGGATATCGTCAAGCGCATGGCGCCTCCGATGTTAATTAACTTGTGCCTTTTGGGCTTCATTTTCGATCTCTAAGAAAGGAGGCGATCATGCAGGATTATGTTCAAAAAATGGTTGACGATCGTCGTTGGTTTCACCGTCATCCGGAAGAAGGTTGGACGGAGTTTGAGACGACGTGGTACATCGTTAAGCATTTGAGAGACGAGGGCTGGACGATGCTTGTTGGGACAAAAGTCATCAACCCGCAAGCCGTGATGGGGCGCAATGAGTCCTTGGTGAAAGCATCTATTGAACGAGCTTTGGCGCACGGCGTTCCTCAAGCCTTTATCGATGAGTGTGAAGGGTATACGGGGGCTGTGGCAGTCTTTGATACTGGTCGTCCCGGTCCCGTGACAGCCTTGCGTTTTGATATTGATTGCTTGGCCATCGAGGAAACAGACGATCCTGAGCACGTGCCTAATAAGTTGGGGTTCCGATCGGAATATAAAGGTTACTCGCACGCGTGTGGTCACGACGGTCACGCCGCAGTCGGTATGGCGGTGGCTCGCTGGGTGAAGGATCACGCAGATGAGCTCACCGGCGTCGTAAAGATTTTGTTCCAACCGGCAGAAGAAGGTGTCCGAGGAGCTGCCGCCATGGCCGCAAGCGGCATCTTGGATGACGTGGATTGGTTTGCAGCCGGTCACATCGGTTGTTCAGCTAAACCCGGACAAATCGGTGTTTCGCATGAAGGGTATCTTGCAACGACCAAATTTGATTTGGAGTACACGGGAGTCCCAGCAGCGGCAGGAAGCCCCGAAAAGGGCAAGAGTGCTTTGATGTGTGCCTGCGCAACCGTGATGAGTTTAGGTAGCTTGCCCGGTCACAGTCAGGGCATTACCCGAGTTCAGGTGGGCAAAATTGTCAGCGGTACGGCCCGCAATATTGTGGCAGGCCATGCGTATTTGCAACTCGAAGTGCGTGGTGAGTCGACAGAAATCAATGACTATATGGCTCAAAATGTCGAAACGACCGTTAAGGGTATGGCCGCAGCTTATGGTGTTGAGTACAAACTTACTCGCATGGGTGAAGCCGTCACTTATAAGGGCGATGAAGAGGCTTGTAGCATCTTGCTTGAAGAAGCCACCAAATNNAAAGTGCCTGGCGTGAATTCTGTCGTGGATATGAATGCCAAAGTTGGCTCTGAAGACTGCACGATTTTGATTCGTCGCGTGCAATCTCACGGTGGTAAAGCAGCCTTCTGCTACTTCGGCTGTGAGCACAAGGGACATCATCGGGCCGATTTTGAAATTCAGGATACTGAATCGTTGCCGATCGGCTGGGGGCTTTTCACGCGGTTTATCGCAAAAGTGAATCACCGTTAACGCACACTGAGTGTTTTGATTTTGAGGGGCATAACGCCCCTCATTTCGTTTTGTTTATTCGACTTTAGCTAAAAAAGAACCGAAATTCTTGCTATAGAGAAAAAGCACGAACCCAATGACAAGCGTTGCAATGGCTAATTCAATATGCGCTAAGAATCGAAGCGTATCGACATATTGTTGAGCACCGGCAAAGTGTTCAATAGCGGCTGCTGATTTATATAACGCCGTTGCGCCGATGGCCATGGGGAAGGTAAAGGCCGCGTAGCCCGGCGAAAATTGCAGGCGCAACAAGTGCCAGAAGGCAAAGTAGATGGCGATTGTCATCAAGAGGGCAATGCCTAAAAGAATCGCACCAATGAGTAAGTTGGGTTCTGCCGTTACCGTCAAGTAGCCTGCCAAACAGAGACTGGCCGGTGCCGCCATAATGGCAATCGTGGGTTGAGCCTGCGCTTGAATTGAGGGGTAAAAGAAAATGCGATAAAGCATGGTGGGCAGCAAAATCGCATAGCTGATAAGCCCCACATACAGCAGTACTTGAGCAACAGGCAATAAAAGGGCAGTGCCGGGGAATGTGACGTCGGCAACGATTAAGCCCACG
This sequence comes from Sutterella sp. UBA1442, assembly GCA_002329575.1. GTDB lineage: Bacteria > Pseudomonadota > Gammaproteobacteria > Burkholderiales > Burkholderiaceae_F > Aphodousia. Next base: position 20,517 of record DCTK01000070.1, on the reverse strand, counting down.
GGCGGAATAAACCAACTCGGAACCATTGTTTCCATGCGGCGGTCACTTAATCGATGACGAATGAAAACACACAGAATCAATACGTGAATAGTCACGGCCGCAGACCAAAGGGTGGCACCGGCTGTGGCTGACCACAGACCGAGCGTTTTTGAAAGAACCATCAAGCACATGGCAAAGGTCGGGGCGATGCTGCCTAAGACCGGGTGCTTCAAATCAGCAATCAATGTATCGAAGTGCAATAGGTAGCGACCCAACAGAAGCGTTAATAGCCCTGTAGCAATGAGTGCAGCCACAATCTGAGCCCAACCGTTAAATCCGAAAGCGATTTCGTAGCAAACCCCAAGACTGGAGACACCGAGCGCAAGACCCGCCATCGGGGTCGGTAATGTTCTGATTTTGTGGGAAAAGTGCTTGATCATATTGAGATTTTTTTGTTTAGGGGTTGCTTTTTGAGCTCAGAAGTGTACCATGCTTTAGCGATTTTGCTTTTGTCCTTTCGGATATCGATTGCAAGGCTCGCTAAGTGATTAAAAAATCGCTGAAAATTTCTTTAAAAAGTCTTGCAAAGGATTATTTGAAACAGTACAATAGCGTTTTTTCTGTCCTTGCCACACCGGAAATAGACGCTCCGGGTGGTTTTTTCCGTAAGGAGACAATTCCAATGCGTCATTATGAAATTTGCTTTATTGTGCACCCGGATCAAAGCGAGCAAGTGCCCGCTATGATCGAACGCTACAAGGCTCTCGTCGCCGAACAAGGTGGCAAGATGCATCGCGTCGAAGACTGGGGCCGTCGTCCCTTGGCCTACCCGATCGAAAAGTTGGTGAAGGCTCACTATGTTCTCATGAACGTCGAATGCTCTCATGAAACGCTCGCTGAGATCGAAAACGGTTTCCGCTTCAACGATGCCGTGTTGCGTCATTTAACGATCAAGATGAAGAAGGCTGAAACGGCTGCTTCCCCGATGATGAAGATCGTCGAAAAGGAAGAGCAAAAGAAGGCCGCTAGCGAAGCTGCTCAAGCTCAAGAAGCTCAAGCCGCTCAAGCTGCTTAATTGATTTATCAAAGATTGTCGGTTGACACAAGAGACGCCAACGTGAACACAGTCGCTTTAACGGGTGAGTTCACTCAAAAATACGAGTTGCGGTACACACCTGCAGGGTTGGCGGTTTTAGAAGTGGTGTTTCACCACATGAGTGTAGTAAAAGAAGCAGGAAGCGATCGCAAGTTACAGTACGACGTGACCTGTAAGGCCTGCGGCGATATCGCCTTGGCTTTGAATCAGGAACCTCTCGGTTCGGTTTTTAAGTTAACCGGTTTCCTGGCTCCGCGCTCACAGCGCTCCCGACAATTGATCGTCCATATCACGCAATACTCACAAGGAGTTTAAAAATGGCTTTTGGTGCAAAGGGCAAGGGTAAGCCGCGCCGCGGCAACCAACAAAATGCGCTCTTTAAGCGTAAGAAATTCTGCCGTTTCACGGCTGAAAACGTCGAAATGATCGACTACAAGGATGTCGACACCCTCCGTGACTTCATTCAAGAAAACGGCAAGATCATGCCGGCTCGTTTGACGGGTACGAAGGCTCACTATCAACGTCAACTCGATACGGCTATCAAGCGTGCTCGCTTCTTGGCCTTGTTGCCGTACACGGATAACCAATAATCCAGGGAAGGAGATAATCAAATGCAAGTTATTCTTCTTGAAAAGATTACCCACCTCGGTGACTTGGGTGACATCGTTAAGGTCAAAGACGGTTACGCCCGTAACTACTTGATCCCGACCAAGCGTGCCAAGCGCGCTACGCAAGCTGCTATCGCCGAGTTCGAACAACGTCGTGCTGAACTCGAACGCGCCCAAGCTGAACGCGTTGCTGCCGCTGAAGCCGTGGCTGCCAAGTTGAACGGTGATGTCGTTGAAATCGCGAGCAAGGCCGGTGTTGACGGTCGCCTCTTCGGTTCTGTCACGAATGCTGACATCGCTGAAGCTCTCCAAGCTCAAGGCTTCGACATCAAGAAGTCTCAAATTCGTTTGCCCAACGGCCCGATCAAGGCTTTGGGTGAAGCTCCGATCGTTGTCGGTTTGATGACCGACATCACGGCCGAAATCACGGTTCGTGTGGTCGCTGCTCAATAATTTGTAGACGGCCTTTCAGCCCTCGCAAAATTCAGAACGGTTCGTGCTCCCTTACCGGAGCGACGGACCGTTTTGTTTTTGACTGGTCTTTTTTGTACTTTTCAACACATTTTTTCTCTCAGAGCACCTTAAACGCTTTGATAAAATACGTTGCTTAACACATTTGTTTTGAACCGAATTTACTTTCAATAATTGCTATGCCCACGACCGAACAAACGACTTCTTCGGAAGCTTTACGTCTGCCGCCGCATTCAACGGAAGCCGAACAAGGGCTTCTCGGCAGTCTGTTAATCGACAATCGCGTCTTTGACTTGGTCAATGACGTGATTACGGCAAATGACTTTTACCGTGGTGATCACAGAAGAATCTATGAGCACATTGTCTCGCTGATTCAAAACGGTNNCTTAACCGTTCATGATTCCATGGCCGCTGTGGGGCTCGGACAAGAAGGCACGAGAAGCTTCTTAAACTCTTTAGCCATGAATACGCCTAACTCAGCGAATGCTCGTCGCTATGCTGAAATTGTGCGTGATAAGAGTATTCTTCGTAGCCTTGTCTCGGTGGGCTCTGAAATTGTTGATTCCGCTTTAGATACAAAGGGCTTGGAGACAAAAGACATTTTGGATCGAGCTGAAAGCTCCATTTTCAAAATCAGTGAAAGTGCCGAGTTAGCCAGTCAAGGTCTTAAACCCATCAGCAAGTCCTTGGCCGCCGTCACTGAACAAGTCACGAAGCTTTACAACAGTAAGAGCAACAATTTGGTCACAGGGGTGCCGACCGGTTTTGCGGACTTGGATCGCTTAACCAAAGGCATGCACGAGGGCGAACTCATTATTGTGGCCGGTCGTCCTGCTATGGGTAAAACGACTTTCGCCATGAATATCGCTGAGTTTGTGGCTTTGAAGGCCGAGATGCCTGTAGCTATCTTTTCTATGGAAATGCCGGCCGAGCAATTGGCCATGCGTTTGATCAGCTCTTACAAGCGCATCCGTTTGGAAAATCTGCGTAACGGTCGCCTTCAAGGTGACGAGTTTCAGTTAATGAGTGCGGCAGCTGCCGATATTGCCAATTCTCACAATCTTTTTATTGATGACTCGTCCGGTCTTCGTATCTCGGATATTCGCTCACGCGCTCGTCGCCTGTCTCGAGAAGTCAAGCAACTGGGGCTTATCGTTGTTGACTACTTGCAGCTGATGTCCGGTGACGGTCGCAGTGAAAACCGTCAACAGGAAATCTCTGAAATTTCCCGTGGTTTGAAACTCTTGGCCAAAGAGCTCAAATGTCCGATTATCGGTTTGTCGCAGTTAAACCGTTCGCTTGAAAACCGTCCCGATAAGCGTCCTTTGATGAGTGACTTGCGTGAATCGGGCTCTATCGAGCAGGATGCTGACGTGATTATCTTCTTGTACCGTGACATTGTTTATAACCCGGACTTGAAAGACACCGATAACGAACGCGATGCCGAAGCCATTATCCGTAAGCAACGTAACGGTCCTACGGGCACTGTGGAATTGACCTTCTTCGGTGAATTCACTCAATTTAAAAACCGTGCACGGGTGTAATTTTGATCGAATTTCTTTTTACTTACGGCCTCTACACGTTGGCCATTCTCTTGATTGTCTGTGGTTTGGCAGGCACGATTGTGCCGGCACTGCCCGGAATTCCGATGATTTTTATCGGAGGCTGGATCATTGCCTATATCGATGACTATCAGTATATCGGCANNGGCATGGGCACGTTGATCGCGTTGGGGGTGCTCACAGCCATTTCCATTGCGATTGATTGGCTGAGCCAAACAATGGGCGCGCAGAAAGCCGGTGCCACCAAGCAAGGCTTGACCGGTGCACTCTTGGGTACAATCGTGGGGATTCCATTCGGGCTTTTGGGCATTTTCTTATTCCCTGTGATCGGGGCTTTCTTAGGGGAGATGATCGGTCACCGAGACATGCATCGCTCAGCTAAAGTAAGTTGGGCTACCTGGGTCGGGATGATTGCCGGTATTGCAGCTAAATTGGCCATCGGATTTACCATGCTCGGTCTGATTTTGGTGATGCGATTTGTCGGTTAACGTATAACGAATAACAACGAAAAAGGCACAGGCGCTAAGAGCACTTGTGCCTTTTTTGCTACCGGGACTTAACTCAATTCTTTAAGTCGATCCGCCAAACCGCTCGCGCGTTCACAGCCGTGCGTGCAAGATGCTTCGATGATTTCTTCTGTCCCAAAAACAGCGGCCTCAGCCTGTGCTCGAGTCACTCCGGTATAAAAAAGCTCTCGAGTAGCAAGCCCCGAGTCTATTGATGAGGGCAATATAACGGCAACGTGTTTAAATTGTGAGCCTTGCGATTGGTGAATCGTCATGGCAAATGCCGTGTCGTGCTGTGGTAGCAAGCCAACCGAGAGCCACTTGCGACGATCACCGATATAGAGCATCAAATCCTTTTGATTTTCTTTCGGAATCACAATGCCCACGTCACCGTTATAGACATCGAGATCAGAGGAATTGACGCGGATAATGATCAAGCGGCCCGGATAGAAAATCGTTTCATCAGCAACGCCTAACGCACGCTTGACATAGTCTTCAGCCCAAGCGTTAACCGCCGAGACGCTCATCGGTCCCTGACGCTGAGCAGCAAAGACGCGGAAACGATCAATCGCCTCCCAAAGTGCCTCAAGATGCTTCTGATCAGGAAGAGTCAGGTAGGCGTTTAAAGACTCGATATAGGCCTGCATATGCGGCTTGATCCAATCTAAAAAGGCTTCGCTTAAAGGCGCAGTATTCTCAGTGGGAACATGAACGCTGACGGCATCTTTACCGTCTCGGCTGTCGGCAAAACGATTGATAAAAGTCTTAACCTCAAACGCATCGTCAGCAGAATTAATGGCATAGGCCATTTGGCCCACGTTGGAGTCAGCCGTAAAACGATGGCTGACGGTGAGTTCTTTAACACACTGGCTAATGGCGCCGTCTTTAACCGTCAAATCTGTGAGCACTGAACCCGGCCCCACTGCAGAGAGTTGATGCTTGTCGCCTAACAAAATCAGTCGAGTTCGACTGGTATCAATCACATCAAGAAGCTCTTTGGCCAATGAAATATCGATCATCGAAGCTTCGTCAATGATGAGCACATCGCAATCAATGGGGTTATCTGCGCTCGGAGCGCGTCCCGTAGCCGTTGGGGTAACAAGCCACTTGTGAATGGTTCTTGAGGGCAGTTCACTTTCTTTGAGCTTTTGCACCAGTCTTGGGAAAAAAGGTTCAAATCGCAGGGCAGACTCTTCCAAGGACTGCATGATGCGAGCGGTGGCTTTGCCCGTGGGAGCAGCAAGCTTGAGCGTTAAATCGGGCTTATCCGACAAGAGGCACTCAATAATTTTTGCAACGGTGGTGGTTTTACCGGTTCCTGGGCCCCCCGTGATGATGCAAAAGCGTTTTAATACTGCACCTCGGACGGCATCCAATTGCTCTTGGCGAGAACGATCGTCGGAGACGCTGTTTTTACCGTAGCTCATGCGATCGAATTGAGCCAGTGTCTTTTCTTGTTCAGTCGTTAGGGCAGTGTCGGGTTGCTGCGCAAGAGCCCAAAGTGTTTGAGCGACAGAGACCTCTTCTTGAAAGCGTCTTTGAAGATACAGTCTCACAAAGCCTTCTTGAAAATCCGCCACAATCGGGATTGTCTCGGAGACTTGATTTTTGTCGCCAATGATGCCCGTTGAGACCAGCATTTCAATGTCTTCACGGGTAACGGGCAGTAAAGGATCTTCATCGTGCAATTCAAAACACACGCTTCCGACAGCATTGGCCTCGCCCATGGCCCGCATCAATGCATTGAGGCTTTCAGGAGCCTNNGTGCAAGCGTTGTCCACAGTAACTGTCCCAAACGCTCATAGGCGCTTGTTGTGGGCGTGTTCTCCAGATCAGTAGTCGCAAGCGTGCTAGTCATGAGTTTTCCAATTATGAGAAGTGGTTGCCGGCAACATCAAAACAGGTAATGCCTAAGTCTCGCCACATGGCGACCACCGAGTCACGATCATCAACGACAAAGAGCACTTCATAGAAAGGTTCGATGAGCCCTTTGTACATCTTGAGCTTAAATTGCGGATCGGTCAGTTCGGGATAAAGGCTCAATATGAGTTGATCGTAGACGATATGATTTTTCTTGAGCCACTCGGTCGTCTGCGCTTTAAACCGATGCGGCCGAGCCGAGAGTAGCACAATGCGACAGTCGCCAAGCACAGCAAAGTCGAGCAATTTTTTCACTGCAGGGTTGACACCATCATCGATACAGGCCGCATGAAACTCTTCTCGCATCTTGGGGCGACACTGCATGAAATGTCGACGATGAGCGCAGTCGCACAAGGTGCCATCCAAATCGAAAACAACGGCTTGAGGTTTACGCAGGGGCATGAACTTCTCCTATCGGGCGCGCATTGACAAGGCTTCAATGGCCTCTGGACTCAAACCGTCGGCAAAGAAAGCATCCAAGGCATCGATGAGTTTTTCACTAGGTTTATCGAACATGATACCCAAGGCGGGGTTGTCATTTTGTCTGACTCCACGGACAAAGACGTAGAATGCGCCGCCTAATTTGCTGGTTGGCTTTTCAATGCCGCACATGGCGAGATAACGTTTAAGCGCCACCAAATAAATTAAGTATTGTAGGGGGTAGTGATGTTTTTGCATCTCCGCGTCGATTCGCGCTGAGCTGTAGTCTTGAGCATTTTCGCCCAATCGAGTGCCCTTCCAGTCAAGAACATAGTACTTACCTTCAAACTCAAAGGTAAGGTCAATGGCACCGGTTAAATAGCCCGTGAGATCGCGCTCGGAGGGCAGCTCAACGTGATAACGNNGAAAGCCCTGCGGGCGTTGCCGCAAAATGATTCTCTTTGGCCGGACTGATCGGCACGGTAAAGGCCATTTCACGGATAAAGGCCGCAGGCGGCAGTGAGCTCAAAATTAACGGTTTTTGAAGTCCCAATCGCTTCGATGTCTCCTCATCGGCAATCGTGGCATTTAAGACATTGATGAGCAGTTCCGTGCAAACGTTTGTGTACTCGTCAAGACTTCGGTCCGTGAAAAGGTGAGCGAAGATTCGAATTTGACGTCGCACGGCAGTCTTTAACTTGTCAAGTGCCTCAGCATTGCCCTGCGAAGCCTCTCTAACGAGAGAAAAGTCGGCTCGTTCAAACAGACTGTGGATGAAGGTGCCGGCTTCAAGCCCTCGGGGTAAGTCATTGACAGTGAGAGCAGAGGCTTGCAGTTTTTCTATGGTGATTTCAGTCGAAGCATCAGGCTCGGAAAGAGCTGTCTGCGGAAGTTCATCTTCGACTTCAAGACTTCGGACTTCTGCCTCTGAAAGCTCAATTGCACCGCGCGCCAAGGCAGTGTAACTTGTCGGGAACCACTGAGTGAGCACCGGTTTGGCTTCACCGGCAGTGAGTTCCACAGAGGCTTTCTCTTCGGTTTTAACTTTTGGGCACAATGCATGCCAGCCAAAGGAAAGCATTTCATCGTCAACCAAATGGATGGCAAAGGCGTCCGGAGTGCTAGATTGTGCTTTAAGTGCTTCAATGAGTTCACTCAGGGCATTGATGAGTTCAGTCGCTTGGGGTTTTTTACGTTTTAAGAGTGCCCAAGTATAGGCGTTGTCCACATTATCGGGTTTGGGTTTGGATTTGCCATATACCCGTCTTGGCAACATCATCGGCAACACCAAGCGTTGGCTGGCTCGCGTCATCGCGACGTAGACCAAACGCGTGAGCTCATTTTCTTGTTGTTCGTTACCCTCTGCGTCTACCTTTGCGTAAAGCGACTTATGAGAGAACTCGAAATGAACGGCGGGTCCGTCGACATGTTTAAAAACGCTTGTTGTCGTGTTTTGCGGCATTGGAAGCGCTTGCTTTCTCGGGTGCAACAAAATGACCACGGGAAATTCCAGGCCCTTACTTTTGTGAATCGTCATAATAGTGACGAGATCAGCATCACTGTCGAGTCGCAATTGGCGCTCTTCGGGCACTTCAGTCTTAGAGTCTGCCGGCGGAATGTTGCGCTTAAACCAGCGGGTTAAACCCGAGATGCTTTTGTAAGTATTGCTTTGCTCTTGAAGTAACTCAATGACGTGCGCGTAGTTGGTGAGTCTACGTTCGCCAAACTTTTGCGGCAGAAGCCTTTCACGTGTTTTGCAACGGCCCATAATCAGTGAGAAGGCGCCTGCAACGCCTGCGTACTGCCAAGCGTTTTGAGCCTCTTGAAGCAATTGCCGAATCGCCAGGGTGTTGTCGTTCGAAGTTTCTGACTCCTCGAAACGCTCAGGACTGACCTCGTTCACGGATTCGCCCATTAGACGCGTTGTGCGGGCAAGTTTGACTGCAAGCACGTTATCAATTTCTTCGAGTGCGTAGAGCAATTTAAGAATGTCATCGGCCTCTTCCGTGGCAAAGACATCGGCACTTTCCGGTGTAATGGCACGGATTTGATGCTCAGCCAGTGCTTTAACGAGCCCATTTGCATCGGACTTTTTCTTAACCAAGATGCAGATATCAGAGGCCTTTAACGGTTGCGTTTTCTTTTGGTCTTTATAGACGCGACCCGAGGTCAATGCCTTGATTTCCGAGGCGATGATTTGGTCCTGTTGCCAGTCAGTGTCAGGGGCGCGCATTGCGGGGCCTTCGATGGCTTTGTACCAAATTTCAAAGGCCGGCAGCATCTTGTCGCCCTCGGTGCTTTCTACCCACAACGGCTCTTTTTTGCTTTGAGCATTAATGGGGCTGTAGCGGATGCTGTCATTGAAAAATGCGGTATCAGTACCGGCATCGGCAAAGAAACGGTTGCAGGCCTCGATAATGGGTTGGGCTGAGCGGAAATTGCTCGAAAGTTGGTATTTTTTAATCCCTTCGGCGGCCCTTAAATAAGTGGCAATGTCGGCATTTCTAAACCGATAGATGGATTGTTTGGGATCGCCAACGAAAATCACCAGAGGATTCTTTCCGTTGGTACTTGCATCGGGTTCAATAAAGATGCGCTCAAAAATGCGATATTGCACGGGATCGGTGTCTTGGAACTCATCAATTAACACCGCATCAAAACTGCTTCTGACCGAGTGCACAAAACCTTCATGGTCAAGGGCCGCATAAACGTCTAAGAGCAAATCATCAAATGTTCTGATCTGCTCGCGTTTTTTCAGTGCATAAAAGCGAGCCGGCACTTCCTGAACAAAGCGCTTCATGACCGTCAATAATTCGGCCTCAAACTCCTCGTCAACGGGATTAAGCGCTCGTCCTGTTTTCGCATCAACGTCTTCTAATGGATAGCGATAAGCCACGTTTGCCCCTTTGGGGGCTTTAACAAGCTGGGCCAATTTTTCGGTCCAAACAGAGACTTCACTTAACGCACACTTGACCCGATCATTTTGAGTTTTTAACACTTCTTCGCGCAAAAAGTCTTCCACGACTTGATGTTTAATTTCGCCATCGTCGCCGATCTCAAAATCAAACCCCTCGGCGCTGGAAAACGTGTTGTCTTCAAGGATGGCTTGGCAGAAGCTGTGAATAGTGCAAATGCTGCAGTCATCCATGGCTTCAAGCGCAGCTTTGATACGTACGAGGATGATGTCATTATCAAGCCCGCTTTCTATCCATTTTCTGTAAAGCGTCTCGTGTTGGCTCTCCGCAAATTCGCTATTGGGATCCTCAAGCGTATCTCGCATTTGAGTCAGAAGTTTGCGCACACGTTGACGCAATTCGGCCGTGGCTGCCTTGGTAAATGTCACAAGTAGTAGCCGATCAACCGACAGGCCTTTTTCAACAATAAGGCGCAGGACGATATGAATGAGCGAGAAGGTTTTACCCGTGCCCGCACTGGCCTCGATGAGAAAATTCTCATCGAGTGGAGTATTAGCGAGGTCAAAAACGTCGGGAGCGGTCAGATTAGGCATTTTTCTCTTCGTCCAAAAGCGTGTTCACATGAGACCAAGCCGCGTTGACTTCAGCCATATTCGGTTTTTTCCCCTCAGCAGAGTTTAACGTGAGTGCTTTCATTGTCATCTCACGGGCATCTTTAAAGGCATTGTAAGCCGTCAGTTCCGTCACGGGTTCTCGACCGCGCCAGATGAGTTTGTCAAAACGTTCCGATGAGGGTTGCAGTCCCGTTTTGTTGATCGCAATATCAACCATCTTCAGCAGTGTTTGGGCAAAGGTTACCGACGTTTGCGAATCGGCAGGCTCATAAATGGTGACTTCCGGTGTCTTAGCACGGCCGAGGGTATCAATGGCAATTAGACCAAGGCCTTTGTCGGTTAAGTCTGCATGATCAAGAGCCAAAAGGGCATTGGCGAGCATCATGCGGGTAAAAGCAACCTCGCCGGAGCTCACCGAAGTAATGAAATCGATCAAATAGGGGTGAAGGCCGGAAAGATCAAAAGTTTTGCCCGTCCCGTCCTCTAAGCTGACGCACGAAGCGTTACTGTTGCCAAAGTGCACGCTGGCAAGGTTTGTTACAGAGGCCGTCTTGAAGTAACGAAAACCTGCGAAGGCCTTTTGAAGCGTTAGGGGAGCGCAGGCGGTACTCATCGACGTCAGCNNCGACCGATACCGATCGTGAGCATTAAACAAAATCGATAAATCCATTTCTTTGAGTAAAACTCTTAAGCCTGCGGCACCGGACATCGGATCGTTTTCAATGAGCCGGCGTACTTCGTTTTGGTCAAGGCCGGATTCAATGAGTTTGAGCCAACGACGGCGGTTAATGCTTTGGGTGAGATAGTCATCGAAACCGGTGAGCGGAATCTCATCGACGGCGTCTTCATCGAAGTCTCTCAAAGCCAACTTTTTCCGTACCCATTGATCAGGACTTTTTGCAAACTCGGCCAATTCATCAATGCTGATGTTAGACGCAAAAAGCTCTTCGTTCATGGCACCCGTGATACTTTGCGGTTCTGTTTGCCAGTAGCCCTGAGCGATGGCATCATTGAGCGCCGCTAAAAGTGCCTGATCGTAGCTTTGCCAGTAGCGAATGTCATTAACGGTGAAGTTCTCGGGCGACGTGTCCGTTAGCGGCAGAGTAACGGTGAGCGCTTCTCGCATCGACTCTTGCTCACTAATAGGAGCATTACTCGTTAAAAACTCCATAAAATCCGTCACCACAGGGGAGGGATTTTGAGGATTTTTCTCGTCCATGCCGACCGAGTAGGAAAGAAACAGTCGTTCTCGGCACGATGTGATCAAATCTAAAAAGACGTTTCGATTGTCAGCTCGGCTGTCACGGTCATTTTGGCGTTTTAAGCCTGTGGCGCCCATCAAATCGAATTCTTCAAAGTGCTGTTTACCCGGGAAAGGACTTTCCTCATTTAGGCCAAGCGCAATGACGACTTTATAGGGTAAGGTTCTTGCGTAGCCCATGGGTGCCAATGTGACGCGTCCCACGGTTGGCTGATTGTCCGATGGCACACGGAAGTGGTCTTCTAAGGCTCGCCAATAAATGGCAAGTGGCATACTGATGCTGTCATCAAGCGTATCGCTTTGCGGTGCAAGCGACATATCGAGCTCGCGTAACGCACTTTCAAAAGCCATTAGAGCGCGAACGTCACCGGCCTTCTTGAAGAACCGGTCAACCNNCGTGTGCCCAAGCGCTTGCAAGCGCCGGGGCTAGAACACGGTTAGGACCGGGGGTCTGAGTGAGCGTATCTTTGAGAAGACCGAATAAATTCAAAAGCTTTTCAAATAAAGCTTCACGTTTGACAACGGTATTGAATCGAGAGCCCAGATCGCCTTGAATGGCTAGGACGTCTCCTGCAACCGAGGCTCGGTCTTCAGGCATGGCAAAGCCCCATGCAAGGCGTTCCAGCGCTCGTTCAAGCGTGCCCTCCTCGTGAGCTACGATAGTGGTTTGATCGATGCAACCGTTTGCAGAAAATTCTTGAGACTGGCGCACTTGCTCGGCCGTTAAACCACGTCTGAAACCTGCCACCAACAACCAGTCATGAATCACAGCCAACTCTTCGAGCGAAAGATCAAAGCATTGAGCTACAAGCGGCAGCTCGAGCCAATTTTCGAGCGTCTTGAGATTGGGCGCAGTCATAAACATTTTGCCCAGTTCAATGAGCGCCTTGGCGGTCATGTCATCGGTGGCAGCCGACTGTCCTTTAATTTGAAAATCGATTCGGTATTGTGAGGGTAGGGCCAACACAACCGACTGGATAACCGGTGCCGTTTTTTCAATGTCGGGTGTGACAATCAGTACGTCGTCTGGGGTCAGTGCCAGAGACTTGTCCGTAAAAAGGTGATGCAATAGCTGAACGGCATTTTGCACCTCGCGCGTCAAATTGGGTGCTTTAATCAGGCGAATGGAACGGTCCTCACCGGGATCGATGCCGGCAGGGAGCGTTTCAATATCGTTTTCCAAAATCGCCTTTTGTGCTCTCGTCAGTAGATTGACATCTCGCACCAGGTCCATGCGATCAATGAAGGCACTCGTGGTGAGATTTTTTTGTTCTCCGAGTGTAGCCAGGGAGTGCACGGTGCGAACATTTTTCGGCTCGGCCGTTTCGCCTTCTTCGGCAAATGCATAGAAGCGATTGATCATGGCGCGGCTTGCGGCCGAATTTTTTCTCAAATAATCAATGATCTTTCCATCCGAGTCACTGTCTTTGCCGTAGGAATCAAACCAGTAGTCGCGGCAGGGATTGAGGATATAGGCGTAGACATCCTTGGGGCCTTTTTCACCTTCGTGCTCTGCCAAGTCTTTGATAACACCGAGCATGAGAGGTGAGATGCCAAACGGGGCGAAGAAGTGAAGAATGGCAGGTTCGTTTTCAATTTTTTGTTCTCGAGACGCTTCCGAGGCATAAAGCTTGAGTGTCTCGTAGCCTTTCCAAGCAAATCGTTCACGAAACTCTTTTTGACTTAAACGTTTCCAAAGTGCTTTTTGCCAAGAATAATCAGGGTTTGCTGCCAGGCGTTCTGCTTCATGGGCAATTTGGGCTTTGTCCCAAATGGTCTCTGCGGTTGGATTTGTTTTAAGGTTTAACCAGTCGGCGACCCAGTCAAAGCGATAGTTCACGTATTTATCAAAGACAGCGGCAATCTTGCACGAGAGCTCGTAGCGAGCGCGAGCAAACTCCAGTCCAGATTTGTTTTCAAAATAGTGAGATAGGCGGGCATGAGCGCTGATAAATTCGGAGTCTAAGGCCGCCCAGATAATCCAGACAAAGTCTTGATTGGTGGCCGCACTGCCAAGCCCGATGCCCGAGTAGTTGTGTAGCCACGATTGCGTTGTCCAAAAATCCACACCCGCGCAAATGCCACTATTGCGAGCCAGCGATAAACGCAAACGTTGATTGATGGCGGCCGAGCCCGAAATAACCCGAATGGGCTGAAAAAGCTCGGCCGGATGATGAGACTTTTGAGCCTTGATTTGAGCACAAAAGTAAGCTTCAAGAACTTCAAACGCGTTACTGTAAATGGTATAAAGCATGGACTAAAGCGGAGTCTTTTCAACAAGAACGATACCCGCTAATTGTTCCCATGTTTTAATCCATCCGTCAAGCAAAATGCTATCTTCGATATCNNTGCCCATTGGGCAACTTGGTGAGCACTTGATCGCGTTTAAATGGTGACTCAGTCAATTGGACGAAAGTCTGCTCATTGGTGAATTCAAGTACAAGATGCACCATTTGAGGCTCATCGCCCGAGTAATTGAAGTGTCTTGACTTCACATAATCGTGCACGTCAAAACCGGGCACTTTAGGCGCACTCAGATCAAGCAACTCGGCATTTAAAATCCGATGTAAAGCCAAGTGGCGGAAGTTGGTGTAGCCTTCGAATTGGCACACGAGGTACAGTCTGCCGTCTTGTTGTACGAGCCCCAACGGATTAATGTGTTTGACCTTTTCCTGCCCTTCAACATTTTGGTAGTGAAGGTTAAGCATCTTGTTTGAATACAAGGCCTCGGAGATCGTCTCGAAGATTCTCGGTTTAATGTTGGGCGGGATGCGCGGCAAGGAGCCGGCAACGACAGAAATCTTCTTTAACCACTCAACTTCAGCCTTCGTGCGTCCTTCACTGCCGTCGGCCAAACAACGTTTGGCTTGATCGAAAAACGGATCTAGGCCCTTGGTGATTTTCGCAGGAAGCAGATACTTTAAATTTTCCTCAACTAAACGTAATAACAGAGCCTCTTGAGGAGAAAATTTTGTAAAAAGCAATGCATCGCAGCCAGGACCAAGCTTATAGCCAAAAGGCTTGGTTTTCTTATTGCATTCAATCGGTACCGTACCGCTATCGGTAAGTTGTTTAAGATAGCGTTGAAGTGTCAGAGTGTTGATTTCGATGCCTCGTAAAGCCAGAGAATTCTGAATTTCATTTGTCGAGGCATAACGATGTCTGGGTATACTTCTGAGTACCTCTAAATAGTGTTGTGCCTGAGTCAGTGCAGTGGTAGTTCGTGGCATTAAAAAACTCCTGCTATTTCTGTATATACGGGCATTCTATCAGTTTGACATAACCTAATTGTGTGGAAAGAGGTATTCGTTGATAAGGGATTTTACTTAATTTTATGAAGTTTTGAATATGATCAAGATATCAATTTTTTACATCATTAATTGAAGCATCTAGTGATAAATGAGAATTATTCTCTGATAACTAGCTGATTCTATTGATTAATTATTATGCAAAGCCAATCTATTGTTGCGATAGAAAGAATTGACTATGGCAGTAAAAGTCTTTTGTTAAGATTGAACCAAATCAACCACCATACAAATACCGGGCTGTTTCCGGGATATAACGGATAAAAAATATGCAATCAACATTGGAAATGCTGGGCTGGGTCTTAACGGGCACAGGCTTTACGTTTGCTATGACGACCTTGGGTGCCGCCGGCGTGTTTTTCTTTCGTCACAGCATCTCAGAAAATGCGCATCGTATTGCGTTAGGCTTTGCCGCTGGGATCATGATTGCAGCCAGCGTCTGGAGTCTTTTGATTCCAGCAATGGACGCAGCCGAAGCTCAAGGGATGGCGTCATGGCTTCCTGCTGCTGGCGGCTTTGTGTTGGGAGTTGCGTTTTTATTGGCTTTAGATGAACTTTTGCCTCACTTGCACCCGGGCGCAGCCTCGCCCGAAGGTCCGAAAACGCAACTGTCTCGCGCCAATTTGCTCTTTTTTGCTGTGACATTTCACAACATCCCTGAAGGGATGAGTGTGGGCTTACTCTTTGTGATAGCAGGACAAACCGGAGATCCGGTGGCAATGTCGGCAGCCTTTGCGTTGGCGCTTGGCATGGGCATTCAAAATGTACCTGAAGGCGCTGCAGTGTCTCTGCCTTTACGCCAAGAAGGTTATAGCGCAAAGAAGGCCTTCGCCTTCGGTTCTTTATCGGGGCTGGCAGAGCCTGTCTTCGGTGCCTTGGTTGTCATTTGTGCGTCTTGGATTACACCTTTTATGCCATGGCTATTGGCTTTTTCGGCCGGTGCCATGATGTACGTGGTTGTCGAAGAGTTAATCCCCGAAGCGCATTTGGGTGAACATTCCAACTTGGGGACTTTGAGTGTGATGGCAGGCTTTTTGGTGATGATGGTGCTTGACTGCGCTTTAGGCTAGAGCTTTTGTACTTAAGTCGAGAATAAAACGGTCGCTCAAACCGAGATTGGGCGACCGTTTACTTTGAAGGCGTTGATATTCCTAGAGCACGTCACTGGCGAAATCAGCCAAGCGACTTCTTTCCCCACGTTGCAACGTGATGTGACCGGCATGCTCCCAGCCTTGGAAACGGTCCACGACGTAGGTTAAACCTGAAGAACCTTCGGTCAGATAGGGGGTGTCTATCTGGGCAATATTGCCGAGACAGACAATTTTTGTTCCGGGACCCGCACGCGTAATGAGTGTTTTCATTTGCTTAGGCGAGAGATTTTGCGCTTCGTCAATAATCACAAACTTGTTTAAAAAGGTTCGTCCGCGCATAAAGCTCATGCTTTTGACTTTGATGCGACTGCGGATAAGGTCATTGGCTGCGTTGCGGTTCCAGTCATTGGAGTTATCCAGATGATTGAGCACTTCAAGATTGTCTTCAAGAGCCCCCATCCACGGCAGCATTTTTTCTTCTTCCGTACCGGGTAAAAAGCCGATTTCTTCACCGACACTGACCGTAGCACGAGTAAAGATAATTTCGGAGAACCGACGCATATCGAGCGTTTGTGTAAGTGCTGCGGCCAACGTAATGAGAGTCTTACCGGTGCCTGCTTGACCCAAGAGCGTCACAAAATCAATCTCAGGATTCATCAAAAGATTGAGCGCAAAGCATTGCTCGCGGTTTCGTGCAGAGATGCCCCAGACCGTGTGCTTATTGCCCTGCATATAGTCACGCACAACGCAAAGCGTTGCCGTGCGGCCTTCGATTTTTTTCACCTGAGCCATAAACGAGTTATCAGGCAGGTAGACAAAGAGGTTGACAGACCATTCACGAACAAGAGGTCCCGTGATTTTGTAGTACGTTTGACCGTCTTCTTTCCAACTTTGCATCTTCTTGCCGTGCGTTTCCCAGAAGTCGCCTGGTAGCTGAGCACGACCTGAGTAGAGCATGTCGGTATCGTCGAGTGTTTTGTCCGTGAAATAATCTTCGGCAGCCAATCCCAATGCCGTGGCCTTGATGCGCATGTTGATGTCTTTGGAGACTAAGACCACTGAACGATCTTCTTTTTCTTTGGCTTGAAGTGCTCTGACGACTGCCAAAATTTGATTGTCGGCTTTGCCTTGCGGTAAACCCTGTGGCAAAGTGCTCTCAATCATTTGGGTTTGGAAAAAGAGCTTGCCGCGCGCTTCAGTGTTTCCCAATGCGTTTAACTCAACGCCGTCGGCAATGTTGCCCTTGGCGTGGCCGAGCAATTGATCAAGATAGCGAGAAACTTGACGCGCATTACGAGCGACGTCACTCATCCCTTTTTTATGTGAATCAAGCTCTTCTAAGGTCATCATCGGCAGATACACGTCGTGCTCTTCGAATTGGAAAAGTGACAACGGATCATGCATCAGCACATTGGTGTCTAGAACAAAGAGTTTGCGAGCTCGTGTTTTAGGACGATAGCCTTTAGTTTTGGTTGAGACTTTTACCGCTTTGGCCTCAAGTCGCTTCTGGCNNTCATCGGTCTTCGCTTTGGGCTTGGCATTGGAGCGAGTTGCTTTTTTAGCGGGTTTTGAAGCCGCTTTTTTTGTTTTTACGAGACTTTGCTTGGTCTCGGAAGTTTCTGTGCCCGCGTCTGCTAAATGCTCAAAAGAGTCCCTAGCCTGAATGGACTCGGTAACTTCAGATGTTGCTAAACCTAAAATGGTGCCTAAAGTAGTGGGCTTGGGTGGCAATGGCATAGTAAGAGCTCTTCAATAATGAATGATTAAGCAACGATTTCACGCAAGGTATTCAGTACAGCCTCAACGTGACCGGGAACTTTGACGTTTCGCCACTCGCGAAGAACTTTGCCATCGGGGGCAATTAAAAACGTGGATCGATCGATGCCCATGTATTCACGGCCGTAAAGTTTTTTGAGTTTCATCACACCAAAAACGTTGCATAACGATTCTTCCGGATCGCTGATTAAAGCAAACGGAAAGCCATGCTTGGCACAAAAGTTGCCGTGGCTTTTAAGACTGTCACGGGACACACCGATGATTTCACAGCCGAGCGCTTTGAAAGCCTCATAGTTGGCGGCAAAGTCTCGACCTTCAAGCGTACACCCTGAAGTATTGTCCTTGGGATAAAAGTAAAGGACGGTATAGTGGCCCGATAGGGTTTCGTTTGTGACTTCGCCCGCAGTCGATTGAGCAGAAAAAGCGGGGATTGTGCTGTTAAGTAAATTAGCCATGGTTAATTAGTCTCTGAAGTTGTCAATGGTTTAAATAATAAGACATTTGTCGAATGTCGCCGTGACAATTTGGCGACAGGCGCATCATCAAGCTTAATTTTCAGGCGTACAATGGGCTCATTTTTAACGCTAAACATCTAATTTCTCATGACAAAAGACGGTCCTCTTTGGCTTGTGGTGTTATCGGTTGCCTCAGGCGCCACATTGGGCGCGATGCTTCGCTGGTGGTTAACCTATGCTTTCAATGGCACGGTGTGGTTTCTGAGTTCTCCGTTAGGCACTGCTTTGTCAAATCTTTGTGCTGCTTACCTCATGGGAATGGCGCTTGCCTGGTTATCCACTCGTCCGGAAATCTCTCCTGCCGTTCGACTTTTTATCATCACAGGATTTCTAGGTGCTTTTTCAACGCTTACGGCTGTTTTAGGTGAGAACCTCCACTTTATGCTGACCAATCAATGGGTGGCTGCGATCGAGCACTTTTTTGTTCATATCGTGGGCTCATTCATTTGCCTTGTACTGGGCGTATTGACAGTTCGCGGTCATTTTTAGTGGTGTCATATTCGGTTAAACCCATATTGTTGTGGAAATATTGTTTCAAAAATTGTCAAAAATATTTAACAGATTGAATTTAAAGAGTATTTAAAAAGGGCCTCTCAAGGGCGTTGCTATTGAAAATTCACAACCCTCCCCCATATAGGAGTTAGTAATAAAAAGGTTTCGCCCTGAAGGGTGAAACACGAGGGAGTGAATAACAATGAGACAAGACAAATTAACGACGAAGTTACAACAAGCTTTGGCCGATGCGCAAAGTTTAGCGCTCAATAACGATAATCAGATCATTGAAGACGTGCACTTTTTAGCTGCTCTTTTGCGTGATGAAGACGGCTCGACAAAGTCGCTTTTGCAACGCGCCGGTGTAGCAGTCGGAAAATTAGCCACTGAAATTGACGAGGCTGTAAAGCGCCAACCGAAAGTCTCGGGAACTGGCGGCGATATTCGTCCGGGGCGTGACTTCATCAATTGGTTGAATCTGACCGAAAAAGAAGCAAATCAACGAGGTGACGAATACATCTCTGTGGATATGGCTTTGTTGGCTTTAACCCAAGCGCAAGGCGAAGCGGCTCGTATTGCCAAGCGTTGCGGTTTAACCCGCAAGGCTTTGGAAGCGGGGATTAATGAGGTTCGTGGCGGTGACACGGCAGACAATCCCGATGCCGAAAACCAACGCGAAGCGCTCAAGAAGTACACGATTGATTTAACCGCTCGTGCCCGTGAAGGTAAGCTTGACCCGGTAATTGGCCGAGACGATGAAATTCGTCGTGCTATGCAGATTTTGCAACGCAGAACGAAGAATAATCCTGTCTTGATCGGCGAGCCCGGTGTCGGTAAAACGGCTGTGGTTGAAGGCTTGGCGCAACGTATTGTGAACGGTGAAGTGCCCGATACGTTGAAAAACAAGCGAATTTTAAATCTCGATATGGCCGGTTTGATTGCCGGCGCTAAATACCGTGGTGAGTTTGAGGAACGTTTGAAGAAGTTGCTCAAGGAAGTTACGGCTTCCGAAGGTGAAATCATCCTCTTTATTGATGAAATTCACACGGTTGTGGGCGCGGGTAAAACCGAGGGCTCGATGGACGCCGGCAACATGCTCAAGCCCGCCCTCTCGCGCGGTGAGTTGCATGTCATCGGTGCTACGACCCTTGACGAATATCGTAAGTACATCGAAAAAGATGCCGCCTTNNTTCCAAAAGGTGTTGATTGATGAACCGAGTGTCGAGAGCACAATTGCCATTTTGCGTGGTTTGCAAGAAAAGTACGAAGCGCACCACGGGGTGGAAATTACTGACCCGGCGATTGTGACCGCGGCAGAGCTTTCTCACCGCTATATCACCGATCGGTTCTTGCCCGATAAGGCCATTGACTTGATCGATGAAGCGGCCGCTCGTGTGAAGATGGAAATCGATAGCAAGCCCGAAGCGCTCGACAAACTTGATCGTCGCTTGATTCAGCTGAAAATTGAACGAGAAGCGATGAAAAAAGAAACCGATGAGGGCAGTAAAAAGCGCTTGGNNCTTGGCAGTGATCGAAGAGGAAATCTCCAAGCTCTCGCGTGAATATGCCGACCTTGAAGAAGTTTGGAAAAAAGAAAAGGTCGAGGCGCTTGAAGCCAAGAGTGCTCGTGACGAGATCGATAAGACCCGTCATCAAATGGAAGAGTACCGTCGTCGCGGCGAGTTTGAAAAGTTAGCCGAGCTGCAATACGGCGTGTTGCCGAAGCTTGAAGAAAAGCTGCGTCGCGAAGAAAGTAAGCAAGACGTCGT
>DCTK01000070.1:0-201 GCA_002329575.1 Sutterella sp. UBA1442 | reverse complement strand
ACCGGAATTCCGGTCGCAAAGATGATGGAAGGCGAACGTCAAAAGTTACTGCACATTGGAGACGCTTTGCGTCGCCGTGTGGTTGGCCAAGATGAAGCCATTAAGGCGGTTGAAGAAACGATTCTGCGCTCGCGTGCAGGCCTCTCGGATCCGAATCGTCCGTATGGGTCGTTCCTTTTCTTAGGTCCGACCGGTGTGGGT
>DCTK01000006.1 GCA_002329575.1 Sutterella sp. UBA1442 | reverse complement strand
CCCGCCGCTACATCGAAGTGGTGCGTCTGAACGAACTGCAGGCCATGCCGGTTGACGAAATCGACTTGGCTGCTCTGAAGTCCGCTAACGTTGTTTCGATCCTCGCACAGGGTGCGCGCGTGATCCTCTCGGGTGAAATCACCCGTGCGGTTACCGTTCGCGGCCTGGGCGTGACCAAGGGTGCCAAGGCTGCTATTGAAGCCGCCGGTGGTTCCGTGGAAGAATAACTCGCTTTTTAGGAAGAACAACGTGGCGACCAGCCCCAGTTCCAACCAAGCAAGCGGCCCGAAGTATGGCGATCTTAAGCGCCGCACTATCTTCTTGCTGCTTGCATTAGTCGTATACCGCATCGGCGCACACGTGCCGGTGCCCGGTATCGATCCCGACATGCTCTCGCAGCTCTTCCAAGAGCAACAAGGGGGCATCCTCGGGCTGTTCAACATGTTCTCCGGTGGCGCTTTATCGCGCTTCTCGGTGTTTGCGTTAGGGATCATGCCGTACATCTCTGCATCCATTATCATGCAGATGTTGTCCTACGTGCTCCCTTCGCTTGAAAGTTTGCGTAAAGAAGGCGAATCCGGTCGTCGTAAGATCACCCAATACACGCGCTACGGCACGTTGTTGTTGGGTGTCTTCCAAGCGTTCGGTATCGCCGTCGCACTCGAGAGCCAAGCTGGCCTCGTGCTTGATCCGGGCATGATGTTCCGCTTCACGTGCGTGGTCTCTTTGGTAACGGGTACGATGTTTTTGATGTGGCTCGGTGAACAAATCACCGAACGCGGTTTGGGCAACGGCATCTCCATCATCATCTTCGCCGGTATCGTTGCGGGTCTCCCCTCAGCAATCTCCGGTTTGTTCCAGTTGGTGAGCTCGGGCGCCATCAGCCCCTTGGCAGCAATCTTCGTGATTGCCATCGTTGCGCTCGTGACGGCCTTTGTGGTCTTCATTGAACGCGGCCAACGTCGCATTACCGTGAACTATGCAAAACGCCAAATCGGCAACCGTCTGTACGGCGGTCAAAGCTCGTATTTGCCCTTGAAGATGAACATGTCGGGTGTGATTCCCCCGATCTTTGCTTCGTCTTTGATTTTGTTCCCGGCTACGCTGGCCGGTTGGTTCACGAGCGGCGATTCTACGCGTTGGATTCGCGATTTGGCAGCTGCTTTGTCGCCGGGTCAACCGTTGTATACATTGCTTTACGCTGCAATGATTGTGTTCTTTGCCTACTTCTACACGGCGTTGGTATTCAACCCGCGTGAAACGGCTGAGAACTTGAAAAAGAGTGGTGCGTTCGTCCCGGGTATCCGCCCCGGCGAGCAAACGTCTCGCTACATCGACAAGGTGTTGCTTCGTTTGACGCTCGGTGGTGCTGCATACTTGGTGTTCGTCTGCTTGGTACCGGAATTCTTGAACATGCGTTTCAACGTTCCGTTCTATTTCGGTGGTACGTCGTTGTTGATCGTTGTGGTCGTGACGATGGACTTCATGAGCCAAGTTCAGGCGTACATGATGTCGCAACAATATGAAAATTTGCTCAAGAAGACAAACTTCAAGGGCTTTGGCTCTGCCGGGATGTAAGTTTCGTCAGAGTGAAATGAAACCGTCCCCCGAGGCTATACTTCACGCCTCGGGTTCGGCCAGAAGCGAGGAGGAAAGTTGCTTTCCTCCCGATTCTGTCTCAGAGAGTTGGTTGTTCTGTGCACTACGCGGACAAAAAACTTGAAGAGTTGGAAAAAAGAGTGTAAATTCTCAAATTTCCTGTCGTCTGGACAGTAATAATCCGTGAAATTCACGGTTGGAGAAAACAATGAAGGTTAACGCTTCGGTCAAAAAAATGTGCCGTAAGTGCAAGATCATTAAGCGCAAGGGCGTTGTCCGCGTGATCTGTGAAGATCCGCGTCACAAACAACGTCAAGGCTAAAGAGGTATAAGATGGCTCGTATTGCCGGTATTAATATTCCGCCGAACCAACATGCCGAAATCGGCTTGACTGCCATTTACGGTATCGGTCGTTCTCGCGCCCGCGACATTTTGTCGCAAGTCGGCGTGGAATACACCAAGAAAATTAAAGATCTCACCGACGCTGAACTCGAACGCATCCGTGATGCAATCGGTCAGTACACCATTGAAGGTGACTTGCGTCGTGAAGTTCAACTCTCGATTAAGCGCCTGATTGACTTGGGCACTTATTGTGGTATGCGTCATCGTCGCGGCTTGCCCGTTCGCGGTCAACGTACTCGTACGAATGCTCGTACGCGTAAGGGCCCGAAGAAGGCTGGCGTCGCACTTAAGAAGTAAACATTAAAGGACTACAATGGCTGGCAAATCTCCTAGCAGTCAGCAAGTTGCTCAGCAACGTGCTCGCAAAAAGGTGAAGAAGGTCGTCACTGAAGGTATTGCTCACGTACACGCTTCCTTCAACAACACGATCATCACGATCACCGACCGCCAAGGCAACGCAATCGCTGCGTCTAGCTCCGGCGCTCAAGGTTTCAAGGGTTCCCGTAAGTCGACCCCGTTCGCTGCTCAAGTGGCAGCCGAACAAGCAGGTCGTGTGGCTCTTGAATATGGTTTGAAGAATGTCGAAGTTCGCATCATGGGTCCCGGCCCCGGTCGTGAATCCAGCGTGCGTGCGCTTAACGCACTCGGCATTCGTGTGACGTCGATTCAAGACGTGACCCCCGTTCCTCACAACGGTGTGCGTCCGTCCAAGCGTCGTCGCGTGTAACGAACTTTTTTCTAATCCCGCGTTTATCTATGAGGATAGATAAACTCAATGTGACCAACATCACAGGATAAGAGAGGCATTTTTAAATGGCACGATATACCGGTCCCAAACTCAAGCTCGCGCGCCGCGAGGGTTGTGACCTTAATTTAAAGAGCGCGCGTCGTTCCTTGTCGAGCAAAGTCGGCAAGGGCTCCGATACGATCACCAAACCGGGCCAGCACGGTAAGACTTCCGGTGCTCGTCAATCGGACTACGGTAACCAATTGCGTGAAAAGCAAAAGGTCAAACGCATGTACGGCGTTCTCGAACGCCAATTCCGCCGCTATTTCGCTGAAGCCGAACGTGATCGCGGCAACACGGGTGAAGTGTTGTTGAGCTTGCTCGAAAGCCGTCTCGACAACGTCGTTTATCGTATGGGCTTTGGCTCTACCCGTGCTGAAGCTCGCCAATTGGTGAGCCACTGCGCTGTTTTGGTCAACGGTAACAAGGTCAACATTCCTTCCTACCGTGTCCAACCCGGTGATGTTATCTCCATTCGCGAAAAGTCCCAAAAGCAAGCCCGTATTACGGAAGCTTTGGAACTTGCCGCTCAAGTCGGTTTCCCGTCTTGGGTGAGCGTTGACGCTAAGAAGTTCGAAGGCGTGTTCAAGGCCCTCCCGGCCCGCGACGAAATCTGCCCGGACGTCAACGAATCGTTGGTCGTCGAACTTTACTCGCGTTAATAACCTCTGTGAAGACATTGTTTTGTGTAGTGCGCCGAACAATGTCTTCCTTGGTAAAATACTCGATGCGATCGGTCCTATTGGGGCGCCGGTCGCATTTGATCTCAAGCCCCAGACAATCCATCAGCCTTATCGGTGTAACGAGCCGAGGGTATTGAAAAGGACAGTCCAAACATGGCCAACAACACTTTGTTGAAGCCGACCGATATTGAAGCGGCGGTTGATCAAAATAATCCCAATCTTGCTGTAATCACACTTGAGCCCTTTGAACGCGGCTACGGTCATACGCTCGGCAATGCTTTGCGTCGCATTTTGCTCGCTAGCATGGTCGGCTATGCTCCCACCGAAGCTCAAATCGCTGGTGTGGTGCATGAATATTCTCAAATTGACGGCGTGCTCGAAGACGTCGTAGATATCCTTTTGAACTTGAAGGGTGTTGTCTTCAAGCTCGAAGGCCGTGACGAAGTGACCTTAACGCTTCGCAAGAATACTGAAGGCGTTGTGACGGCTGCAGACTTCGATTTGCCGCACGACGTCACCGTGATCAATCCTGACCACGTGATCGCTCACTTGGCCGCCGGCGGCAAACTTGACATGCAAGTCAAGGTTGAAAAGGGCCGCGGTTATCAACCGGGCGACATGCGTGCTTTCCGCGACGACTACTCCAAGAGCACCATCGGTCGTATCATCATGGATGCCTCCTTTAGTCCGATTCGTCGCGTGGCTTATGAAGTCAGCGCAGCTCGTGTGGCTCAACGTACCGACCTCGATAAGCTCGTCATGACGATCGAAACCAACGGCGCGATTAAGCCCGAAGAAGCTTTGCGCGAAGCCGTTCATATCCTCCAAGATCAATTGACGGTATTCGGTACCATCAAGAGCGAACAAGCCGGCAAGGCTGTTCCGGAAGAAGACGTGAACAACCCGCCGCCGCTTGATCCGATTTTGATGCGTCCGGTTGACGACCTCGAATTGACGGTTCGTTCTGCTAACTGCTTGAAGGGCGAACAAGTCTTCTATATCGGCGATTTGATCCAACGCACCGAAAACGAATTGCTCAAGACCCCGAACCTTGGTCGCAAGTCCTTGAACGAAATCAAGGAAGTTCTTGCTACGCACGGCTTGACCTTGGGTATGAAGTTGGAAAACTGGCCGCCCGCCGGTCTTGACCAACATTAATTCAGGTTGCGAGGCGTATATTGCTACGCCTCGCGATTTGTTTAGGTCGCATTTTTCCGTGATTTGCCAAATAGTTAGCAAATGGGTACAATGCGACCTTCGGTTTGATTATCAAACCGAAATTTACCCGCCCGCCGGGGTTGTCCCCGGATAGAAGAAGATGGGAAACGGTTCGTTAAAACGAACTCATAGACTAACTTTTTAAGGAATATAAAAAATGCGTCACCGTCATGGTTTACGTAAGCTGAATCGTACCAGCGCCCACCGTCTCGCCATGCTCCGCAACATGATGAATTCTTTGTTGCGTCATGAAGCTATCAAGACCACGTTGCCCAAGGCCAAAGAATTGCGCCGTGTCATCGAACCGATGATCACGTTGGGTAAGGAACCCACGGTTGCTAACAAGCGTTTGGCTTTTGCCCGTTTGCGCGATCGTGAAATGGTTACGAAGCTCTTTGATGAAATCGGTCCGCGCTTTGCCAATCGCAACGGCGGCTATACCCGTATCTTGAAGATGGGTTATCGCGTCGGCGACAACGCTCCGATGGCTTACATGGAACTCGTTGACAAGGCCGCTCCGGCCGCTGAAGTTGTCGAAGAAAAGGCCGAATAAGTCTAATTTCACGATGACTGATGAAGGGAGGTTCCGATATTGGAGCTTCCCTTTTTTCATTGACACAAAGTAAAGGCTCTCATGGCGGAACTAACATCTCAACGTATCGACAAATGGCTTTGGGCTGCTCGGTTTTTTAAAACTCGCTCATTGGCTCAGGAAGCTGTGGAACTTGGACGCGTGAAACTCAATGGAGAGCGCACGAAGCCGTCCAAGGAAGTGAAACTGTCCGATAAATTGGAAATTCATCGTGCTGAGGACATCTATGAGGTTTTAGTCGCTGGGTTTAACACTCAGCGGGGGCCGGCTTCAGTAGCTCAGCTTATGTACATGGAAACGGAAGACGGTCAAGCTAAACGACTAGAGCGCGCACAAATGCGAAAGTTAGCGGTGGAGCCCGCCCTTGAGCGTCACAGTAAAGGTCGCCCGACCAAGCGTGAAGGGCGTGAATTGCGTAAGCTTCGGGGATACTGAGATCCCATTGAATGGATTGCAAAAAAGTCGCCTGAGCGGGTCATTCGCTCAGGCGAAACTTTTATGGATCTAATGAACTGAACGGGTCAGTCGATTAGAAGACGATACCGGCTAAGAAGAAGCCGACCGGAATGGCAGCAACCAAGCCCAAGCAACCCGGCAGGAAGAAGGGATGGTTGATGACAAACGAACCGCTCCACTTGCCCATGTACGAACCTGTGTCGTCGCAAGAAACGGCGAAAGCAGAGGTCGGGTACACGTTCGTAACGAAAATGCCGGACACGGCCACGAAGCAGGCCAAAATCATCGGGGCATCGCAACCGAGGCTGGCAGCCACCGGAACGAGAAGCGCCGAAGTAGCACCTTGCGAGAACAACAGAGCCGACACGCAGAAGAAGGCTAATGCCAACAGACCCGGGTATTGACCGAGCAATACGGTGGCTTGTTCTTTAATTTGCGGCACATAGATGTCGATAACGGTCGAAGCAAACCAGCAGATACCGAGAATAACGACCAAGGATTCATAACCGCCGTGGAAGATCGAGGATTCTTTGATCTTCGTGAGTTCGACGTCACAGAACCAGTACATCAACATCGAGATGAAGAGCATCGAGATAACGATGATGTCACGAGAGCCGAGCGTGTGACCGATTTCTTTCTTAAAGAGCAACATCAACACGATGAAGACCACGGCGCCCAAGAACATGGCCACAGACAACTTAGCACCCTTGGGCAACGGCTTTTCAAGTTGTTCTTTGCTCGTCATGGAGACCAAACCGGCCTTCATACGTTGTTGGAAGATCGGATCCTTTTCGAGATCAACGCCTTGGAATGCAGAGATCAAAGAGGCAACAGCTGCACCGAACAAACCAGCAGGCAAGATCACCATCAAGGCGCTACCGAAGGAAACGCCCATGCCTTCCACCACGACGTACATGGCAGCGGTAGCAGCAGAGATCGGGGAGGCGGAAATGGCGATTTGAGAAGCCACAACAGCACTCGTTAACGGTTGAGACGGACGAACGCCGTTTTGCTTAGCCACTTCTTGAACCACGTTCAAGATAGCCATCGTGGTAAAGCCCGTACCCGAGAAGATCGTCAACGTAAAGGCGATAGCCGGAGCGAGAATATTGATGTACTTCGGGTTGCTACGCAAAATCCAGGAAGCAACGCGAATCATGTAGTCCATACCGCCAGCGACGTG
Organism: Sutterella sp. UBA1442; assembly: GCA_002329575.1. Lineage (GTDB taxonomy): Bacteria > Pseudomonadota > Gammaproteobacteria > Burkholderiales > Burkholderiaceae_F > Aphodousia. The sequence goes on along the minus strand of DCTK01000006.1, from coordinate 12,471 downwards.
CATCACAGAGCAAGCAAAGAGCACGCTCATAATGATCAAAATCACGTCTAACGGCATGGGGCCAGGCGGAATGCCGAAAAGGAAAACGGCCACGAACATACCGAGGCCGCCCGCCATACCCACGCCGATGCCGCCTAATTTAGCGGCATAAACGATAATGGCAAAGAGGAAAATAAAATGTAGCCAAACCATGGTAATGGTCTCCGTAAAACAAACAAGTGCGAGTAAAAATTGGCTGGACAAAAAGACGATCTAAACAAATAACGCACAGAAGGTCGATGTGCCACAAGGAGAAACAAGAGCCGAATCGTACACTCGCGTAACAATTTTAATTTTTACGTTTGTTAAAATTTGGTCGAAATTTGTACTTAGATCAAATAACAAGGCTGTCTTAGGGGTAATCCATCTTGGGGTTATCCCGCTACAAGACGGAAGAAGGTTTAAGAGGCCGATTTTTTCCCCTCTAAATTGCCTCTCAGGGGTAATAGTCAGCGTGAAATCTCAGGCCTACAATCGGATAGGAAGCGGTGCAGTATCGCTTCAGATTATCTTCAATGGAGGCGTCTATGAGCATGAAGAAAACTGCAATGGCAGCCGCTATGGCGGCTTTAATGACGGTGTGCACGGTAGCTGTGGCCGATGCCGGAGACCGACCGCGTGACATGGGCATTGAAATCGGTGTGTTAAAGACCGGCACCAATAACGCCATTACTGACGTCAAAGGCGTATTGGTCGGTCAAGTGACGCTCGTTGACGATAAAAAAGGGATGCATACAGGCGTGACAGCCATCGTGCCCCACACTGACAATATCTTTAAGAACAAAGTTCCGGCCGGTATTTTCCTCGCGAATGCTTTCGGCAAAATGACTGGCTATCCGCAGGTCAAAGAGCTTGGCAATCTAGAAACACCGATTGTATTGACCAATACATTGAATGTGGCAGCCGGCATTGACGGCATCATTGACTACACCTTCAGCTTTAAAGAAAACGGTGATGTCAGAAGCGTCAACGCCGTGGTAGGTGAAACCAACGACGGCGGGATTAACGATATCCGCGCGCGTTTTATTAAGCCAGCGGATGTTTTAAAAGCCATTCAAACAGCCAAGCCCGGTCCGGTTGAAGAAGGTGCCGTGGGGGCCGGCACAGGAACTAAGGCCTTTGGCTTTAAGGGTGGTATCGGCACCGCTTCCCGTGTCTTACCTAAAGAGATGGGCGGCTGGACCGTGGGTGTTTTGGTGCAAACCAATTTTGGCGGTCTTCTGACTATTGATGGCGTTGAAGTCGGCAAAGCATTGGGCGGCTATCCGTATCAAAAAGAAATCGAAAGTGCTGACGGTTCCATCATGATGATTGTGGCAACCGACGCCCCCTTGGAAGCTCGTAATCTTGAGCGCGTAGCCAAACGTGCTTTCATGGGTTTGGCTAAATCTGGTGGCGTGGCCAGTAACGGTTCAGGCGACTTCGTGATTGCCTTCTCCACGAACGAAACGATGCGCATTCCGTATGACAACAAACCATTGGCCAAAGTTCCGATGAATGTTGTTCATAACGATGATATGACCCCTATTTTCATGGCCACGATTGAAGCCACGGAGGAAGCCATTATTAATTCACTATTCGCAGCGAAAGATGTCAAAGGCTTTAATGGCAAAGAAGTAAAGGCATTGCCTGTGGACAAAGTAATGGAAATGATGAAGGCACACAATAAGCTTGTGACGAAGTAATCGTTAAGATTTGCCGATAGCATGATCGCTGCCGCTTCGCTTTTATTCGCGCAAGCGGCAGCGTTACAATAAGCAGACGTTTTAATTGACAGACAACAAGGAGAGCTTCTATGCCCGCTTGCCGCAAAGCCCGTGCCCGTGAATTAGGAATTGAATTCGGGGTGCTTAAAACCGGTACTCACAATGCCATCACCGATGTCAAAGGCTTAACGGTGGGGCAAGTCACGCTCAAGGACGATGCCATCGGAATGCACACCGGCGTCACGGCGATTGTTCCTCATCCGAACAACATCTTTAAAAATAAAGTTCCTGCGGGGATTTTCCTTGCAAACGGGTTCGGCAAAATGGCCGGTTTTCCGCAGGTTAAAGAATTAGGCAACATTGAAACGCCTATTGTGCTTACGAATACTTTGAGCGTGGCCGCCGGTATTGAGGGCATTATCGATTACACCTTCAGTTTTAAAGAAAACGATGACGTGCGCTCTTTAAATGCCGTAGTAGGGGAAACCAACGACGGAGGCATTAATGACATTCGTTCGCGTTTTGTTAAACCCGAGCATGTGCTTAAAGCCATTATGGAGGCTAAAAGCGGTCCCGTTGAGGAAGGCCCCGTAGGGGCTGGAACCGGCACGAAGGCCTTTGGTTTTAAAGGCGGCATCGGCACAGCCTCTCGAGTGTTACCTGAAAACATGGGTGGTTGGACTGTAGGGGTTTTAGTGCAAAGCAATTTCGGCGGTCTTTTAAATGTCAATGGTGTTGAAGTCGGTAAAGCCTTGGGCGGCTACCCGTATCAAAAAGAGCTTGAGTGCGCCGATGGTTCTATCATGATGATTGTGGCAACCGATGCGCCGCTTGATTCGCGTAATTTAGAACGAGTTGCTAAGCGTGCATTTATGGGCCTTGCTAAGTCAGGAGGCGTGGCTAGTAACGGTTCCGGGGACTTTGTCATCGCATTTTCTACAAATGAATCGGTACGTGTGCCCCACAACGCTGAAAAGCTCGCTTTGCAATCGGCCAATGTTGTCAGAAATGATGACATGACACCGATTTTCATGGCTACGATTGAGGCAACGGAAGAAGCAATCATCAATTCACTGTTTGCAGGCGTTGATGTGACGGGATTTAACGGTGTCACCGTCAAGGCGCTTCCGATCGATGAGGTGATGAATATGATGAACGCTCACAACAAAGTGCGTGAACATTAACTTATCCCAATAAAGAGGGCGTCTGACAACAATCAGACGCCCTTTTAAGTCTCACAGAGGCTTGCCGTTAGAGGCTCACGGGTTCCTCTTTGAGCCAACGAGCAACATCAAGTGCACAGTAAGTCAGGATGCCGTCAGCTCCGGCTCGTTTAAAGCACATCATGGTTTCCATCGTAAATTTCTTTTCATCGATGTAGCCAGCGGCAGCTGCGGCCTTTAAAAGAGCATATTCACCGCTGACGTGATAAGCATAAGTCGGGGCCTTAAATTCATCTTTGACTCGACGTAAGACGTCCAAGTAGGGTAAGCCGGGTTTGACCATTACCATGTCAGCCCCTTCTTCTAAATCCAACCCCACTTCCCAGAGAGCCTCATCACTGTTGGCTGGATCCATTTGGTAGACCGCTTTATTGCTACGACCGAGATTGGCTGCAGAGCCCACGGCATCGCGGAACGGGCCGTAGAAAGCGCTCGCATATTTGGCCGAATAGGCCATGATTCGAGCGTGAATGAACCCTTCCTTGTCGAGAGCTTCACGGATTACGCCGATGCGGCCGTCCATCATGTCGGACGGAGCAATGACATCAGCTCCTGCACGGGCTTGGGCAAGCGACTGACGCACGAGCATTTCAATCGTCTCGTCATTGAGGATATAGCCCGTCTCATCAATTAAGCCGTCTTGTCCGTGCGTCGTGTAAGGATCCAGAGCAACGTCACACATAACGCCTAATTGCGGATAGTGTTCTTTAAGTAAGCGCACAACGCGAGGGATAAGGCCGTCGGGATTTGCAGCCTCTGAGCCGTCAGGCGTTTTAAGATGGTCTTCAATGACCGGGAAAAGCGCAATCATGGGAATGCCCAATTGGACCATTTCGCCGGCAACCTTCAAGAGCTCATCAGGTGTCATGCGCTCCACTCCAGGCATGGTAGGAACGGCTTGGCGACGACCTTGACCTTCCATGACAAAGACGGGGTAAATGAGATCGGAGGCCGTGAGCGTTGTCTCACGCATCAAACGACGGGAGAACTCATCATGGCGCATGCGGCGCATGCGCTTGCGAGGATATTGTCCTAAAACGTGCATTTCTCTGTTCCTAAAAAATTACGGCACTACCGGTGTATCTTCCCGACGAATCCAGCGCTCAAGAGTTTCGCGCAATTCATCGACTCCAATACGTTTCAAACCGGAGAAAAGTTGAACGGTGACGTGAGGTCCCATTTCGGCCGCACGAGCTTTCACCTTCAAAAGGGTTTCTTTTTTCTGTTGGTTATTGAGTTGATCACACTTATTGAGCAACAAATGAAGACGTACGGGGCGAGTGTTTAAAAAATCGATTACCCATTCGTCTGTCGGCATGAAAGGACGACGTGAGTCCATCACAACGACAATACCCGTGAGCGTATCGCGTTCGGCCAAATACCCACCGATTAGCTCTGACCAAGTTTTTCGAGTACCTTCAGCTGCTTTAGCAAAACCGTAACCGGGCAAGTCAACAAGACTGGCAACACGTTCTCGATGGCCAATCGCATTTTTCTCTGATAAGTCAAAGAAGTTGATGAGTTGGGTTCGGCCCGGCGTTTTGGACGCAAAAGCCAGTCTTCCTTGTCGCGTCAGCACATTGATCGTTGTGGACTTGCCGGCATTGGAGCGGCCGGCGAAAGCGATTTCCGGTACATCAGCAGGCGGAAGGCCGTCAAGTCTGGACACCGAAAGGCGAAAACGAGCACTGTCAAATAAACTCAAAACGGGTACCTCTTTGTTTTGTTTGGCATCTTAGTGCGGCAATCTTACCCGAGGGTTAAGAAAAATGCCGATGCTTTCAGTGGCATCGGCATATTCTCATTAAACGGGGCTCACAAAGTACCACATTAAAAGCAAGACTAATTGCCCTGTGAGAATCCGCAAAAACATGGCAAGCGGATAAACTGTGGTGTAGGCTACAGCCGACGAATTTTTCTCTGATAACGTCGCCGCATAGGCCAACGTCGGAGGATCGGTCGTAGCACCGGCGAGCAGCCCGACGATGCTGTGATAGTTAATATGGAAAAAGTGTCTCGCAATGCAGCCGACCACTAAAATCGGAATAATCGTCACCACAAGACCTAAAAGCACATACAGCGGGCCGTTACCGACTAAAATCGCTTGCACGAAATTTTCCCCAGCTGCCAGGCCGACACTGGCCAAGAATAGGGAAATACCCAGTTCGCGCAGCATCAAATTAGCCGATGACGTGGTGTAAGTGACCAGTCTTGCTAACGAGCCGAAGCGTCCGAGTAAGATCGCTACAATCAAGGGGCCGCCCGCTAAACCGAGTTTTAACGGCACGGGCATTCCAGGAAGCGCAATCGGCAAGGACCCAAATACAATACCCAAGGCAATGCCGATGAAAATTGCCATCAGATTTGGGTGTTCGAGTCGTTTGACTTGGTTGCCTAGGCGAGTCTCCAGACGCTTGACGGAGTTTGTCGGTCCGACGCAATACAGCTGATCGCCCATCTGTAAATGCAAGTGTTGATAGGGAAAAAGCTGCATGCCTGCGCGATAAACACGGGTAATGTTGACGCCGTCCGAATGGCTTAAGTGCAAATCACCGATTGTCTGACCGTTAATCTCAGGACGTGTAATGATGATATTGCGGCTCGTAATCGGGGAGTGTTCAGTGGCCAAATCAACCTCAGTGTTTTCCTCACCGAAAAAGGCCACGATGGCATCTTTATTTTCTTCAGCTGAGACAACGCGAACAACGTCGCCCACATGCACCAAAGAGTCTGCGTTGGGACTGGAGATTTCGCCTTCGTGCAAAATACGCGAACAAATGAAAGGACGGTCAATGAAGGCGCGGATGGCTGCAATGGAGCGACCTTCCAAAGCACGATTGGCAACCTTGACATGAAAGAAGATGGAAACGTGATTGGCGGCTTTTTCCTCGGCTTCCCAGTGACGATCTTCTTCTTTCATGTCGATCTTGAAGATGACTCGCAGAGCAATTGCCGTGCCAATGATGCTGACCACACCCAAGGGGTAAGCACAGGCATAAGCAACGGCGATATCTTCACCCTGGTAGTTAAGTTGTGCCAGTGCTTCTTGTGTGGCACCTAAGCCCGGCGTGTTGGTTACGGCGCCGAAGTGCACGCCTAACATCTGGGGCAAGCTGACCGTGTCGTTGAAGATAAAGTAAAGAATAATCGTGATCAGAACACTTAAGACAACCGCCAGTACCATGAGGCTGTTAAGCAACAGACCGCCCGATTTAAACGATGAAAAAAAGGATGGGCCCACCTGAAGGCCAATGAAAAATACGAAAAGAATCAGGCCGAAGTCGCGTACAAAGTTCAGAACCGTTGGATCGACTTTCAGGCCGAGATAATTAAGGGCTAAGCCGGCAAAAAGTACGAAAGTGACGCCCAACGAAACACCGAAAATCTTAATTCGGCCCAAGCCCATGCCCAGCGAGATAACGATGGCATAGACTAACAAAATGTGAGCAATAGAGCTCGGATTGGAGAGCAGAGAGTCAAACCAGTCCATGATCAAAAAAATAGCAAAGGGTTCTTTTAGAGAATTGGAAACTCTATCACCAAATGCTACCGCCTTCAATGCAGAAAACGCAAAAAAGCTTTTTCTCTCAATGAATTAGGATTTGTTCCAATGAGGGTTTTTACTCAAGAGATTCCAGTGCCCATAGGTCTTCGAATTGCTCGCGGCGTCGAATGACATGCGCTTGGTCTGCATTGACCAGAATTTCGGCAGCTCGCGGACGCGAATTGTAACGACTGCTCATGGACATTGCGTAAGCACCGGCCATGCCGATGGCGACCAAATCGCCTTGGCCGATGAGAAGTTCCCGATCCGTGTCGAAGCGGTCGCTTGATTCGCATACAGGTCCCACGACGTCATAAACCAACCGCTCACGAATCTTCTCTTCAACGGGCACGATCGGCATCCAGGCATCGTAGAGGGCCGGCCGGATAAGATCTGTCATGCCGGCATCCAGTACTGCGAAATTGCGAGAAGGACCTTTCTTGATATATTGCACTTCGGACATAAGAACGCCCGAGGCGGCCACGATTGAGCGACCGGGTTCAAAAACCAAACGCAAATGACCGAATCCGGCTGCCGTGAGGCGAGTTTTCAGTCCGTTGACAAGTTGAGTTAANNCCCCACGCCTCCACCAAAGTCAATGTCTTCAAGTTCAATGCCGGCATCACGCAAATGAGTGAGCATGTCGAGTAATTTCTCGCAGGCTTCAAAATAGGGGGCATAGTCGGTTAATTGTGAGCCGATATGGCAATCAATGCCGGCGGGGATCAAGCTATCACTTTGTTTTGCCTTACAAAAAAGTTCAAAGCCGCGGCGAGGGCTGACGCCGAACTTATTGCTTTGAAGTCCCGTTGAGATATGTGGATGAGTATGAGCGTCGACGTCAGGATTAACGCGGATATAGATACGAGCCTTTTTATTGAGAGCACGTGCGAGACTTCCCAAGCGATCCAACTCTTGAACGCTTTCGATATTAAACGTTCCGACGTCGTTAATTAGCGCATAACGAATTTCTTCCTCGGTTTTGCCCACTCCGGAAAAGACAACGCCGGCGGGATTGCCTCCGGCTTTTAAGACTCGGGCCAGCTCGCCCGCGCTCACAATATCGAAGTTGGCACCGGCCTTGGCCAAAAGAGACAAAACAGCGATATTGGAATTAGCCTTGACGGCATAACAAATCTTGTGGTCGATGTCCTCTAAAGCGCGTTGATAGGTTTGAAAATTTTCAAGAATCGACGCTTTGGAATAGACATAAAGCGGTGTGCCGAACTCTCGGGCCAACGCCGCGAGATTGACGTTTTCACAGTACAGCGTACCGTCTCGGTATTCGTAGTGTCCGCCCGGGGCAAAAACGGCAGTCATGATGCGTTACTTACTTTTGAGAAGGTGGCGTTAGGGGATCGGCCTCAATTTCGGAGACGGATTCCGTGGGGGCCTCTGTCGGCGGGGGGAGATAAAGATCACCCTTGATGCCGCAGGCCGTCAGCAGCATACAGCCGGTAAGAATCGCTAAAATGAGCTTCATATTTGTACTGGTAAAAAAACAATGACTGAGACTGAGTTTATAGCATTGGCAGAGCGCACTTTGCAACGTTTGGAGTCTGCCGTGGAAGACGTTGATGATGACATTGACTTATCTCGTCAGGGCAATGTATTGACAATTGAGTTTGACGATGGCTTTCAAATCGTCATCAATGTACAGGTTCCCACTCGTCAAATATGGCTTGCAAGCTTCAAGGGCGGTCATCATTACAGTTTCGATGGAAAATCATGGGTAGAAAGCAGTGGTGAACGTATTGAAGCAACGTTGGCGGCATTATTGACAAAAAAGCTCGGCAGAGCTGTTGAAGCGGCCGAGCTTTCTTAAGAAGCGAGCGTTTGACTAAAAGAGCTGATCTCGAATGAGCCCTTCGATGGGGTCGACTGCGCTCGGGGTGTCATTTTCACCCAAGCCTAACGATTTCATTGCTTCGCCTGCCGTATCGGCATAGAAAGGTTGTCCTTCAATGACGACGACGTCAGACGGTTGCGGTCTGTGGTATGTTGGGACGTCCTTCAGGACAGCCTTCATATATTCAACCCAAACAGGAAGAACCAGTCCGGCACCATAGGCGTTGCTGCCCAAAGATTTCGGTTGGTCGTAACCCATCCAACCGACCGCGACAAGATTGCCGGCGTAACCCGCAAACCAAGCATCCAAAGCGTCGTTCGTGGTACCGGTCTTAACCCCCATGTCCGTGCGTTTCAGGGCGTTATAGGCTCTGCGCCCCGTGCCTTTCATGGCAACGCCTTGCAAAAGCGAATTCATCACGTAGGCATTGCGGGCGTCAATGACGCGCGGAGCATCCCCACCTACCCGATGGTTATGGCTTTGCATAAGAACGTTTCCTTCGGCATCCGTGACTTTTTCAATCAAGTAAGGTTGCACTAAGTAACCACCGTTGGCAAAAACGGAAAAGCCCGTCAACATTTCCCACGGTGTGACAGAGCCGGCACCCAAGGCCATCGTCAAAAGAGGCGGGTGCTTGTCGGCAGAAAAGCCGAAGCGGGAAACGTAGCGCTGTGCGTAGTAGGGATCGATTGCTTGGAGAATGCGAATCGAAACCAGGTTTTTAGATCTGGCCAAGCCCTCTGCTAACGAAATCGGGCCATCATATCGACGGTCGTCATTGCGAGGATCCCAGAGCGTACCACCCGTTAAGCGCGGATCAATGGTAATCGGTGCATCATTGATAACCGTCGCAGGCGTAAAGCCTTTATCGAGGGCCGCCGAATAGATAAACGGTTTGAAAGTTGAGCCCGGTTGACGCCACGCTTGAGTCACGTGGTTAAATTGGTTGAGTTTGAAATCAAAACCACCCACGAGCGAGTAAATGGCACCGGTATTGAAGTCGGCCGATACGAAGGCCGATTCGACTTGAGGTAGCTGAGCTAAAATCCAGCGCTTGTCTTTTTCTTGCGTGACTCGAACGATACTGCCGACACGAAGCTCATGCTCTTTATAACGACCTTTGAGCGTTTGACCTTTCTTGGCGATGAAGGCTTTGGCAAACTCGAAGTCTTTCGCGGCCACAGTCACCGTTTCAGCATTAGCCAGCTGAACAGTCATGGACTTGGTGCTCAGAGCGGTCACGACACCGGGCAATAGATTTGAAGAACTTACCGTGGCGTCTAACGCTTGTCGGATATCGGCTTCTCGCGTGTCATCGTTACTGATGTCTACAAACCCTTCGACACCTCGGTAGCCGTAACGGCGATCGTACGCTACGGCGTTTTGGCGGACGGCATGGCTCGCAATGCGCTGATCACGAGAGCGAATCGTGGTGTATACGTTAAGGCCTTGGTTATAAATCGTGTCTTTAAAGTAGGGAAGCAACATCATGCGGGCAAGCTCTGCAACATAACCTGCCTGCATATCTTCGGTTTGCAATTGAGTACGTCGCTCTTCTGCGGTCGTTTTCTTTAACTCAATGGGTTGAGCTATGGCGGCCGAATACGTGATGTCGTCAATGTAACCCAAGGTATGCATACGGCCCAACACATAGTTGCGGCGCATCGTTGCGCGACGCATGTTTACGATCGGGTTATAGGCACTCGGAGCGACGGGAAGACCAGCGAGCACGGCTGCTTCTGAAATTGAAAGATCTTTGAGATCTTTGCCGAAGTAGGTTTGTGCAGCACTGCCGAAACCGTAAGAGCGATGACCGAGGAAAATTTGATTGGCGTAGGCTTCAAAAATTTCGTCTTTGGTGAGATTTTGTTCAATCTTGAAAGCCAAGGCGACTTCGTAGAGTTTGCGAACGTAGCTGCGTTCGCTTGTTAAGAAAAAGTTTCGCGCTACTTGCATCGTAATGGTACTGCCGCCTTGGCCTCGGCTACCGGTCAAAAGATTCGACAAAGCGGCACGAGCAATACCCATAAATTCAATACCGGAGTGCTCGTAAAAGCCGTTGTCTTCAGCGGCAAGAATAGCCAGGCGCATATGGCGGGGGATATCTTCGATGGAGACGAACTCGCGGCGTTCCTCACCGAATTCGCCGATCAAGTCACCGTCAGCCGTGTAGATGCGAAGCGGAATCTTAGGGCGGTATTCGGTCAGCGCATCGATGGGAGGTAGCTTGTAGTACACCACCGAAAAGACCACAAGGCCGATACAGCCGGCAGCCACAACGCCGCAGACGCCGGTGAGCATCAGCCACTTAAAAATTTTCTTCGTTAACGATTCAGAAACGGGTTTTCTTCTCATTGCAAGAATCTAAGCAATAAATCACATAGGCCCGAAGGAGAAACACAAAGTATATCGGGCATTAAAATCAGCTAATGCTACCGATTTTTTCCATATTTTGCGAACACTTAGCCGAACCGAGGTGTAACAATCGGCATCGTTTTTAAAACAGTTTTGTGAAATGCATCGATGAAAATTAAGACCATAGTTCGATACGGTTATGCCTAAGTGTTCAAAATTGAAAAGGATTTAAGCAGTTTTTCGGAGAAATGCGCTATCCTTGAGGCCTTTGATATCGGGAGAATTTATGGCTGCCATATTTCAGTACAAAACAGTTGTAGGGCCCTCTTCCATTGATGTATTACGTCATGTGAATAATCGCGAATATCTTCGCTGGATGGAAAAGGCTGCAATGGATCATGCCGAAAGTCTCGGCTGCGGAGCCAGAGAGTGTTTGCGCCGTCAGGAGGTTTGGGTAGCTCGAGAGCATTGGATTGAGTTTTTAATGCCTTGTTATCTCGATGATGAATTGATGGTTTATACCTGGGTGGACAGTATCGGAAACAGTCGTTCTCTTCGTCGTTATGCGATTAAGCGTGGCGAGGACTTAGTCAGTGTTGGTGCAACCGAATGGGTTTACATCGATTTTAAAACCGGCCGCCCCAAGGTTCTGCCGGAGGATGTTCACAATCGTTTTGAAGTAGTGCCGTTAACGGATTCTCGGCTTGTTGCTCTTGGGGTAACTCGAGGCGTGCGCTTTCAACCTCACTGTCGACACGACTGATTTTGTTGCAAATTTGAATAAAAGAAAGGCAAAAAAGATTGCCCGCAAGGGCTCTTTTGCGCGATATAATTGAGAAATTCTGAACGACTGTTCAGTTTTTTAGAATAAACTCTTGTAAATAAAGGTTTTTTCAGTGAATGATTTTTTAGTAGTCCAAGATGTAACTTTCGGCTACGGATCTCGAGTNNTGAGTCATTCTCGATGACGTAACGTTGCGTTTTGGACGAGGCCAGGTCGTTGCAATTATGGGCGGCTCAGGCATGGGTAAAACAACGTTGTTAAAGTTAATCGGTGGCTTGGAGGCTCCTGATAAAGGGCAAGTGATTTTTGACAATAAGCCCTTGGATGCCAGCAATAAAGAGTCGCTTTTTGCACAACGTCGTCGTATGGGCATGTTATTTCAATTTGGTGCTCTTTTTACCGATATGAGCGTCATTGATAACGTGGCCTTCCCATTGCGCGAACAGACCGACATTAGCGAAGATTTAATCGAGCGTATGGCACTCATGAAATTAAACGCCGTGGGGTTACGCGGCGCTGCTGATCTGATGCCGAGCGAGATTTCCGGCGGTATGGCCCGTCGCGTTGCCCTGGCGCGCGCAACGGCGCTCGACCCGGAACTTATTATGTATGACGAACCTTTTGCCGGGCTCGATCCTATTTCAATGGGTATTACCGCACGACTAATCCGCGATCTCAACGATGCGTTAAACGCGACGAGCATCATTGTGACGCATGACGTGCCCGAAACATTTGCCATTGCCGACTACGTTTACATGATTTCTTCTGGTCGTATTGCAGCAGAGGGGACGCCGCAAGAGCTATCCGCATCGACGGATCCCTATGTTCAACAATTCATTAAGGGTGAACCTGACGGTCCCGTGGCTTTCCATTATCCGGCAGAACCCATCGAAAAACAGTTCGGGGTGTGATTATGAAAGCGTTGATGGATTTGGGAGCTTGGACTCTTGAGCAGGTACAGCACGTCGGTC
>DCTK01000106.1 GCA_002329575.1 Sutterella sp. UBA1442 | reverse complement strand
ACGTTGTGGTGGCTCTTGATGGTGACACCGGTGATGGAGAGTGATTCGATGATATCGGGGTAAATGGTTCCCTGCGCCAGCCATTTGATATCTTCCAGCTTGTGTGCTTCCCGGTCGAAGGTGTCGATAAAGCCCTTGCCGATGATCTTACGCTTTTGTTCCGGATCGGTCACACCGGCCAACTCGCCCATGAAGCGATCGACCGCGTCAACAACGATCAACTTCAAGCCCATGTTCTTTTCAAATGTTTCTTGAACTTGTTGGCGCTCATTTTTACGCAACAGACCGTTGTCAACAAACACACAGGTCAGTTGCTTGCCGATGGCTCGATGAATGAGTGCGGCGGCCACGGACGAATCCACGCCGCCCGACAAACCGAGAATCACTTCCTCGTCGCCCACTTGTTCACGAATTTTGGCAACGGCTTCTTCGACGTAGTCGCCCATGATCCAAGAAGGTTCGGCTTTACAGATATCGAGCACGAAGCGATTCAAAATCGCACGACCTTGCACCGTGTGTGTGACTTCCGGGTGGAATTGGACGGCGTAAAAACCGCGTTTTTCATCGCACATACCGGCAATGGGGCAAGAAGGCGTCGAGCACATCACTTCAAAACCTTCAGGCAAAACGGTCACCTTATCGCCGTGACTCATCCAAACCTTCATCACAGACTCGCCTTCGGCGCCCTTCATGTCTTCAATACCCGTCAACAACTTGGAATTGTTGTGGTTTTTGACTTCAGCGTAACCGAATTCACGCTTACCGACATTTTCAACCTTGCCGCCCAATTGCTGAGCCATCGTTTGCATACCGTAGCAAATGCCCAAAATCGGCACACCGGCGTTAAAAACGGCTTGGCTGACTTGGTCATTGGATTCTTCGTAAGCGCTCATGTGAGAGCCCGACAGAACAATGCCTTTAGGCGCAAACTCGCGGATAAAGTCTTCGGAGACGTCGTTGGGATGCACTTCGCAATACACGTGTGCTTCACGCACGCGGCGGGCAATCAACTGCGTCACTTGGCTACCGAAGTCCAAAATAAGAATACGATCGTGACTCATGCTCGATGGTTCCGTTAAAAATAATAAAAATCAAAACTTGATAATTTTAAACAAAAGCGCGAGTGAGTGTTATTTGCCTCGCTCGCGCCTTCATTTCCTTGAACTGACCGATTATTGTTCTTGACGGTAGTTCGGAGCTTCCTTGGTAATTCTCACATCGTGCACGTGAGATTCACGCCAACCGGCAGCCGTGATTTCAACGAATTCAGCACGGGTGCGCATGTCTTCGATTGTCGGGCAACCGCAGTAACCCATCGAAGAGCGCAAACCGCCGATCATTTGATAGACGATCATCGAAAGCGGTCCCTTGTAGGGCACCATACCTTCAATGCCTTCGGGCACGAACTTGCTGATGTTGCCCGAGTTGTTGTCTTGGAAGTAGCGGTCAGCAGAGCCCTTGGTCATGGCGCCGAGGCTACCCATACCGCGATAGCTCTTGAAGGAGCGACCTTGGTAGAGCACCACTTCACCCGGAGCTTCATCGGTACCGGCAAACATGCCGCCCATCATGACAGCGTGAGCACCGGCAGCGATGGCCTTGGCGATGTCGCCCGAGAAGCGGATACCGCCGTCAGCGATCAACGGTACACCCGTGCCTTCCAAGGCTTGGGCAACGTTAGAGACTGCGGTAATTTGCGGAACGCCGACACCGGCCACAATACGCGTCGTACAAATAGAACCCGGGCCGATACCGACCTTAACACCGTCGGCACCGTGATCGACCAAAGCACGAGCGGCTTCAGCTGTGGCGATGTTACCGCCGATCACTTCGAGATCCGGGAAATTCTTCTTGACCCATTGCACGCGATCCAAAACGCCTTGAGAGTGACCGTGAGCCGTATCGACGACCACCACGTCCACACCGGCTTCACGCAACAATTCGATGCGCTCTTCGGTGCCGGCGCCAACGCCCACAGCAGCACCCACCAAGAGGCGACCGTGAGAGTCTTTAGCGGCATTGGGGTGTTCACCGGCCTTGATGATGTCTTTCACAGTCATCAAACCGGTCAAATTGAAATCTTTATCAACGACCAACACGCGTTCAACACGGTGTTGATGCATGAGGTGCTTGGCGTCATCCAAGCTGGCACCTTCGCGAACCGTCACCAAACGTTCTGCCGGCGTCATGATTTGAGACACCGGGATGTCCATGCGGGTTTCAAAGCGAAGGTCACGAGAGGTCACCATACCGAGCACACGCTTGCCATCGACCACCGGAAGACCGGAGATGTGACGTTCACGGCTCAAGCGGATCACTTCGCCCACGGTCATGCCGGGTGTCACCGTAATAGGATCGGCCACCATGCCGGCTTCGTGACGCTTAACACGAGCCACTTCAGCGGCTTGTTGCTTAGCGCTCATATTCTTGTGAATAAAACCGATGCCACCTTCTTGGGCCAAAGCAATGGCCAAACCCGATTCCGTAACGGTGTCCATAGCAGCGGAAACCATCGGAATGTTCAATTTCAATTTACGGGTGATACGGGTCGAAAGATCGGTGTCGCGGGGGAGGATGACGGAATGTGCCGGAACGAGAAGCACGTCATCGAAGGTAAGAGCCTTCTGCTTGATACGCATGTTAACCTCAGTTCAAAAAAAAAACCGTCTAACGCTTAGGGGCGTTAAAGATTAACGCAGTATTCTACCCTATCCGGGGTGGATTTTGCAATATAAAAACGGGGCTTGCGCAAAACTTTTTTGTGACCTCTCTACTCACATTTCTCTAATACAAACGATGCTTGCTGCCGTTGCGTCCCGCAACCAGAGGATTGGTCGAGGCCTTCTTTTCTTCTCTTAAACGACGTGCCGTCATCGGATCGACTGTTAAAGGCGCCAAGAGCTCTACCCGATCCCCCTCTTGGAGTACATAGTCCTCTTCAACCCGATGATTCCAGACTGCGGGAACGTACTTTTCTCCCAGACTCCACCCTGCAGCCTTAATCGCATCGGCAACAGTTGCTCCTGTCGCCAGATCAACGGTAACGTCTTTAACAGCTTGTCGGTCAACTTTAATAACGGCAATTTGCATAACGAGTCTCTCAGTATCCTTTGCGGTGCTCTAGCCTAAGACCTATTTCTTCTCAATGCAAGCAATTTTGCAAAAATCCGAGACAAAAGTGCACATTCGAGCCCACTAATTGTGCTATTGTCCCTTTAACAATCATTCTTAAAAATTTAAAAATAGTATGAAGAAATTCTCCCTTGCGGTATTAACACTTTGTGCGGCGATGGTAATGACAACAGTCAATGCCAAGACTATCACGGATGCCTATGGTCGCACGGTTGAAGTGCCCGATCGAATCGAGCGCATTGCCTGCACGGGAAGCGGTGCGCTTCGAATTATCACGTATTTAGAAGCTCAACATATGCTCGCCGGCATTGAAGAAGCCGATAAACGCTACAGTAATGATGCTCGACGTGATTACGCCTATGTTAATGCTCAAGCATTCCAAGCGTTGACACCCATCGGCAAAGGAGGCGGCACCGCTTACACAGCCTATCCTGAAGCGCTCATTGCCACTAAGCCTGACGTAATCTTTACCGGCTATTCAAAAGAAGCCACCGAGCAACTGGCTCGCGAAACCGGCTTACCCGTTGTGTCGGTTCGTTATATTTCAGAGGGCTTTGTTGATGAAAGTTTTAATCGAGCGCTCACCATTGCCGGCAACGTTTTAAATCGCTCCGATCGTGCTCAAGAACTGATTGACTTTATCGGTGAAATCAAAAGCGATTTGTCACGCCGCACCAATACCATTGTCGATGATAAAAAAGTCACTGCTTATACCGGCGCAGTGACCTTTAGCGGCGCACATGGTTTTGCAGGCACCTATTCTCACTTCGGCCCCTTTGATGCCGTTGCTGCGAAAAATGTTGCCGATACCGAAGCGAGAACCGGTTACTACGAAGCCGATCTTGAGCAAATCCTTCGGTGGAATCCACAAGTGATTTTCCTCGATCCGGGTAATCTCTCATTGGTCAAGCGCGACATGGATAATCGCAAAGAGGTGTTTTCTGCACTGCAAGCCTTTAAAGAAGGCGCGGTATACACCATGCCCTCTTTTAATAACTATTCCACCAACATTACGTATTGCCTCATGAACGGCTATTGGGCTGGCAAAGTACTTTTCCCTGAAGCCTTCAGCGACGTGGATATGAAAGAGGTTTCCGCTCGCATCATGACGCGCTTTTTAGGCCGCGACTTTTATGACGAGATGGCTCGTCTTGGCCTTTATTACGGGAAGTTAAAGATTGAGTAACGCAACGCCCCTAACGCTTAGCTATCGCCGACACGTTGCCACTCTGGCTTGGCGACTGGTTTGGCTTGCGCTTGCGCTTATTGCTGCGGTCCTATTGTCGCTTTGCTCAGGCGCAACGGGGGTAACGTTCAGCGACCTGCTCACAACGCTTACGGGCAAAGCCGATGCGGCCACGCGCACGATCCTTTTTTCAATCCGCTTACCAAGACTTACTGCCGCCGTGGTCGTGGGAGCAACATTAAGTCTTGCGGGGTGTGTCATGCAAAACGTGCTTCGCAATCCCCTTGCCTCGTCATCGACTTTAGGGGTCTCGCAAGGAGCTGCGTTTGGCGCCGCCTTTGCCATTGTCTTTTTTGAAGCCGGTGTATCAACGGCGGGCAATTCCGGGCTCGGCATTGTGGCCACTAATCTTTATACGATTTCGCTTTGTGCATTTGCCGGAGGCTTAGCGACCACTTCTGTCATTTTGGCTTTAGCCCGTTTTGCACGAGTCTCTCCCGCCTCAATGATTTTGGCCGGTGTTGCCATGGGCTCCATGTTCGCTGGCGGCACCGCTCTTATTCAATACTTTGCCGATGATATCCAGGTCTCAAGCATCGTACACTGGACGTTCGGTGACTTAGGCAAGATCGGTTGGGAAGAAATTGCCACCATTGCCGCAGTCTCTGCCTTGGGGTTTCTCTACTTCATGCGCAACTACTGGAACTATAACGCGCTTGATGCCGGCATTAACACGGCCACGAGTTTAGGCATTGCCGTCGGTCGGTTAATTGTCATCAGCATGACCGTTTGTGCACTTTTAGCTTCTGTTTGCGTCGCCTTTGTGGGCACGATCAGCTTTATCGGTCTGATTGCCCCTCACATTGCGCGACACTTTGTGGGCGCTAACCACCGATTTTTGCTACCGGCCTCAGCGTTAACAGGCGCCACCATTTTGGTGCTTGCCGAATGGTGCTCAAGAATGCTCATTTCGCCCACGGTATTGCCAATCGGTGCACTGACCTCATTCTTAGGCGCGCCGCTTTTCTTGTATTTGATTTTTAAAGGAGGTCGCAGATTATGATTGAAGTTCGTGATCTCCATTATGCGTTTGGTGCCAAAGAAGTTTTAAAAGGCGTCTCCTTTAGTGCTCAAAAAGGCGAGTTTGTGGCCATTCTCGGCAATAACGGCACGGGCAAGTCAACCCTGATGCTTTGTTTAAATAAGATCCGAGAACCCAAGGCCGGCACTGTTACGGTCAACGAGCAAAATGTTTTGACGCTGCCGCGCAAGGCTTGCGCCAAACTCATGAGCTACGTCGCGCAAAAAGCAGAACTGTCAGACGCAACCGTTTATGACACGGTGATGCTCGGGCGGCTACCCTACATGAATTGGCAAACAACGCCCCATGATCATGCACTCTGCGAGGCTGTCATCGAAAAACTCAATCTCGAGTCTTTGAAGATGCGTGCCGTCAGTACGCTCTCAGGCGGTGAACAGCAAAAAGTCATGCTCGCTCGAGCTCTGGTGCAAGAGCCTGAAGTACTGCTTCTTGATGAACCGACGAGCAGTCTTGATATTAAGAACGCGCACGAGATGCTCTCTGAAGTGCGAACCCTTTGTAAAGAAGCGTCGCTCACCGTTTTAATGGTGATCCATGATCTCAATCTGGCGCTTCGCTACTGCGACAAGTTCTTGTTCTTAAAAGACGGCAAGGTTTATCGGTTCGGAGACAAGAGCGTCATCACAGAGGACGTGCTTGAGGCCGTTTATGGCATTCCCACGCGACTCATTACCGTTGACGGTGAAACCATGATCGCCCCTGTCGCTCAAGGGAGGTGCAATGGATAAGATCTACGCTCAACGCCTTTGGGATAGTGAAGCATCACGCTGGGCCGAGATGGCAGACGTCTCAGTGGAAAATAACGGCTTTTTGCAACTCCTTGATCGTCTCGGTGCACTAAATCCTCAAGCGCGTGTGCTCGATGTCGGCTGTGGCGCCGGGCGCTTTACGGTGGCGGTGGCTCGACGTTGCAAAGAGGCTCTCGGCATTGATTTGTCAGAAGCGATGATTAGCGAAGCCCAAAAACGCGCCCATCACGCAGGCCTCACCAATACTCGTTTCATATGCGGAGCTTGGCAAGACATTACCCTTGACGATTTAGGTAGCAAAGCATTTGACACGGTCTTTGCTCATATGACCGATGCCATCAATAACCGTGAGACTGCCCGCAAAATGACCCAGGCCTCAAAAAACCTGTGCGTATTGCAGATGTGGCAAGTCAGACGCAATGCGGCCTTAAAAGCTGCCTTTGATGCAGCGGGCTACCCCGATGCGCTCGATCACGGTCAAGCTTTGCTTGAAGTCGAGTCCTTTTTAAAAGACGCCGAACTTCAATACGACAAGGACGTTAAAACCAAAAAGCGAGCTTTTAGAAAAACGGTTGAAGAAGCGTTGTCTTTTTGCCGTATGCGAACACCGCAGGCGTTGTTAAGCGATGAAACCATCGAGAGGATGAAGACTGCGTTAGAGAAGTTTGCCCATAATGGGTTCATTGAGTTAGTGACCGAAGAAGAGGTTTTAACGCTCGTGTGGAGAGTCAAGAATGCTGATTAAGGATAGCAATTGGATTAAGTGTGTTGAATTTCACGGGCACGAATGTCCGGGGCTTGCCATCGGGTATAAAGCGGCTTTACTTGCTCAAGAGTTGCTCAAAGCCCAATTTAGCGCCGATGAGGAAATTGTTTGCGTGAGCGAAAACGATGCCTGTGGCGTGGATGCCATTCAGGTACTTCTTGGTTGCAGTGCCGGCAAAGGCAATCTCATGATTCGATTGCGCGGCAAGCAAGCTTTTAACTTCTTTTGCCGAGAAAGCGGCAATGCCATCCGTCTCATCCTAAAACCGTTACCGACGAATCCCAGTGCGAGCAAATCTGAACGTGCGTTGTACATTCTCAATGCCAAGGCCGATACACTGTTTGAAGTTAAAAAGCCTTCTTTTAAACTACCCGGGCGGGCGCGAATTTTTACTAGCCTCCCCTGCTCGATTTGCGGAGAAATAACCGCAGAGCCCTTTTTGCAAACGGTAGACGGAAAGCTCGTTTGCACGGATTGTGCCGCTCGATGACTCAGCCATTAAGAATCCAGTCATCGTATGGCCCTCGGTCTGTTAAAATACCGCCTCTTAGAACTTTATTTGTACGACACCTATCGTGGCTAACATCGTAAATCGCAAAGCGCTATTTGACTACTACATCGAAGAAAAATTCGAGGCCGGTCTTGTTCTACAAGGCTGGGAGGTGAAGTCTATTCGCGAGGGGCGTGCACAGATCAAAGAAGCTCACGTGATTGTGAGAAACGGCGAACTTTTTTTACTCAACTCTCACATCACTCCGTTAAAGACCGCGAGCACCCATGAGAAAGCCGATCCGACGCGCGTGAGAAAACTTTTGATGCATCGCCGAGAAATCAATAAATTAATTGGCAAAGTGGAACGAGCCGGTTACGCCCTCATTCCTTTGGACATGCATTTTTCTCGCGGTAACGTCAAGGTCACCGTTGGTTTAGCCAAAGGTAAGCGCCAATATGAAAAGCGCGCCGATGAAAGCAAAAAGCAATGGGAACGCGATCGCGAGCGTTTGATGAAAAAAGCAACGCGCTAGTCGCCTTTGAACTCCAAGCATTAAGGGCAGTATGCTTTGTGCTTACTGCCCTTTAATTTTGAGTACCGACTCAGAAGTTATGCCGTTTGAGGCTCTTGAGACTCTTCTTGCGGCTTTTCTTCAGCAGACGGGTCACGCCATTGAAGCTCGTAGCCCACCAAGAGTTCCGTCCAACGTTTCAGTAACGCCAAAAGTTCCGGCGCCGGGGCTTCACCCAAAGGCTCAACGCCTTTTNNTGGAGAGCTCAAATAACGTGTCATAAACTTCTGCCATAAACACAGCCATGGCTGAGTAGATCAACGTGGCGTTATCTTCGGGCAATTTGCCGCCTGCGGCTTGAGCCAATTCATTGCCAAGCTTCATGCGAAGGTTTCCGGCCACCCCCGTCGGATACCAATCGGCGTCCGCTTCAAACTGCTCGTTTTTACCGCTAAAGGTCGCCCCTAACCAATTCATCGTCTTGCGGTCAAGCTCATCGATTTGCTCTTCGGTCAATTCGCTATTGCCTCCCGAGCGTTGCACCATTTGCATCATGAACTGCCCGAGAATGGCACCAGTAATGTTGGGATGACGGAGGGGTTGTTTACCGCAGGCGCTATCGCACCCTGAGCATTGTCCATTACAACTCATTGAAAACTACTCCAAAACTTTAATGTCGCGTTTTGTGATCGGGGCGCCGGTAAACCGCATCGCCCAGCGCTCAACAAAGTGCGCAATTTCGTGATTGCCAACGAGCCCCAAATGAGCCACATCGGCCGTCTTTAAAACCTCGAAAATCTCCGAGACAAAGTATGCAAAAACCGCAAAAACAAAGGCCTCATCATCGGCCATGTCCAGTCGATGGCCGGCCAAAGCCAACTCTTCACCGACGCTTGCCCGAAGGTACCGAGCGAAGTTTACGCGATTGAATTCCGTTTCTGCAGAAAAGTGCGGATTTCGTGCGCAAAAAGTATCTTCAAGCCACAGCACAAGCTTCAGATTAGCCTCTTCCAATTGCTCAAAGGTCATCTCGCCTGCGGCCACTTTCTGCGCGCGATCAAAGCTATTGACAACAGCCTGCGTGACAACATCTCGCGCAACAGGCAACGCAGAAATGTTAGGCGCTAACTCGCGTTGAGAGGCGTATCTGACAGGACGCGTCATGGTTAGAAACTCACCGGATCGGTTTCTTTGCGACCGAGCATTCGCTCAGCCCACATCCGACAAAGGCGTTTACCCATTTGCTTAAAAGCTTCGGGCTCGGCTTTGTCTCCCATCACACGGATCATGGCGTAGACATCGCAAATGAACTCAAAGCTTGCCGCTTGCAACACGCCACGAGTATCTTTGAGATCCTCGTCCGTTAACCCCACGGCCTCAAAACGATCCTTCATAAATAGACGCAAGTACCCTGCCAATGGATCTCCAGTCCAGAAGGGCTTAGGCGCAAACTGCTCATTTTTGCCGGCCAATACGGCCGAGACAAAAGCGGCCGATTGTTTATCCATGGCTGCGGCTTCATCTTTTGAGAGCTTGCCTTCGGATACGGCCACAGAACGGCGCAACACGTCATAGAGCACCACTTCGAAAAGCTCGTAAAGGGTATCGACGTCGGCTAGGTTAAAAAGCGGCTGAGAGGCTGTATTTTGAGCCTCAGCATTATCGTTATTGACAGAATCGGTCATTTTTATCAAGAAAATAGTCCACCCACTCAATGACAAAAGCATCTACTCTCGTTCGGTAGATTTCATCGGTATCTTGATGGCTTTGACTATCAATGAGTAATTTAGAAAATTCAACGAAAAAGGCATTGGCAGCCAGTCTGATGATGTCTTCAGCCTGCGCGTCTTCAATGTCTTCTTCAGTAAAGCGCTTCGTTTGAACGAACATCCGATGCAAACGCTCTCCCATGGCCTTGACATTATCGCGCTCATCAATTTGCACGAACTCAAAGGGTTCAATGTAAAGCACAGCAAGACTTTCTCCCATGCGACGATACATGTCGATGGCTTCTTCTTGAGTTTTCACGCCGGAGAGCGCTTTGGTGAAAAATTCCAAAGAAAGGTGCAATTGCTCAATTAATGTCGCGCGATCGCTCATATTGAGCTTGACAGTCTCGGTCATGCGATTGTCTCCGATGAGGCCCCAACAAACGCCTTGATTTTACGGGAAAATGGAAGATGTTTAAATGTTGCTTGTCAAAAAGCCCCGACATCGAAACGGGGCTTTTGAACTTAAAAGCGATTAGAGCTTAGGCGGCACTTCCGGAACGTTCTTCGGCAACGCCTTGGGATCCGTGTTGCGCATAATGCTCATGGCAGACGCAATCATGGAACCCATGTCAGACATATTAGAGGGCAAAAGCACCGTGTTGGATTGCTTAGCCACATTGGCAAAAGCTTCCACGTATTGTTGAGCCACCTTCAAATTGACGGCATCCATACCGCCGGGCGATTGCGTAGCTTCGGCAATTTGACGAAGAGCTTCTGCGGTGGCCTTAGCAATTGCAATCGTAGCGGCAGCTTCACCTTCTGCCTTATTAATCGCAGCTTGCTTTTCACCTTCGGACTCGGCAATGGCGGCTTCTCGGGCACCGGTTGCCACGTTGATTTGTTCTTGCATGCGACCTTCAGAGGCAGCCACCACGGCACGCTTTTCACGCTCGGNNTTGCATGGCTTGCAAAATCACCGCAGGCGGCGTCAAGTCCTTAATCTCATAACGCAACACCTTCACACCCCAGTTAAGAGCGGCCTCATCAATGGCGCTCACAACCGATTTGTTGATGAGTTCACGTTCTTCAAACGTCTTATCCAATTCCATCTTACCGATCACGCTACGCAAGGTGGTTTGTGCCAATTGCGTGATGGCGATGATGTAATTACTCGTACCGTAGCTAGCACGCATCGGGTCGGTGACTTGGAAAAAGAGCACGCCATCGACAGACAATTGCGTATTGTCCTTCGTGATGCAAACTTGGCTCGGAGTATCCAACGGTACTTCTTTGAGTGAGTGCTTGTAGGCCACACGATCAATAAAAGGAATCACAACGTTTAAACCGGGATTTAAAACGGCATGAAACTTACCCAAGCGCTCCACAATCCAAGCCGACTGTTGGGGCACTACCTTAATGGCTTTGATGGCAAAAATAATGCCCAAAACAGCCAGTACGAGAACAAAGGTCATAAAACCGCTCATCATGGTCTCCATTGTTTAAAAACTCCTTGGATTAAGAGGCTCGGCGCACATAAAGCACGCTTCCCTCAACGCGTTCGATCACAAAGGACCCCGGCAGACGCTCAGAAGGCTCAAGTGCACGAACTTCCCATTGGGCTCCGCGATATTGCACGGTCGCACGACCGTTGTCATTCCATTCGGTTACGTCCACCGTTTGACCGATGTCCATGTTTTGAAGCGCATGCGCTGTCGCATCACTCTTAGTCGGGATGGAACGAATTCGACGCACCCAAACGGAGCCGGCAATGGCGAGCACTGCGAAAATGCCGATTTGCCACTCAAAAGGCACTCCCATGAAGGCGCAACCACTCGAGACAACGGCAGCGCCGGCCAACACCAGTAAATAAAACGTTGAGGCCATCAGCTCAGCAATGCCTAAAAGCACCGCGGCAATTAACCACATGACACTGGCACTAAATACCATTCTGGTCTCCTAAGTTACGTTATTCCTTACGATGACGATTCGAAAGAGCAGGCTCAATGCCTTCATTAATTTCAATCGTCACAAACCCTTCTGCGGGTTCGCTTTCTTGAGCGGTTTCTGCCGCCTCGTCGGCATCGGTCTTTTTCGAACGACGACGAGATTTGCGTGCCGGCTCTTCGACTTCTTCAGTCTCTTCGGTCTTCTCAGCCTCGGCAGTTTCTTCCTTCACATCAGAGGCTTCTTCTTCAGCTTCAGCTTTCTTACCACGGCGAGACTTACGAG
The DNA here is from genome assembly GCA_002329575.1 of Sutterella sp. UBA1442. Lineage (GTDB taxonomy): Bacteria > Pseudomonadota > Gammaproteobacteria > Burkholderiales > Burkholderiaceae_F > Aphodousia. The sequence goes on along the minus strand of DCTK01000106.1, from coordinate 53,574 downwards.
CGGTTTCTTCCTTCGCGTCAGACACTTCTTCCTCGGCTTCGGCTTTCTTACTGCGGCGATACTTACGGGCGGTTTCTTCCGTTTCTTCAGACTCTTCGGCCTTGCCTTCCTCGACAGCCCCTTCCTTCACGTCAGAAGCCTCTTCCTCGGCTTCGGCTTTCTTACTACGACGAGACTTGCGAACGGGTTCTTTCGTTTCTTCAGACGCTTCGGCCTTGTCTTCCTCGGCAGCCTCTTCCTTCACGTCAGACGCATCTTCAGCTTCAGCCTTCTTGCTGCGTCGAGACTTGCGAACGGGTTCCTCTTGCTCTTCAGTCTCTTCGATCTTAGCCTCAACAGCCTCTTCCTTCACATCAGATCCATCTTCAGCTTCAGCCTTCTTGCTACGTCGAGACTTGCGAGCGGGTTCCTCTTGTTCTTCAGACTCCTCGATCTTCTCAGCCTCAGCAGTTTCTTCCTTCACATCAGACGCATCTTCCTCGGCTTCAGCTTTCTTACTACGACGAGACTTACGAGCGGGCTCTTCCGTTTCTTCGGAAGTTTCAAGCTTCTCGGCTTCTGCGGTCTCTTCCTTCACATCTGACGCTTCTTCCTCGGCTTCGGCTTTCTTACTACGGCGAGACTTGCGAGCAGGCTCTTGCGTTTCTTCGGATTCCTCAGTCTTTTCCGGTTCAGACGCTTTGACCGTTGCTTCCTCTTTGACCTCAGAGGCGCTTTCCTCTACCTCTGCTTTCTTTGCGCGAGAAGACTTCCGAGCGGTTTCATCCTTACCTTCCTCTGGACTTTCTGTCTTTTGATCGGCTTGAGGTTGCTCGTCTTTGGTCGCTTCGCTCTTTGCATCAGAAGCCTTATCGGCATCTTTTGCCTTTTCGCGCTTGGCAGACTCTTCGGTCTTATCCGTTTTTTCGGCTTTCTCGGCTTTTTCTACCTTTTCCGTTTTATGCTCAAGCGAGGGCACAACCACATTTGCTGTTGCCGTTTGCTCTTGCGCTTCCGCATCAATGGTTTGTTGACGCTTGGGTAATTGTTTGGGCGCACCGGAACGCAAACCACGACTTGTCAGCAATGCTCCCAACACGGTGCGAGCGACTTCGCTTCGGATATCGATGACTTGCGTAATCGCTTCCATCATCTCGCCCGTCTTTTCCTTCAAGAAGTCAATATCGGCTTCACGTTCAACAAGCGCAATAATGCGAATTTCTTCGTCAAGCGATGAGACCACTTCAGCAATCCTGCGTGAAGCCAAAGGATCCGTGGCAGTGATGACCATCCAACGGATGCGTTCAAGCTCCACCTTTTCATAGGTCTCTTTAGTAGCTGCATCCCCGTATATGAAATGCTCATCGTTAGCGCCTTGGTGCGTACGCTCAATATTTTTCTCAATCACAAACGATTCAATCTTGCGATCACGCAGTCCGAAGAACAAATCGTGACCGATGATGCCGGCACCGACAATTAACACACGGTCGCGTTTGACCGTAGTCTTTGCCTCTTCCTCTTCTTCGGTTTCATCTTCATCGCCACCGACTTCAGAAGGGAAAAGCTTCTGCATCACGGGCTCAATGAGAGCAAACAGGAGCGGGTTAATTGCGATACTGATGATGCCACCGGCCAAAATCAAGCTCATCCCCGCAGGCGGCAAAAGACCGAGCGTCGTACCAAGGCCAGCCAAAATAAACGAGAATTCACCCACTTGCGACAAAGCCACACCGACCGTTAATGCAGTCAAATGAGAGCGCCCTTTAAAGCGCACCCAAATCATGGCCGTGATGCTCTTACAAAATACGATCACAAAGACGACCGCCAGAACATGCAAGGGTTGAGAGATCAAAATACTCGGATCAAAGAGCATCCCCACACCCAAGAAGAAGAGTACGGAGAAAGCGTCTTGAAGCGGCAGTGTTTGCAAAGCAGCGCGGTGCGAGTATTCACTTTCGCGCATCATCATGCCGGCAAAGAATGCCCCTAGAGCAAAGGAGACATTAAAGATGATGGAAGAGGCGTAAGCCACACCGATCGCAATGGCAATGACGCAAAGCGTAAACAGTTCTGAAGAACCCGTTCTCACTGTTTGCATCAAAGCCCAAGGCAAAAGACGCTTGGCAATTAAAAGCATGGAAGCCACAAAGCCAATGATCAAAGCCGTGGTTTCCAAAAGCGTCACTGTGAGCGCTTGAGCAGAGACTTCTTCACCGGAAAATACTGAGGCCATCGTGGGCAACAGCACCAACAAAAGCACCGTCACCAAGTCTTCGACCACAAGCCAGCCGACAGCCAATTGACCGCGAGAGGTTTGCAACCAACCTTTCGCTTCCAAGCCCTTTAACAACACAACGGTTGAAGCGCAAGACAACGACAAGCCCAAGATGAAAGACTCGGCAAGATTCCAACCCCAGGAGTAGGCCACACCCATACCGAGCGTTGTGGCCACCGCCATCTGAATGATGGCACCGGGCAGTGCCGTCGATCGCACGCGAAGCAAATCCTTGAGCGAGAAATGTAACCCCACGCCAAACATCAACAGCATCACACCGACTTCGGAGAGCTGACTGGCTAAATCCAAATCCCCGACAAAGCCCGGCGTTGTCGGCGCAATACAAATCCCGGCCAACAGATAACCTACCAAAGCCGGAATCCCGATGCGGGAAGCCAAGTAGCCGAAGAAAAGCGACAACCCCAAACCCCAGGCCAGAGTTGAAATGAGCGTAAATTCGGTGTGCACGCGTGCCTCTAAAAAGGTAAAAATTGTCTCTGAAACTTAATTTATTAAGTATAAGAAAATTCTGAACAAAATTAAGGGTTTTCGCGCACCAAGCCAAAAAAAATTTCGGCCGAATTCGTTATTGAATTCGACCGAAATCTAAAGTCTTACTTGAGAGAAAAACTCAAGCGCGATTTCTTAGTGCTTTTCAGCCAAACGGCGCCACGTGTCAACGACCGTATCGGGGTTAAGCGAAATCGACTCAATGCCTTCATCCATGAGCCATTGAGCGAGGTCTTCATGGTCAGAAGGACCTTGACCGCAAATACCCACGTATTTACCGCGAGCGCGGCAAGCACGAATGGCCATCGAGAGCATGATCTTCACGGCTTCGTTGCGTTCATCAAAGCCCGCTGCGACAAGGCCGGAGTCACGGTCCAAACCGAGCGTCAATTGCGTCATGTCGTTAGAACCGATCGAGAAACCGTCGAAGTAGTCAAGGAATTGATCGGCCAACAAGGCGTTGGACGGAATTTCGCACATCATGTTAAGGCGAAGACCGTTTTCGCCACGCTTCAAACCGTTGCGTTCCATAATAGCAACCGTTTGACGGGCTTCTTCAACGGTGCGAACGAAAGGCACCATCAATTCCACATTCGTCAGGCCCATTTCATCGCGCACGAACTTCATGGCGTTGCATTCCATGCGGAAGCATTCGGCAAACGTGTTGGCGATGTAGCGAGAAGCACCGCGGAAGCCCAACATGGGATTTTCTTCTTCCGGTTCATAGCGATCGCCACCGATCAACTTGCGATATTCGTTGCTCTTGAAGTCACTCATACGCACGATGACCTTATTGGGCCAGAAGGCTGCTGCAATCGTGGCCACACCTTCAGCAATCTTGCTTTCGAAGAAGTGCACCGGGCTCTTGTAGCCGGCCGACAAACGTTCAACAGCGTCACGCAATTCACCGTCCACATTCGGGTAGTCCAACACCACCTTCGGGTGGATACCGATATTGTTGTTGATGATGAATTCTAAGCGGGCCAAACCCACACCCTTATTGGGGATGGATTGGAATTCAAAGGCCAATTGCGGATTACCCACGTTCATCATGATCTTGACAGGGATTTCGGGCAAAGCACCGCGCTTGACTTCTTCGATTTCCACTTCTTGGCGACCTTCGTAGATCTTACCCGTATCACCTTCGGCGCAAGAGACGGTCACCTCATCGTTTTCAACCAAGCGTTCCGTGGCATCACCACAGCCCACCACAGCCGGGATACCCAATTCACGAGCAATAATGGCAGCGTGGCAGGTACGACCACCGCGGTTCGTGACAATGGCGCTGGCGCGCTTCATCACCGGTTCCCAGTTCGGATCGGTCATGTCGGTCACGAGCACGTCACCGGCCTTCACGCGATCCATTTCGCTAGCGTCAGAAACAACGCGCACGGTACCCACACCGATCTTTTGACCGATGGCACGACCCGTCACCAAAACGCGGCCCTTCGTCTTTAACGTAAAGCGTTGTTGGACGTCAGAAGTGTTTTGACGGCTCTTCACGGTTTCCGGACGAGCTTGCAAGATGTAGATCTTGCCGTCGATACCGTCTTTACCCCATTCGATATCCATGGGACGGCCATAGTGTTTTTCAATGATCGTGGCGAATTTAGCCAATTCAATCACGTCTTCGTCCGTAATGGCGAAATGACGACGTTCTTCGTCACTGACGTCAACGGTGCGAACGGAACGGCCACCGGCACCGGTGTCAAATTCCATCTTAATTAACTTGCTGCCGAGGCTGCGGCGAATGATCGGGAACTTACCGGCTTCGAGCATCGGCTTATGCACATAGAATTCGTCTGGGTTCACGGCGCCTTGCACCACAGTTTCACCCAAGCCGTAGCTTGCGGTCACAAAGACCACTTGATCGAAACCGCTTTCGGTATCGAGCGTAAACATCACGCCGGATGCGCCCTTGTCAGAGCGGCACATACGTTGAACACCGGCCGAAAGAGCCACTTCAGAATGCGTAAAGCCTTTGTGAACGCGGTAGCTGATGGCGCGGTCGTTATAAAGCGAAGCAAACACTTCGCGCACACGATGAAGAACTTGGTCGATACCGACAACGTTTAAGAACGTTTCTTGTTGACCGGCAAAAGAAGCATCCGGCAAGTCTTCTGCGGTAGCCGAAGAACGCACGGCAACGCTGATTTCTTCTTGGTCTTCTTTTAACCAATCATAGAATTCGCGGATTTCCTTTTCCAAAGCAGCAGGGAAAGGTGCCTTTTCAATCATTTCACGAATCTCGGCACCGGCAGCTGCCAAGGCCTTCACGTCATCAACATTAAGATCTTTCAAACGATCATTAATACGTTCTTCCAAATTGTTTTCGGTCAAAAACAGGCGGAACGCTTCTGCAGTCGTGGCGAAACCGTCGGGCACGCGGATCCCGGCACTTGTGAGCTGGCTGAGCAATTCACCGAGCGAGGCATTTTTGCCCCCGACGCGATCGACGTCGGTCATGCGCAACTGGCTGAACGGAAATACATAACGACCTTGCGGCATTTTCTTCCCCCAAAAAAAGGATTCGGTTGTTAGAATAAGCGAATTGTAGCCAAACCCGATACCTTTCGGGGAAAAATTTCTTATTTGAAGGTTGATATGTTCCATACCCGTCAAACTGAAACTGATAAAAAACCCGCCAAACGTACCGTTTTTATCGTCTCGGACGCTACTGCCATTACCGCTGAGACGCTTGCACACTCGGTGCTGACGCAATTTTCCGATCTTGAGTACGATCAAGTGAGAATCCCCTTTATCGATACACCGGAAAAAGCCTTCGCCGCCGCCAATAAAATCAACGACTGCTACATTAAGACGGGCGTTCGTCCCCTCGTTTTCTCCACTTTCGTTGACTTGGACATTCACAAGGCCTTCACGGAAAGGTGCCAAGGTTTCCGCATTGAATTCTTCCGCAGCTTCATTAAAGAAATTGAACAAGAAACGGGCTTGAAGTCCGCACACTCCATGGGTAGAAGCCATGTGATCAAGGATGAAGAGCGCTATAACCGCCGTATCGAAGCCATTAACTACACCTTGGCTCACGATGACGGTCAAATGAATAAGGGCTTAAACGAAGCCGATGTGATTTTGGTGGGCGTGAGCCGCTCGGGCAAAACGCCGACAAGCTTGTTCTTAGCCATGCAATTCGGTATCAAAGCCGCCAACTACCCCCTCATTCCGGAAGATTTTGAGCGCGGAGAGTTGCCCGAAGTACTCCAAGGCATGCGAGAAAAGCTTTTCGGCTTGTCAATTGCGCCGGAGCGTTTGTCCCAAATTCGTAACGAACGACGTCCGGGTAGCCGCTATGCTTCCATTGAAAACTGCCGAGAAGAAATTGAAGCGGCAGAAAATATGATGCGCCGCGAAGGCATTAAGTGGTTAAGCTCAACGAGCCGCTCCATTGAAGAAATCTCCGCAACCATTATGGCTGAACTCAATCTTCATAATGCGCACAAGATTGAATAATCCGACCTGATAGAAAAAGCCCACAAGGAAAATTTTCTTGTGGGCTTTTAACTGATAAATAACTTTGTGAGTTCTTTAGTACACGATAGCGGGGAGTTGTTTAGTCCTCTATGAGACTATGCTCAACACCCTCCCCTGCATCCAAAGCTGCGGCTGCTTTTTTCAAGTAACGCATATTAGCTTCTGAATAGAAAGGATCGACGGAAACTTCAAAAGGAATCCGCTGTTCTCGAATCATCTTCTTAGCCAAAATAGTTACCGCCGTTGAGATATTAATTCCAAGATCGTTGCACACAAGTTCCAATGCTTTTTTAAGGTCAGTGTCCATACGAATACTGATTGTTGTTTGACTCATAAACACCTCTACTTTAATTACACTGTATGGTCAATGTAGCTGTAATGTATATCAACACAAAGACATAGTCAATCAAAATTCATAACTCTCGAAAAATTAGGAAATTAAAAGAAAAAAATTAAAAACCTCGATCTCCATCTCTGTGAAGATCGAGGTTTAATGTTGAATTAGTAGTAGCTAAAACCGATCAGTACACGAAGTACGTCACCACGGCAAAAAGAATCGAGAGCGGAATTTGTGCGTAGAGCACTGGCTTTAGAGTTTTAAAGAAATCGCTCTTAAAATAGTCGACCGTAATCGTTAAACACAAGTGTGTGGGCGTGACCATTTGACCGGCTACACCAAAGACCATGGCGATAGCCACCAAGTCAAGGTTACCCGGCGCAATTGCTGCCACAATCGGCATCATGATGGCCACGTGACCTTGAGACAAGCCCGTCAGCATCCCGATAAAGAAACTCAAAAAAGCAATAATCACCGGAATGGGCAACGGCGAGGCTTGGAAGGCCTCTACGATTTGCCCCAAAACACCCGTGGATTCCAACAGTTGAATGAAAAGCAAGATACTGATGACGTTGGCAAACATTTTGAAATCCAGCGCATCAATAAAAACTTCTTTGACACTGACATGACGATTGAAAAGCATCAAAATCGGAATCATGGCAATGACCACGATAATCATGGAAACCGAGGCGTAAAGACCGAACGCGACCATCAAGAAAACGTTGGCCAGCACCGGAATCAATGACAAGATGAAGTCCCAATTGTGGCGATGTGCCTCTTCGCGCGTCACAAGCTTAGACTCGACCGTACCGTCTTCCTTCAGGCCCCGGACCATGACAATCCAACCAAGAATGAAGGCCGCAATCGTCAACCAACCTAAATAAATGATCAAATCCCCGATTTTCACGCCGGCGATACCGCAAGCCAAAATCATGCCCGGCACCAAGGGGCTGGAGAATTCGAAAATATGACGGAACCAGAAATTAATCGCAGCCTTGTCTTCTGCCGTTGCATTAAAACCCTTAGCGGCTTCTTGGACAATGGGGGCTGAAAAACGGGCGCCACCAATTGAAGGCAATAATCCTAAGAAGGCCGGCATTACGGCCAGTGTGAATTTTCTTGAGGAAAACATCCGAGAAAGCGCTTCCACCATCCCTGCCAGGCAACCGCTTTTTCGCAATTCGATTTCTAGACAGATCACCAAGTACAGCGCAAACACCAGGTCATAGCTTCTCGGCATCGTGCCCATNNAAACGTGGGGCCTGTCATTAACCAAATAAAAATACCGCCCGCTAATATCGCCACCCCGATCGGAATCTTTCGCTTGAGTAGGACAAGCGTGAGCACCATCGCGGCCACAACAATAAGAAAGGTTGTCATAAAAAGACCAATTTGAAATTTGTCGACAATGACGAAATGCTACTCGTTTTCATTACGAAAGTCATAACTCAATCTAGTCAGCTGGGCCTATTTGTTCGGTCATTTGCCACTTTGTTAAGACAAATTCAAGAGTCGCTTTAGCTTAAAAATTTCTTGACACGCTAAGTGCAACTTGGCGTATATTGAAAGAAAGAAGAAGAAATTTTGGGTTTAAATCTCGTTTGCTAAAACATTTTGGACATCAGGAGTGCGTATGAAAATTTTAGTTCCCGTTGACGGTGGTTTGGACAGCCGCAAAGCGATTGAATTCTTATCTGCCCGTGCACAATGGTTATGCGATACGCAAACCAAGGTAGAGCTTCTCTATGTCGCCAAACCCGTTGAAGATCCCGTTGAGCAAGGTAACTTTTATAGCACGGATGCAAGCTACGAAGCCGAGCACCAAATGACCCTTGCTCGCATGAAAGCTGAACTTGAAGCGGCAGGCTTTCCCTTTACTCATAAGCTTATCGTGGGACATCCCGCAAAGATTGTGCCTGAGTATGCCAAAGTGGGCTCCTTTGACTTGATCGTGATGGGCGCTCGTGGGTTGAGCATGGTGAAAAACCTCTACATGGGCTCGGTGTCATTGGCCGTTGTGGCCCAAGCAACCTGCCCGATCTTGCTTTGCCGCTACGAAAGTGAAGAGCAAGAAATTTCGTGCTCGATGCGAATCGGTGTTGCTGTTGACGGTTCGGCGTTCGGTCCTAAGAGCGCTGAATTTATCGGCGAAAATAAAGGCTTTTTCGGAGACAAGTCTACTTTTGAAGTACTCCACGTCGCTGAAGCTGATAAGCCGATGAGTCTTGGGGTGGAGCCTACCGAAGCTTTGAAGATGAATAAGAAGATGCCGAAGATGCAAGCCATGAAACTGGAAGTGGCAACGGCACCGACCTTAGAAGTGTTCAACGAATTTGGCGTCGAAGCCAAGGTTGTGTCTTTAGAAGGACCGCTACAAAAAGCGCTGGTGGATTACGCGAACGAGCATCTTGACTTGGTCGTGATGGGCTCTCACGGTAAAGGCGCTTTACGCTCACTTGTTTTCGGTAGCTGCACCCGTGCCATGGTGGCCGACAGTCGAAAGACCGTCTTGATTATTCCGAAGAAGGACTAATCGATAACACTTTCACAGAGTCTTTTAGATCGATTACGATTTAGAAAGACATTGATAAGCCCGAGAGTTTTCTCGGGCTTACTCTTCTACATAACCCAAAGGCCTCGGGAGGCCCGCACCCCCATATGGCAGACCGCCCGAAGCCTTTGAAAACTTCACGAGTTCGCTCTACACACCGACCACCACAAGTCGCATGAACATCATGACAACAAGAGCCATCACAATCGGCACACACATGATGGCAACCATCATATTGCCCTTAATGCCGATCACGCCTAAGCAACGACCCATGTATTGAAGCTGTCCGCCCATCACGAAAATCGAGGGCAATATCACAGCGAGTTGTTCACCGTTCATGACGCCTTGCTCGAAAAGCGCAATCGCCACACCAATGCCACCCATCGAAGACAAGTATCCGCTCATCAAAATCGTGGCAGCTTCACCGGGCAGGCCGAAAAGCCCCATCAACGGACTGAACGCTTGACCGATCATGCCCAAAAGACCCGTGACATTGAGCACTTTAATCAATATGAAGGCCATGATCACATTGGGCAACATGGACTTTGTAGCCATTTCCCAACCCTGACGGGCACCCTTGACGAATACATCGGTAATCATCGGTTTAGAGGCAGTAGCGGCAGACATGATTAATTCCTTTCAATCGTAACGGTAGCAACAGCAGGGACAGCGGCTTGAGCTTCTTTAGCGTCTTTAGCACTTTGACGCTTATCGGCTAAAGCTAACAAGACTCGCATCAGATTGGCGCCGACAAATTTCGAGCCTAACAACACGGCTAAACCCGTTCCCATCGTAATGGGTAATGCCGGAGAGCCATCGGCGTTCTGCAATGCGAAGACCAAAGCGCTGAAGGTGATGAAGTTTGTCACCGGAGCACAGCTTGTCATCTGGAACGTGGCAAAGATATTGACCTCGCGTTCGGTCAATGCACCGGAGTCTTTCAATTGGCGCGTTAAAGCGGCGCCACCGTCAGTGGATTGAAGGCAAGCCACCATGGCTAACGTTGCTGTACCCGGCACACCGATCAAGAAACGCAACACGGGCGTCAAGAGCTTCTTCGCAGCCTTAAGAGCACCGTAGTGTTCAAAAACCGTGATCATGCCGATGGCAAGCATAACGCCCGGCAAAACCATCGAAATACCCATCACGAAGGCATCCAATGCACCGGAGCCCCCCGTACCACGGAATGTACCCATCTTGGTGACGATCGTACCGTCAGCGGCTTCAGAGACGTTCGTGACGAGTTTGCCCGCGCTTCCCATCAAGGTTTGGAAGTCAAGGAAGCTGTAGAAATGCGCCGTTCCGGCCAATGCACCCGAGAAGAACGTAATGGCCAAAGCCAATGAGATGTAACACCCGATTGTTACTTTTTCTTCTTCTACCGTTACCGGTGTTTGTTGTTTGTCTGTCATAGTTGAAAATTCCTAAAAATCGTTTTAATCAAAAAGGTTTCTCAAAGTCACTCACCGGAATCGATAAACGATGGGGCCGACTTGCATCAGCGCTCTCAAAAGCCTTGCACAAGACTGACAGGTCTCAATGACACTTTGTGTCCCTTGACATGAGTCTTGAATCGGATTGTGTTGAGTGTGACAGCGTTGGGTTGTCATAGCATCGTTCCCGTCGATTGTTTTTTATTTGACGGTACTGAATACAGTTACACTTTTATTTAACGTTTAAACGGTATTCAGACCGTATGGGGTTGGTTCACTTGGAACCGGTCGGATTTTCAGCAGTATCGGTAGCTGAAAGCGACAAATGCGGGAAGCGGGAAACGCCAGAAGCGTTCCCCGATGCTAAAGGAGAACAAAATAGCCGCGCAAGACTGACTTGAGCGGCTAACAGGTTTGACGAGACTGGTAGCAGAGACCGCAAGAGAACCGGAGCAACAACTTTGGCCCTGCGAGGTTCTCAAACTGTTCAAAAGGCTAATGGCTAGCATCTTAAACTCTCTTATCTCTGCACGCTTCAGGACTATCTGAAGCTTGTCATACATTTTGCGCCAAACCAAGACATCCATTCAATCGGCACAAATACCTATTTTCAGGGACTTTTAGGCGATTGTGCCTAAAAATCCCGACTCCAACACTCATCCGATTAAGACATTCATCACGGCCATCGTGATAAAGGCAAACACGATGGGCATCGTCATCAACACATAAAGCATACGGTCATTAATGCCGATAACGCCTAAGCAGCGGCCCATGTATTGAAGCTGGCTACCCATAATGAAAATCGAGGGCATGATAACGGCAAGTTCTTGCCCGCTCATGGCTTGGATTTCATACAAGGCTGCTGCAACACCCACGCCGCCCCCGATTGACAACCAGGCGCTTGCCAAAATCGTTGCTGCTTCACCGGGCAGGCCAAAAAGCTCCATCACCGGCGCGCAAACTCGTCCGATTAAATCTAAAAGCCCCGTAACGTTTAAAGCCTTAATGAGCACGAACGCCATAATGAGATTCGGGATCATGGCCTTGGTGGCAATGTCAAAACCTTTTCTTGCGCCTTGCACAAAAATGTCGGTAATCATCGGTTTTTGTTGCATGGTATTGGTTTGCGTGACTGTCATGATCATTCTCCTTTAGCGGTCGAAATGGTTGCGGACTGTGCGACGGGGGTATGAAGAGCTGTGCTTGATTGCGTCTGGGCCTTTTTTAAAGCCAAGCGCTTTTGCAGGATACGCATGACGTTGGCGGCCAAAAACTTATTGACTAAAAGCACTCCCAAGCCTAAACCGATTGAAAGCGGGACAGCCACTTCGCCCGTTGCGGTTGTCAGACCGAAAAGCACTGCGCCGTAGGTGATGAAATTTGTGATCGGCGCGCAAGAGACCATTTGGAAAGCGGCAAAGTTATTGACTTCTTCATAGGTCAATGAGCCGTTATCTTTGAGCTGACGGGTTAGCGCCGCTCCGCCGTCCGTAGATTGCAAGCAAGCAATCAACGCTAAGGTACCGGCGCCGGGCACACCAATTAAAAAGCGCAGCACGGGCGTTAACAGTTTCTTTGCAGCTCGCAGTGCACCGTAGTGCTCAAAGACCGTAATCATGCCCATGGCAAACATGACACCGGGCACGACCATGGATAGCGCCACCATGAAGCCGTCAATGGCGCCCGAGCCTCCACGGCCGCGGAAATTACTCATGGCGGTGACAATCCCATCAGGCGTATCGGTGACCGAGGCAACCATTTTGCCCGCCGAGCCCAGTAGCGTAATGAAGTCGCAGAAGTTATAAGCGGTACCGGCAGCAAGACCGGAGAAAAACACAATGGCAAAAGCCAGCGAGATGTAGCAGCCGATTGTCACGGGCTCTTCAGCCGATGTGACAGGCTTTTGTTGCGTTTGAAGTTTGGCGTTTTGTTCTGTCATTTTGTGAGTCCTAAAAATTACGAAAAAGGGTCAAAGTGGCTTACTAGCCAAGATCAATGCTTCAGAGACGCCAATGCGTCACCGGACCCACAAAACAAAACGCTCGAGTCAAACGCGTGCATCGGAAAAGGACACATTCAATCGCATCAAACCCCTCTTCATAGTGAAGGCTTTGAATAATGGTGCCGACCATGCCGGGCACTACTTGAAGGGTTTGTACTCGATAAGTTGACATTGCAGCTTCTCAGACGTTGGGTTTATTTCTACGGTCTAAAAGTGAAAAGATGAAAGCTCTTTTAACTATCGGTTTCAGACCGCTCGGGAGAATCGGCTATGAAAAAAGAATCAAATCAACCGACTCTTCGGGCCTGATGCGCAATAGGTCAGAAATTAAAACGATACAGTAACAACGCAACGCGACCCTAGCGAACTGTCACCAGAGACGCCATCGTTGAGTGTTGCAAATGCGGGATTGAGAAGTGTGGGCGCGAGCGTTGCCAGCGGCTTGAGCCTGGCATTGAGAAAGCGAATTGTTCGAAAGTTTTTTATCGAACATGACGCACGCGCCTATGAAAAATGAATCTTAGGGAAAATTTTCTTACGAGACGCCCCATAGTGTCAATAGGGAAAATTCGCAAAATGCGATGCATTTAGGATTTTTTGTCTATCTACAGGAGCACAAACCCTGATACTAATCGACTTGCGATTGGTCGCTTTCTCGATAAGAAGGCAGTCTTGCCCCCATCATAAAAAACGCAGACTGCAGTTTTCTCAAAGGTCGCTTGCCGGCCAACCATTGGCCTTCAGGACACTCTAGGGCAATTTCGATAGCTCGCGAACAAACCCAAGAAGCCAATGAGTTACTCTTAGCAAATTCGCTTTCACGTTTGGGCTGCTTTTTCACTGCATCAAGTGATGGAAAGATATTGTCACCCCAAGAGGCATTGCGCTCATTGACTTTTTTGTCCTTGCCCCAACCTTGCAAGCGATAAAACTGCAATTCAGCAGGTAACTTAATCCCCTTTTCCAAACAAAATTCCCTCACAAAGTAGCACAGTGTGGCCACCACTCGGCTCTCGTAAGTCAGGAAATCATCGATGAGAAGGCTATAGATGCGCGACAAATTGGACGTCATCCGTGGTCCATGTTTGATGCCAAAGAGATGGTACTCGGGACTTTCACTTTTAAATTGCTCGTAGCCGTAACCGATGAGATCGCTCACCGTTAAGTCAATGCCTAAAAGCCATTCATTGTTGCGTTTTTGAAGTCTTTCTTCATAGAGCGCATTAATCAATTCATTGAGCTTTTCATCATCGCGAGCCAGTAACGCTTCACGAATGGGCTCACGGAATTGATCGGCACGAGTCTCCAACTCAACGTTTTTCGGCTCCATCATGAATTGCTCATAAGCATCCTGAATGCTGACAAAGCAGTAGTGCGTCTTGGGACGAAGGTTTTCTGTCAAGTAAGGTGAGGCAAATGTCCGCGTCGATAAAAAGTCTGCCAAATAATGTGCAAACGCGTCCACAACCTCGATGCTTAAATAATGCTCTTTAGCTGAAATCAAATAGTTATCTGACATCTTCACTTAAAGCTTTAATTCGTCGTATCGATTAACAATACTCAAATACAGGTCACGTATGGCGTATAGCGTCATAAAAAAGGCGCTCAATGGAATAGCCGCATAAGCCACTTTAACCTGCATCCAGGGAATAGACTGCATATAGGCTTGAGCGCGCATGACCCAATCGATCCCATAGTAGAAGATGATGGCGTAGGTCGTCAACTCAATCAGACAAACAAGAATGCGACAGATCCTCTCCATGCGACCCGACAGCCTTTCAGTGAGCACTTCCACCACGAAGTGATTTCGGGTACGCACAAGCTCCTGCGCGCCTAAGAAAATCATCCAAATCAAACAAATCTGAATCCAGTCATCGGTCTGCGTGAAGTTATAAATCGGCACAAAACGCACGAAGACATTCAGCAAAAACATGATGACGATAGCCGCAAGACACAGAACCGATACGGTTCTGGCAAAGCGACTCACCCAACGATCAGCGGCTTGGAGAATTTGCATAAAACTCATCACTCATCCCCCTTTACTTACGGTTGCACCCAACCGGCCATCAATAGCGAGAGCTCGGGGATAAAGGCCGTGGCCGCAGCCATGGCAATCATAATTAAAACGTACCCTACGCTTTCTTTAGCAATGGCCATCACTTTTTCACCGGTGATGGACGCCATGACATAAAGGTTTAGCCCCACCGGTGGTGTCAACACCCCCACTGCCAAGGCAATACACATAACGATACCGAGTTGAATAATGTCGTAGCCGAAGCTTTTTGCGATCGGTACAAAAATCGGCACCGTAATCAACAAAATGGCCGTGCCTTCCATAAAGCACCCCATGATCACCAAAATGGCAATGATGATCAATAAAACAAGTGCCATGGAAGTAAAGGTTCCCGAGACAAAGGCAATCGTTTGTTGCGGAATGCGCGTGTAGAGAAGCACGTATTGGAAAAAGCCAGCTGTGGCAATCACAAACATGACTTTCGCGGTTTGCTCAACCGTGTTCCAAAGAATCTCCGGGATGTCTTTAAGGTGCAACGTCTTGGTGACAAAAAAGCCCAAGACTGCAACGTAAAAGGAGGCAACGGCAGCGGCTTCCGTTGCGGTGAAAAGCCCTGCGAACATACCGCCGATCACAATCACGGGCGTAAGCAGCGACCAGAAAGCATCTTTAAATGCCTGCCAGCGCTCGGAGGCTGTAGCACGAGGGGTTTTTGCAAATCCCCGCTTGTGGCACACGTAGGATGACCACACCATAAAGGCTAGGCCCAAGAGAACCCCGGGCAGAGCCCCGGCGGCAAAAAGCGCATTAACGCTTGTTTGGGTAAGTCCCGCGTAAAGAATCAAGGTGATTGAAGGCGGAATGATGGGCCCTAAGGCGCCGCCTGCGGCAATCGTGGCGCAACTAAACGCTCTGTCGTAGCCCGAGCGCGTCATCTCGGCAATGGCAATCATGCCGATGCCGGCAGCGCACGCAGCTGCCGAACCCGACATTGCAGCCATCACAATACAAGCGACAATTGCCGCATTGGAGAGCCCGCCCGATAAGTGCCCCAAGCACACACGCCCGAAGCCAAAAAGCGAACGACTGATGCCGCCCACGCTCATGAGATTGCCCATCAAAAGGAAAAACGGAATACTCATAAGCGTGATGCCCGAGACCTGGGCAAACATACGCTGCGGCACCAAAAAGAGCCTTGCAGCATCGCCTCCGGCCATCAAGTACGTAGCAATGGACGCAAAACCCATGGTAACGGCCGTGGTAACGCCCAAAAGCAACAACACCAAAACGCCCGCAAAAATGGCAAACATGACCATGGTCGGTGGCTCTCCTGATTCTTAGCTGCGTTATAACGGGTTATTGAGCGGCTTTAACCGCGGCTAACAACTCATCCATGGCGTCTTTACCGGCAAGCTCGGCCACTTTTTCATACGCAGGGGCCATCTTTTTAACAAAGGAGTCGCGAGCCGGATAGGTCACGTTCATGCCGTGCTTCTTTAACTCTTCAACCACAGCAGCTTCACCTTGGCTGATGCGCTCACGGGTTAAGTTTTGAGCGTTTACGGCTTCTTCTTTAATAATGGCTTGTTGCTCATCGGTTAAACCCTCAAAAACGGTCTTATTGATGAGTAACACCTGGCAGTCAAAGTAGTGATTGGTCATCGCCAATTGATCTTGCGTTTCATAAAGCGAATCGGCAAGGATAGTGAAAACCGGGTTTTCTTGACCCACCACCACGCCTTGTTTAAGCGACGTGTAAAGCTCCGAGTAGGCAATCTTTTGCGTATTGGCGCCTACGGCATCAAATGCGGCTAAAAGACCCGTAGAAGGCGGTACACGAATCTTCAACCCTTTTAAGTCTTCGGCGGAATTAATCACTACACCTTTAGTGGTCGTTTGACGGAACCCGTAGTCAAACATAGAAAGGCCGAGACTGTCGTGGGATTTCAGGCCCTCGTTCATCCAACCCATGACGAAGTTGTCAATCGTTTTGTGAGCCTGGTCATAGTCAGCAAATAAGAACGGGGCCGTCATGGCGTTAAGCTTCTTGCTATACATCGCCATGTTGCCCAAAGAGACAACGGCCATGTCTAAGGCCATCATCGTAACTTGTTCGGCCAGGGCCGGCTGATCGCCCAATTCTCCGGAAGGATAAACCTCAACCTTAACTTCACCTTTGGTGCGCTCGGTCACGTTTTTAGCAAAAAGCGTGGCCGCTTCGTGGTGGGCATGACTAGTGGCTGCCGTATGAGCCAGGCGAAGCGTTTGAGCGGCATAAGCGCCTTGGGCAAGAGTCATTGACAATACACAAGCACAAGCGCTTGCAAGAACCGTTTTGGCAAATCCGCGCGACATGGTAACGAGTCCCTAAAAGAAAGGAATAAATAAAAAGAACCCCTCTCGGGCATTACAAATACTCGAGGGGATAACGAAAAAAAACAATGCCCTAAGTATACCGAAGCGATCACTTTCGAGCCGATTTGTACTCAGAAGGCAAGAATTTTCGACATTGGTCATCAACAACTAGTGCAATGCGGTTAGGAAAATTTCTGTACCCAAAGACGATTTTTTTGTTTGATAGGCGTTCACAACGAAATAAAGAAAGTACAATGAACGGGTCTGTTAAAAAGGACTGCTTGAAAGGAGCTATCTGATGTCCTCTATCGAAAATGTCTTGCAAATGATTGAAGACAACGACGTGAAGTTCGTTGACCTGCGTTTTACCGATATCAAGGGTAAAGAGCAGCATGTGAGCATTCCTGCCTCTCACGTCACTGAAGATTGGTTTGAAGAAGGTCAACCCTTTGACGGCTCCTCCATGGCTGCCTGGAAGGGTATTGAAGCCAGCGACATGATTTTGATGGCCGATCCCGATACGGCCCGCATGGACCCCTTCCGCGAAGAAAGCACGTTGATTTTGACGTGTGATGCCACCGATCCCGCTACGGGCAAAGGCTACAATCGCGATCCGCGCTCCATTGCCAAACGCGCTGAAGCCTATTTAAAGAGCACCGGCATTGGTGATGCTGCCTTCTTTGGCCCCGAACCCGAATTCCATATATTTGACTCTATCGTCTGGAATACAGCCCCGGAACATACGTTCTTTAAGGTGGGATCGGACGAAGCCGGTTGGGCGAGCGGCATCGAATACCCCGAAGGTAACCTCGGCCACCGCCCCGGTCACCAAGGCGGCTACTTCCCTGTGCCCCCGATTGATTCGTTCCAAGACATGCGCACTGAAATGTGCTTGTTACTCGAACAACAAGGCGTTCCTGTTGAAGTGCAACACCATGAAGTGGGCGCTGGTCAATGCGAAATCGGTACGCGTTTCAACACGCTTGTGCGTCGCGCCGACTGGACGCAAATTTTGAAGTACACGGTTTGGAACGTTGCCGCAGCCTACGGTAAGACCGCGACCTTTATGCCTAAGCCCGTGTCGTTTTCTGCTGGCTCGGGCATGCACGTGCACCAATCCATCTGGAAAGACGGTCAAAACCTCTTTGCCGGTAACGGCTATGCGGGCTTAAGCGATACCGCCCTTTTCTACATCGGTGGCATCATCAAGCACGCCCGGGCTTTAAACGCCATCACGAACCCGGGCACGAACTCCTATAAGCGCTTGGTGCCGGGCTACGAAGCTCCGGTAAAACTCGCTTACTCGGCTCGTAACCGCTCGGCGTCTATTCGTATTCCTCATACGGCTAGCGACAAAGCTCGTCGAATTGAAGTACGTTTCCCCGATCCGTTGGCCAACCCCTACCTCGCTTTTTCAGCACTCTTGATGGCAGGGCTAGACGGTATCATGAATAAGATTCATCCGGGTGAAGCCGCTGATAAGAACCTCTACGATTTGCCGCCTGAAGAAAACGCCAAGATTCCGACCGTATGTGCCGACTTGAATCAAGCGTTGGAAGCTTTGGCTGCTGACCACGAGTTCTTAACGCGCGGTGGCGTCTTTAGCGAAGACATGCTTGAAGCCTACATTAACCTTAAGGCTCAAGAAGTTGAACGCTTCCGCTTGGCTGTTCAGCCGATTGAGTACGATATGTACTACAAGCTCTAATCGCTAAATAGCGATAGAAAGACCTGAAAGGCTGAGGAGTTTTCCTTGGCCTTTCGTCTTTTGATGAATACGAAAGTCTTTCTCCCAATTTTTCTCTTAATTTTTCTCTTAATTTTTCTCTTATTTTTTCTCGTAATTTTTCGCACATTCTCGTTACGAGAAAGGAAAATTCATCACTTAAATTCAGTATTATTACTAAAAAATCTGAAATAAAAATCTATTACGCCATCTTACTAAAGAAAATTATTCCTTACATATCAACAAGTAAAGCCCATTGAACATTGCACACTTGTTTTCTTGCAACTTTTCTCGTAATTATCTCATTTTTTCTCGCATTCTCGTTACGAGATTCGGTAAAATTAGCATTGAATTGTTTTAATCCCACCAACTGACTAAACGAGATGTGCATGGTTGCAATACATGAAGATATCAACACCGAATTCAAGCGCGAATATGTTGATGATATTAAATTGACCGTCCTAGCATTTGCCAATACAGACGGGGGCAATCTGTATGTCGGCATAGAAAATGACGGTTCTGTCTGTGGAGTTCTTGATCCAGACAACGATGTATTGCGTATTCAAAATACCATTAGAGACAGTATTGCTCCAGACATCATGATGTTTGTTCGTACTTCTTTTATTGATTACCAAGATAAAACTGTCATCAAGATTGAAGTTCAACGAGGAACCAAAAGACCTTATTTCCTCCGAAATAAAGGCATTCGCCCTGAAGGCGTTTTTGTTCGTCAAGGACCTTCTACAGTTTCTGCAAGCTATGATGCTATTCGCAAAATGATCATAGAAACTAGCGGTGGTGAATTTGAAAAGGGCGTCTCTTTTGAGCAAAAACTCACCTTTGATGACACTGCAAACTATTTCTCTGAGAAACAGATAGCATTCGGCAAGCCTCAAATGCATACATTGGGGTTCATTAACCAAGACAAGCTTTACACCAATTTGGCCTTATTACTGTCGGATCAATGTCCACACTCCTTAAAGGTAGCCGTCTTTCAGGGAAAACGGAAAACTATTTTCAAAGATAGAGCAGAATTTACGGGTTCTCTACTTAAGCAGTTAGAAGAAGCTCATGCATTTATCATGCGACACAATAGCATTCATTCTACCTATCAAGGCCTCACAAGAATTGACTCCATGGATTTCCCCGTGGTGGCCGTGAGAGAGGGCTTACTCAATGCGATTGTTCACCGAGATTACGCCACCACTGGCCCAGTTTTGGTCAATATTTTCGATGACCGTATGGAAATTCTCAATCAAGGAGGCCTGTTGCCTAATATGACGGTTGAAGAGGTTCGTCGAGGCATTTCTGAGCAAAGAAACAAGGCCTTGGCCAACATCTTTTATCGATTACAGCTGATAGAAGCGTATGGTACAGGCTACGACAAAATTGATGCTGCTTATGATGGCAGTGGCAAAACAGGAGAAATCATCGTAACGGCTAATAGCTTTACGCTTATTCTTCCCAATATAAACTTCCACGACACATCGAACGCTAGCAATACGTCAAAAGAAGGCTCTCTTAACGAACTTCCCGATATCATGCGTGATCGGGCTCGTGCGCTGTTGACGATATGCCGAGAAAAAGGCTTCATCACTCGTCTTGAGGCCGAAATTGCCTGTCAGATATCGCCTTCGTCCGCATATTTGTTACTTAGAACCCTGGAGCAAAAAAATATTCTCGTCAAAGTTGGAAAGGGCAGAGCAACTCAATATCAAATAAAGGACTAATTAATCAAGCGTGCAAGTCTCAGCAACACGCATCGAATATCAACTTCAGCTTTGTTCTAAAATGATGGACGTTGGATTTTATCTCCAACGTCCGTTTTCTTTGATCAATATAAAAATTAACTGACTCCCCTAAACCATGACGCTTAATACCCTTATCAATCGACTGAAATCGCTCGGTGCCAAAGATTCGCACGTTGCGTTAATCATGCGAGCGGCCTGTGGCATTGTGCCTTGGCCTGATGTCGATGATNNCGGTTCGAGGAGTCTTGGTCGAAACTAAACGGGCTTTTGACTCAGCAGTGCAACCGGCTGTAGTTGAGCGAGACGAAGTGACTCGTTCGGTTAAATTTGTTTTTGCGCTCCAAGACGGACACACGATTGAAACAGTGCTTTTGCCTCGTGACGGGGTTTGCGTTTCCTCTCAAGTAGGTTGCGCCGTCGGTTGCGTCTTTTGCATGACGGGTCGCTCGGGACTCATACGACAGTTAACGGATTTAGAAATTGTCTCTCAGGTACTTGAAGCTAAAAAATTAAGACCCGAGACAAAGAAGGTTANNCAATCTTGCCAATGTCATGAGTGCCATTGACTTCTTGGGTACCTATAGTGCGATCGGTCATAAAAACCTGGTGCTCTCAACCGTTGGAGATAAACGCGTTTTTGAAGCGTTGGAAACATCACGAGTAAAACCGGCGCTTGCCATTTCTCTACATTCAACGATTGAAGAAAAACGCCGTCAATTGCTTCCCAAAGCTGGGAAAATTGCCATTGAAGAACTCGTGGAGAAAGCCGAAATCAATGCTCGTGCCACAGGTTATCCGACTCAATACCAGTGGACTCTCATTGACGGGGTTAACGATGGCGAAGATGAGTTGGCCAATCTTGTCACTCTGTTAAAAGGCCACTATGCGATGGTGAACTTTATCGGTGTAAACGCGGTCGACAATAGCCCCTATCGCAGACCTTCGGAAGACAAAATCAAAGCGTGCGTCACCGCCTTGCGAAAAGAAGGCATTGTGTGCACATTAAGAGACTCGGCCGCTCAAAGAATTGAAGGCGGTTGCGGACAACTGAGAAACCGGACACTTAAAGTTCGGGACGATTTAAAAGGTGCAACCTGCGAAGAAAAAGCGATCCAGTCGGAGGTAACGCCGTGAGTGTCCAAAGTTTTAAAGAGGCTTCTTTTTCTGAAGCCATTCTCAAAGCGGNNCGTTAGGTTTTGTTGAACCCACACCCGTACAGGCTCAAGCTTTTCCGATTTTATTATCCGGTCGCGACCTTTTAGCGGTAGCGCAAACAGGCACGGGTAAGACAGCTGCCTTTGCACTCCCCATTCTTGAAAGGATCGCTCAAGGCGAAGCGGTTAAGACAGGTTCTGCAGCAAACGTTGCCCGTCCTTTTGCATTGATTCTTGCGCCTACGAGAGAACTGGCCTCTCAGATTGAGAAAAACATCCATGACTATGCCCGATTCTTACCCATTAAAACGGCGTTGTTAGTGGGTGGCGTGGGTCTTGTTCACCAAGTACGAGCGCTTGAGAGTGCCCCCCAAATCATTATTGCCACGCCGGGCCGATTGATGGACCATATGAGAAACAATCGAGTGGACTTATCGGATCTCTCAGCCTTAGTGCTTGATGAGGCCGATCGTATGCTCGATATGGGCTTTATTGATGACATCTTAAAAATTCTCAAAAAGTGTCCCACGGATGCTCAACGGATGCTTTTTTCTGCCACAGTGACACATGATGTTAAAGACTTGGCCGAGCGCTTATTGAATCGCCCCCGACTCATTGAAATTGCCCCCAATCGCGACATAGATGCGATTGAACAAAAGGTCTATCGGGTCAAAAAAACCGATAAACATCGGCTGTTGCGTGACTTGATTGTGGACGGGCAATGGGAGCAAGTGTTGGTCTTTACGCGGTTAAAAACTGGAGCCACAAAATTGGCCAAAGAACTTCTCAAAGACGGCTTCACTGTTGAGAGTCTTCATGGAGATAGAACACAAGCGGCGCGCACGAAAGCACTCAGTCGCTTTAAAGACAAAACTGTGCAAATTTTGGTGGCAACCGATGTGGCAGCTCGCGGCATTGATATCGAGAGTCTGCCCTATGTGGTTAACTTTGACTTACCGACTCACGCCGAAGACTACGTTCATCGAATCGGTCGTACGGGTCGGGCCGGTAAAACAGGA
The DNA here is from genome assembly GCA_002329575.1 of Sutterella sp. UBA1442. Classification (GTDB taxonomy): domain Bacteria; phylum Pseudomonadota; class Gammaproteobacteria; order Burkholderiales; family Burkholderiaceae_F; genus Aphodousia. Next base: position 30,976 of record DCTK01000106.1, on the reverse strand, counting down.
CTTGCGGTCTCCTTTGTTGAGCCCTCTGAAATTTTAAGACTTGCCACCATTGAAAAGTTAATCGGCAAACGATTGCCCATTGACAACCTTGCTCCCGATGTTCCCGATGATGTGCCCGATGCGCCTCTGGCAACAAAGGTAAAGACAACCGACAAAGTCCCTTCAAATTCTAAGAAGCCTTCTCGAGCTAAACAGCCCTCGCGTGAACATCAGACTTCTCGATTAAACGATGCGCAAAATCGAAATAAACAAACTAACCGACGCGCTGAGGATCGCTCGCAAAAACGAAAAGCCAAACCTGCGGTTGAATTCGATTATGTGATGCCCGATTTTTAAATTGAGTAGAACCAATGACACGTTTGGTAAAAGCTTTTTTCCCGTAAACACTCTACAATCGGTGCACCATCAGGATTTATAACGATCAATGACTCGCACGACTATTGCCCTTTTAACACTGGCTCTTGCAACACTGGGAATCGTGACCGGTTGCACAAGCGGTTTTCAGGATCCGCTTTTGGATGCACCTTTCGGTCAACGACTCTCGTGTCATGCCATTCGCCCCGTACAAGGCAATGATGTCTTGAGTATGGTGACCTTTAATTGTCCTGACATCGGAATTTCTGCCACGTTAAATGAACTTCGAGACGCAGGTTGGCGTCTCGAAGAGGTCAAAATGGGTGAAGAGATTAAAGAAAACGATACGCTCTCAAGCGAAGTGCAAATTACGGTTCGCAAAACCTACTGATCGATGGCCTCTTTTGAGGCCTTTACTTTAATCTCGTCTTTAGACTTAATGATTTCTTTTTTGATTTTTTATCATGACTGAACAAATTAGTGCCGTCGACGCTCGTCTTCAACGCTTACGTTGCTATCTCGAAGAACACCAAGCGATGGCTTTCTACGGTCTTCTGTCCGATCCCCACTTAAGTGAATACGTGCCTGAGAACTATAAGTTCGTCTCGGCCTTAACGGGTTTTACGGGATCCAATGCCAAGGTACTCGTCACGAAAACAGAAGTCTTCCTTTGGACAGACTCCCGCTATTGGGAACAAGCCAGCGTTGAATGCGAAGCACTTGGAGTCACACTCATGAAAGAAGGCGTTGAGGAGACGCCAAGCGTCGTGGACTTATTAAAGACACTTTACAAAGGTGAAGCGATCCGGGTCGCCCTTGCCCTTCACATGACGCCTTCTAAAGTGTTTGAGGCTTTCGTTGAAAGCGGCATTGAAGTTTTGGATTGTCGTGATGACGTGATTAACGACGTATGGCCTGAAAGACCGGAACTTACAGCTCATGAAGTATGGATTCATCAAGGCTCGGCTCACCGGGCTAAAGAGCGACTTTTAGCCGTTCAAAAGCGTTTACAAGACGTTGACAGCGACAGTCCCCGTTATTTGGTGCTCAATAAACTCGATCAAATTGCATGGCTCACGGCGCTTCGTGGTAGCGACATTGCCTTTAACCCCTTCTTTTTGTCCCGAGCATTGATCAGTGAAGATTCGGCAGAGCTCTTTCTGGCCTCTGCCAATCTCAGTAACGAAGTAAAGGCTCACTTAAAAGAAGCCGGCTGGGAGATTGGTGATTACTCAGCGTTTGAAGCACGATTAAAGTGTCTTCAAGAGGCCACAGTACTCTATAGCCCGTCAGAAGTTACCGCTGAACTCTTATCCATCATTGCCGACAATACTCAAATTAAAGCCACAACCTTTGAGCATGGCATTGACTTAATCAAGGCCGTGAAAACGCCTGAAGAAATTAAAGGCTTGCGTGAAGTCGCCAAAATGGACAGTCGCACCATTGACGCCTTTATCGAAGATGTTCAAGCTCGATTAAAGCGTGGTGAAACACTCACGGAATACGACTTGTCCGTGATTTTGCATGAACATCGGGCGAGGAATCCGGGTTTTATTTCCGAGAGCTTTGAAACGATTGCGGCCATTAACGCCAATGCTGCTCAACCGCACTATGCGCCGACTAAAGAGAAAGCTACCCCGGTCACCCTTCCCTGTGTGCTTTTGGTGGACTCTGGCGCCCAATATGACAAAGGCACAACCGACATTACACGTGTCTGGCTTTTGGGTGAGCCCGAAGACATGGATCCTGCGATGTTTGCTGAGCTCAAAGCCGACTATCAAGCGGTCTTTAATGCCATGACCGCTCTTCAAAATGCTCGCTTNNGGGGACCTTTGGTTTTGAGCTCGATAGTATTGCCCGTCGTGAAGTGCAGGCTCGCGGCATTGATTATGGTCACGGCACAGGCCACGGCATTGGGCTCACGCTGGGTGTACATGAAGCTCCGCCCTCCATCTCTCCTCGCGAAACACTGGCTTCAAAGACGCCCTTTGTGCCCGGCATGGTGGTAAGCGACGAACCCGGCATCTACCGCCCGGGCCAATGGGGCATCCGTTTAGAAAATATGCTTTTGTGCGTTGAAAAAGAGAACGGAATGCTCGGATTTGAATCGCTCACGGATTGCGGCTTTGATGATAGGTTATTGAAAGACTAATCCTATTAAAATTCAATCAATTAAGCGTTGCATTTATATCTTTTATGTTTAAATAATTATTTTAATTAAACTTTTTAATCAAACTTCCGAAGCAGAGAATCATACCCCTGCTTATGTTTTGATCATAGCCACAAAAAAGTGATAGACATTATTAGAAAAACTTTTTCGGCTCAAAGAGCATCGCTGATGCGATTTTGTTTTACTTGCTACTGCCCAAACAGCGCAGGAACGAAATCGACACTGCTTGCACTAACGCAAATACGTAATCCAAAAAAAATTCAGGAAATTTTCATGACCTACTGATTCTTTTTCTTTGTATCAAACCTTTCTTACTCAAGAAGTAGAAAGGCATTTTTAAGAAAAAAACAAATAAAAAAGTGGGGAAGGACTCCCTTCCCCAAAGACTTATGGATCAGCGTCATTAAGTAACTTCCGCTCTTGCAGAAGAGACTAGCTTAATTCTGCTTCGTTTTTAAATATAACTTAAGAGACTAACACAACAGACCATCTATTAGAAATCTTAATGAAATCTATGAATTAGCTTAAATATTTTGGGATTATGAACAAAAAAACCTTTCAATTAGAGATAGGTAAAAAACATATTGACTCAGAGCAAAATCGTTTGCTCCTTTAATAGGGATTTTGCGATGAAATCTGCACGAATTAATCAATATGAAGGCGACATCCTGTTTAATCCCAGTATCAGGATTTTTCATTATGTCTGTCAATTTCGTAGCTTTACGAAAGCGGCTAAACAGTTAGGCATCACACAATCCGCAGTCAGTCAAAGCATTGCCCAACTGGAAAAACAACTTGGAGTTGAACTGTTTGATCGAACTTCGCGTCCAATGGCGCTAACAAAAGAGGCTCAATTGTTACGCAATCAAATATTGCGGGATATGTCCGACATGTCTTTACTAATGGATGAAGTGCGTCGAAAAAACTATATCCAAACCTCTTTATCCATTGGTCTTATTGATTCTGTTGGTCGAACTATAGGGCCAGCCCTGATCAGTGCCTTAAGCGCTAACGGGCGTTATGTTGAAATTAAAAGCGGAACTTCTGACTACTTGGTTCAAGAACTCACTAACGGCAATTTGGACTGCATCATTGCCAGCAGCCTCTCTTCGCAATCATTGATACCGCAACAAGAACTTATTCTGACAGAACCTCACATCATCATGATGCCCAAATCTTTTGGTCACAATAGACCACATTGGACATGGGATCAATTGCAATTTTGTGGCTTACCGATGATTCGTTACGGGTTGACCACAGGGTCAGGAGAAGTCATTGAAAAGTCACTTCGGCAAGCCCGTTTAAATTTGCCCAAACGGTTTTGTGTTGATGACAATCAAATTATGTTTGGTTTGGTCTCTTGTGGTCTTGGCTGGTGCTTGACTCAACCCGTGACTGCCCTACTGGCCAAAGAGTATCTCAGCCAAGTCATTCTAACCGCTGCCCCTTACCCCTGCGAAAACCGTCAAATTTTTATTGCCGGGAAAACGGGTCTACCCAAACTTTTTATCGAGGAGATCAAGAACATCTGCCGTGAGCAACTGATGCACTCCGTCATTCCTCAAATAACCTCTCTAATGCCGTGGCTCAAGGATAAGGTTATTGTTTATTAATCTACAGATACAAGAATAAAAAGGAGAAAAGAACAAAATAATTTTTTCTTATAGTAGGGGCTTTTCACTTTTTTTAGGATGATACTGCAACCCTCTGGAGCCTTTCAGCTGAAAGGCTTGATTGAATTCAACAATTGGAGTTTGATATGGCTGAAAAAATTCACCGCGGTAAAATCAAAACCGCTCCCGATCCCCTGNNGCATTGTCAATGACATCAAATATCGTTATCAAGCGTTTCTTGATTGCAACAAAGCCCATGTTTTAATGTTGGCGAAACAAAAGATCGTTTCCCGAGAAGTTGCAGCGGCGATTGTTCGTTGCAATGAGGAAATGTCAAAAATGGGCGATAAGCCAAATTTTGAAATTGATCCGGGTCGGGAGGATTTTTACTTCAATATTGAAGCTCACCTTATTGAAGAAGTTGGTATTGAAATTGGCGGTCAACAACATACAGCTCGCTCTCGTAACGACTTGTATGCCACCACGGCTCGTCTTGCAGTTCGCAAAGCTTACTTTGAAATTTGTGAGCTTTATAATCGCATGCGTCAAGCCATTATTGATGTCGCTCGTCAAAATACGGATGCCGTTTTTGCTGGCTACACACACATGCAACCGTCTGAACCGATCACCTTCGCCCATTATTGTTCGGCCATCCTCAACGCAATGGAAAGAGATTATCGTCGCATTGCCCACTGCTTTGAAGGTTTAAATGTATGTCCCCTCGGTGGCGGTTCCATGGGATCGACCACATGGGACATCGATCGTAAATACACAGCAGAACTTTTAGGCTTTGATCGACCGATTGATAACTCCATCGATTGCGTTGCCACTCGTGACTATGCAACCGAAATTTTGGCAGCTCTAGCCATGTCTGCCACGACTATCAGCCGTTTCTGCCAAGACCTCTATGTTTGGGCCGCACCTGACTATGGCTATATTGAAGTCTCCGATAGCTGCGCCGTATGCTCCTCAATCATGCCCCAGAAGAAAAATCCGTGGGTACTTGAACACATTAAGAGCAAAGCTGCTCACATTGAAGGCTGTTTCATCAGTGCTTTAAATGTCATGAAAAATGTCATTTATTCTCACTGCGAAGACATGTGCGGGGAATCAGCCAATTACTTGTACCCTGGCATTGATGAATTCCGTGTTGTCTGTGAACTCATGGAAGTCAGCATCAAGGGAATTACCGTGAAGAAAGAACGGATGCTCAACAACGCATGGGGGAACTTCTGTACAGTCACGGAATTGGCCAACTACCTCGTTCGTCACGACAAGATCAGCTTCCGTATGGCCCATGACATTGTGGCCGATGTGGTCGCCTATATGATTGAACACAATAAGAAAGCCAACGAAATCGGTGTTGATATCGTCAATCCGATCTTTATGAAGTTGTTCGGTCGCACCACGACGATGACTGACGATGAAGTCAGAGCGGCATTAGATCCGACAAAGATTGCCTACGCAAAGACCTGCATTGGCGGTACAGCTCCTGAAGAAGTTACTCGTCAACTCGATAGTCGTCAAGCGGTGTTAGATCGTGACAACGAAGAATTGGCTTGCCGTAAAGCCTTTGTTGCTAATGCCAAGGCAAAACTGCAGTCTGCCGTTGACGAAATTATGGCTTAATAGCTCTTTCTGTTATTTCACTTTTAACCCCGTCCCCGGTCCTAGGACGGGGTTATTTTATTCTCAAATACCTTAGTGCTCAGCCCCTCTAGTGAGTCCAAACATTACAGTGTCGGGTAAATACCGAAGGTCTATTAGAAAAACTTAAATGCAAGTTAAATTTCTTTTATAGAACTATATGAAATACCGTACCGCTGAGACAATAAGTTACAAGTATCAAGGCATGTTGACTCGCATTGGTTTAATGGCCTAGAGCTCTGATCGATACGAATTAACAAGCCTTATGCGAAGGGTTTGATTTTTATTAATCAAAATTTTTACCGATTCGGTTGTTTTTTAATCAAGGAGATAGGCCCGGCTTCNNGGACCTCAATAATCTATGATTACTCTCATCGAATTTATTATTCTCTTCGGGGCCATTTTGCTCGGTATCCGTTATGGCGGTGTTGCCTTAGGGATGTGGGGCGGTTTGGGTTTAATTGTTCTATCTATCGGCTTTGGAGTTGTTCCAACGGCGCCTCCTATTGACGTGATGCTCATCATCTTCGCTGTTTGTATGTGCGCTGCATGTATGGATAGCGTCGGTGGTTTGGATATTCTCGTGAGAATCGCCGCTCGCATCATCCGTAAGAACCCGAAATATGTGGCTGTGGTCGCTCCGGTTGTCAGCTTCTTCTTGACATTCCTATCGGGAACCGGCAATGTGGTTTATGCCATTTTGCCTGTAATATACGAAGTCTCTTACAACACGAACGTACGCCCAGAACGGGCCATGGCTGGCGCTACCGTAGCAGGTCAAGTCGGTATTACGGCCTGTCCGATTTCTGCTGCCGTTGCTGCCATGATTGGCTTATTAGCTCAAAACGGTTTTGAAGAAATCGGTTTGGGTTCCATCCTCATGGTGACGTTCCCCGCCTGCTTAATCGGCGTTGTTGTCTCTAGCTTCATCTGCATGTTCTTAGGTAAGGAACTTAAGGATGACCCGGAATACCTCGCCCGCGTGGCAGCCGGTCAGGTCATCCCGCCTGCTCCGATCGTTGAAAAAGAATTGCCCAAAGAAGCTACAGTTTCTGTGTTCGTATTCTTCGGTGCTATTATCGTCATTGTTTTAGCTGGCTTTTTCCCGTCATTGCGCGTATTGCCCGGCCAAACCAGTGCTATCAGTATGTCGCTTGTGATTGAAGCTGTCATGCTTGGTGCCGGTGCCATCATGTGTTTGCTCTGCAAACCGGATGTGCAAAAGATTGCTCACAGCCCGATTATGAATGCTGCTGTTGTCTCTTTGGCTGCTGTTTTCGGTATCGCATGGATGAGTGACTCCTTCATTGCAGCTAACCGTGACTTCTTCATGGAATTTGCTGGCGGCTTGGCACAAAGCGCACCGTTCCTCTTTGCTTTCGTTCTTGCCGGTATGTCTGCTTTGCTCTCGAGTCAAGGGGCTACGACACGTGCCATTATGCCGTTAGGCTTTGCTTTGGGCATCAATCCGATGTACCTTGTTGCAATGTTCCCGGCTGTTAACTGCTTGTTCGTTCTTCCGACCTCCGGTCCCGCTTTGGCTGCTGTTGGTATGGACCGTTCTGGCACAACGCGTATCGGTAAATTCGTGTTTGACCACTCGTTCCAAATTCCGGGTCTATTGATGGTCTTTGTCGCGGTATGTTCTGCCTTCTTGATTGTCAAAGTGATGGGTTTCTAAACCGATCCGGTCAATAGACAGAGCTTAAACCAAGGGTCGGTCAATGCAATGACCGACCCTTTTTATAAGTGAGTGATCATGAAATTATTCTCAGAATTTATTGACGGAATGTTTTTCAACCTTGACCAACGAAGCTATTGGCAAGCAGAGCATTATGGCTTTAACTACCAACGCTTCACAGCCAAACTTGCAGATAACAATACAATCAGCGGTCAGGTCATCATTCCGAATACCGCCAAACCGTTAGCCGATATTCTTTTCTTTCACAGTGCGCAGTTTAACTATCAATTCAGCCTGCCGATGACAGCCTTTTTATACAAGGCCGGCTTCCGCGTCACGATGTTTGACTATCGAGGCGGTGGAGAAAGCCGCGGTAAAGCATCGATGAACAACATCAAAGAAGACGCGCGAGCCGTTTTTGACTGGATGAAAAGCGCGGGTTATGGCAAGCAAGGCCTGGTCTTTTTTGGTCAAGGTGTTGGGGCAGACTGTGCTCTGCAACTCTATAAAGACGTCCCCCACGATGTCAATGGACTCATTTTAGAGTCAGTCTATAACACAAAAAAAGGCTGGTTAAAAGAAAAATGGGGGCCGGTCATTGGCGACATTGCTGCTGCCTGTCTTAATGTCACAGCTATTGATCCAGCGGAGATTCTTCCGACGGTCAAAGTACCTTGCTTAATCGTTCAACCGGAACTCGATACCTTTTGCCGAAAACAGCAACGCCTTCTCGTACGCCAACACGCCCCTAAAGGTGCCCAAATTTTGAATATCGCTAACTGTAAATACCTTTACCCCTTTGCTGGTCAGTACCCACAATGGGAAAAGAAAGCGGTGGAATTTATCACAAAAAAATGCCTTAAACAGCGATGATTTTTCAACGTTTATACTATCCTGATTGACTGCGCAAGCATTGCGCTTCGCAACCCAATCATAGGGATGACCACTTCTTTTAAAGTGCTTTTGACCATTTTAGAGATCTCAATGGCTAACGACTCGAACACAGAACTGCTATAGAGCACATAGGCCGATCGTTGCGATTGAACAGAAGGGATTTTGTGCAAACTTACACGATTGAGAAAATCTCTTGCCACCCATAACCCCAAAGTCGGCATCACAGTCCAGCCACAGCCCTGCGCCACCAAACTCAAAACCATCTGATTCGTATCGGCTTCAATACGATGAGGCGAACGTACATTGCATTGCCTGAGAACACGCTCGACTTGAATAGAATCTAAACTCAAATCATTAAAACGGATCACTGGTAAATGCTTTATCAGGTCAATCAGATGATTTTTTTGCGTGATCTTGCCATCAAATTCGGCCGGCGCCACAATAATAAAATCTTCATTATGAGTAGGAATTGAACGAACTTCCTTGCGATTGATTAACGGATCGGTAGCAATAGCAATGTCGACCTTACCATTTAACAGCATGTTACAAACCTGCGGAGTATTCGAAGTATACGCAGATAAACGAGCCGTTTTATCGGTCAATTGCGAAGCAAAAAAAGGCACACAACAAAAACTTATCGAATCTGAACATCCCAAACTCAGATTAGGCCGCGTTCCCTGACCGCTCTGCAATAGCTCTGACCTTAAGTGTTGGATGGACTCAATAATTTCAGCACTGCGAGCCTGTAGCAGACGACCTGCCGATGTTAATACAATCGGGCGAGACGTCCTGTCAAACAAAACAATACCCAAACTTTCTTCCAATCGGTGAATGGCTAAAGAAATGGCCGGTTGAGTAATCCCCAACCGTTTAGCCGCCGCGCTCATGCTACAGTCTTGACTGACTTCGAGGAAAATCCTCAGGCTCGATAAATCGACTTCTGCTTTATCAGTCATGGCATTCTCCTCAAAAAAAACAATAGGACGTCTAATCATACTGAGACGAAGAGAACTTACCGAGTACTATAAACGTAACTTATTTTTCTATAAGTGTGATTAATTTGTCGGGATTTTGTTTTCACTTTCCTTTTCTAAATCACCAAAAATTTTCAACGCATAGGAGATTCCTGCAAGCAAAAGCAAAAAACCAATAGTCAAGAGCATCGTTGGCCATTGCATACGATGAATATGCCCATAAAGTACAGAGAAAATGGTTTCAAATACTAGCAACTGCCCTACCAATGCAGTAGGTAATTTCGCACTGCACATATTCCAAAGCGCCGTTGCCAACCAAGAACAGCATACCCCCGCAAAGACCATCAGGCCCAAATAACGAATAGGCGTCGGTCCCAAAGGGGAACTCATCACAGGACTGGGATCACAATACCAAACGATAAGGTAAACGAAGGCAGCAATAGGGAAAAGTAGCAGACATTGAGCACATGTCCACACGGTGGGACTGACCTGTGGATGAGCTAGAAGCCAATCAGCATTGCGAATTGGATACCAAGTCCACATGAGCGTCGAAATAATCCCGCACAACAGACCTAAGAAAAATGTCGAAGAGCTGGCCCCGCCGGCAGCCATAAACTCTTCCAATTCAGTGGCATTGACCATAACAAAACCAACAAAAATACACAACAAAGGTAATGCCAATTTTTTGTATTTCACAAAAGGTTTACCCTGACGACGGGCTCGTTCGTTAGAAATTAATGCCACTAACACTGGCACCGCACCAAAACAAATCCCAGCAACCGGAACCCCCGCATATTCGACTGAAAGCATTAAAAACCAACACTGTATTAGGTTCCCTATTAATGTAATTTTAGAAGCAAAGAGCCAGTCGGCTTTTGTTAATGCTCGAAACTTATCAAAAAATAAAACAATGAGTACAAATGAAACCGCCCCCATGACAAATGCACGGGAAATTGCAATATACATCGCATCATAGTCCGGTAAGAGTACCGGCAAAAGATACGTCATTCCCCAAAGAGCGCAGGCAGCCAGACCAAAACTTACACCGATAAGCATATGAACCTCGACAAAATCGGCACAAAGAAACAGCCTAGTATTAAACTCATAGTCAACGATATTAGGTAATACTATGATTAAAACTAATACATCTTTATCGCTTTCCGTAATAGAGCTAGAGACAGCAAGAGAGGATTGTTAGGCTAAAAGCACTGCAGTCGAGTGTCTGAATGACTGTGTGTTTTAGGGCACCCCTGTTTTGTCTTTAAACCAATGGAGACTCATCATGTCTGAACTTGAAAATCGTCGTGGAAAAATTAAAGGGGCTCCGGCTCCGGAAGTTGTTCGTTGGATTATCCAACCCGGTATTGAGAGTGATCTTGATCATGCCTATCAGTGTTATCTCGATATCAATAAAGCCCATGTTTTGATGCTAGAAAAACAAAGCATTATTAAAACAGAAGTGGCTAAGGCGATTTTAAAAGTTACTGACGAGATGGCAAAGATGGGCGATAAACCAACCTTTGCTATTGACCCGAGTCGAGAAGACCTTTATTTTAACCTTGAGCACTACCTTATCGAACACACTAGCCTTGAAATCGGCGGTCAACAACATACGGCCCGCTCAAGAAACGATTTACTTGCGACCATTACCCGACTCTCCACTCGTCGTTTCTATTTTAAAATCTGCCAACTTTTCAATGAAATGCGTCAAGTTGTTATTGATGTGGCAGAAAAAAATAAAGATGCTGTCATGTCCGGTTACACGCATTTGCAGCCGTCTGAGCCGATCACTTTTGCTCATTACTGCTCTGCCGTGCTAGCTGCGTTAGAAAGAGACTATCGTCGCATCAGCTCTGTGTATGAAACATTAAATCTCTGCCCATTAGGTGGAGGCTCAATGGGCTCGACGACCTTTAATATTGATCGAGAAATGACAGCCGACCTCTTAGGCTTTGATGAACCGCTCGACAACTCTATTGATTGTGTCGCCAGCCGCGACTACGCGAGCGAACTCTTAGCTGCGTTGTCACTTGCTGCAAATACCTTCAGTCGTTTCTGCTTTGATCTCTATATTTGGGCTACCCCGGATTACGGCTACGTTGAAGTTGATGACAGCGCTGCGGTCTGCTCCTCCATCATGCCTCAAAAGAAAAATCCGTGGACATTGGAGCACATTAAAGGCAAGTGTGCTCACATTGAAGGATTCTTTATCTCGGCCTTTAACGGCATGAAGAACACCCCGTACACACACANNCACACAATCAAGATGTCAACGGTGAATCGACCTACTTCTTGTGGACTGCACTTAAAGAAATGCAGGCCTGCATTGAACTCTTAAGTGCTACTGTCAAGGGCATCACGTTACATAAAGACCGTATGGTACAAACTGCTCGCGGCAATTTCTGTACCGTGACTGAATTGGCCAACTATCTCGTGCGCCATGACGGTATTTCCTTCCGTGCAGCTCATGAAATCGTTGCCTTGGTTGTCGATTACATGATCACCCACAACAAGAAGGCCAATGAAATCGGCACTGACGTCGTTAACGAAATCTTTATGAAACTTTTCAATAAGACAACTTCGATGACCGATGCCGACATTCAAACAGCACTTGATCCGGTTTTAAATGCGCATTCCAAGAAAGTCTTGGGTGGTACAGCCGAAGAAGAAGTATCCCGTCAATTGGCCCGACGTCAAGCTAAATTAAATAAAGATAATGAAGAGTTGGCGCAACGCGTCGCTGCCGTTAACCAAGCCAAGGATCGCCTGGAAGCTGCCGTAAGTGCAGCTATCGCCTAGTCGATTTTTGAGTAGATAGATAAACGCCCCTGCAAATCATTTTGGCAGGGGCGTTTATCATTAGTTTAACTTATCATTGCTAACGGCAACTTCTAATCAAGCTTTATCCTTTCTCGACACTTTCCTAACATCAACTCATGTCGAAATAACGACAACTATCCTTAGATTCATGGAGTTAGGACTATGCCGAAAAAAATCCATAATTTACCGATTACGGGTATTGCCAGTTTTGCCAAATATCCGATCTGTACCAATCTCGATGAACTCGATGCCGATATGTGCGTCATGGGAATCCCGTACGATATGAGCACCCCCTATCTAACGGGGTCCAAATTTGGACCTCGTCGTATCCGCGAGGTCTCTTGTCACTNNGTGCCGGTTTTTGGGATCCAGAACGATTAGAACAATATCTTGCCGATCCAGTGAAAATCGTCGATGCTGGTGACGTTGATATACATCCGATGGACTTTCAAGAAACTTTCGACAATATCACAGAATGCGTTCGTAAGATTATTTCCAAAGGTGCAATCCCTGTCATGATGGGCGGTGACCATGCCGTGACCTATCCGACGGCTCGTGCCTTGGACATGTACGACGATCTTTGTGTCGTCCAATTTGATGCTCACCTGGACTTTGGTCTTCGTCGCTACACCAACGGCAGTCCCATGCGTCTGATCTCTGAAATGCCTCACTTTACAAAAATGTGCCAGATTGGCATGCGTGGTTTAGGTAGCAATACCCGTGAAGACTTCCAAGCAGCCTATGACTACGGTTCTGTCGTCATTCCTGCTCGTAAGGCGCTTGATTTAGGTTCTGCTGAAGTCATTAAGATGATTCCCCAAGCGAAGAATTACTTCGTAACCATCGATATTGATAACTACGACATGAATACGGCACCCGGTGTCGGATCCCCGTCCCCCGGCGGGCTAAACTATCCCTTCGTCACGGATGTTCTTGAAGGGATTGCTAAGAAAGGCAATGTCGTTGCTTTTGACCTTGTAGAAGTCGCTCCGCAATATGACCCGACCGGCATTACTGCTCGTTTGGGAGCTATGACCATGCTGGCCTTCATGGGCTACATCATGAAAGAACGTGAAAAGAAGGGATTACTTAAAGCCCAACAAGGTTAAAGGTCCTCATTGAACTGTAAATACTCAACGGGCGCTTGTTTCAATACCAAGCGCCCGTTGATTTTGTAATAATCAGCCCTACTTATCAAACGTGTTTTTCTCTATATCTTTCACCGATAAGCAGCACGATAATAGAAGCAAAAATCATGCCGATACCACACAAGGTTGAGGCACTAGAATCCTCTCCGAGAAGAAAAATTCCCCAACAAGCGGCCCCCATCGGCTCANNCCGAAGCTACCGAAGGACTGATATATTTTGTACCGGCCGTCAATAATGTAAAAGCCATCCCCGCCGTGAAAATCCCTAACCCCAAGCAAATTAATAAGCCACGAGAAGTTAAGGTCCACTCAATTGGGAAAATAAANNAAAATAAATAGCACCGGTAAGAGAATCAGTGCAATAAGTGTCAGGACAGCCATAATGGAGGCTTCTGCACCAAGTTTTTCAACTAACTTGGGACTGACACTGATATAGGCAGCATAAGTTAAACCATCCATCAGCAATAATAAGATAAAAAAGAGCCGATTAAAATCGAGCTCCAACCCATTAATCAATACAATCCCGGCAATTGCCAACATAGTCGCAATGTACCAATCTATTTTGGGCGATCGCTTAAAAAAAATCTTGCCAATCACGGCAGCCCAAAGCGGTGCGCTACCGATAGAAATAACTGCCCCGCTGGATACCCCAACATAAAACATGCCCGTGAAAAAGCACAATTGCCCGATCAAGAGCATGACTGCACAAAAAATAAGCTCTTTGAGCGGCAACTTAGACAAAGACTTCGGAAACTTTCCTGTTATTAGACAAAAAAGAATTAAAAATGCAGCCCCAACAAGCATGCGAACTTCAGTAACAACAAATGGCGTCACCCCCTCCGGAGCAATAGCCTGAAGTGTCCCACTGATGCTAAAGCATAATGCGCTCGCCAGCACCAATAGCGAGCCTTTAATCGTATTTGACATAATGAAGCGCCATCAGCCAGGCGTTGGTTAACGTCCGGCTAATTTCCCTATAAACGGAAAACTACATTGATCTTCTACAGTCCTTTAAAAAGATGCCCGAAAATCTCAAAGTCCAATCCAGGCAATTGATCTTTAAGAAGTAACGCTGCTTGCTTAACGGAACAACCTTTCGCAAGCGCCGTATCAAATACTTTCCCAGCTGCGTCTTTGCCGCACTGCTGTTCAATATATTTCGCACACAAAAGACTTTGCTCAGCTAAATCCGCACAATGATCAACATTGGCTTCAATCCCTTTAATGCATAGATTGGCAAATGAATCCATGGTTCGCGAGAGCAAATCCGCACTGTCCATGAAACACTTAATCGGCATGACAGCAGCTGAGCCGCCTTCTAACCAACCCGACTTTTGTGCCAATACAAGCGCTGCATGATTAGCATCGACCTGATCAACAGTTGAAAAAACCATTTCAGCAATCACTGGATTTAATTTACCCGGCATGATAGAAGAGCCAGGCGCCACTGCCGGCAGTGTAATCTCCTGAATTCCACCACGAGGACCGCTGCACAAAATACGAAGATCCCTAGCAATACGCCACATCAAATTAGAGAGCGCTTGAATCTTTGCATGAGCAATCAGCTCTGTATCGCCCGCAACAAAGACATCAAATGGCTCAGAAGGTAAGAGCATTGCTTGGGATGTCAAACGTGATAAATGAGACAATGCCAAATTCGCCAATGCGTCATTACCATCAGGTAAACCGACGTCATTGAGACCGAAAGCGGCTACATTAAAGCGATCCCTATCCTCTTTTAACCGGGAAGTTAACCGTAATAAGGCACAAGCATAGCCTCTGAATTCGTCGGCCAGTGTAATCGGTAAATGATCTTGCAAGCCGACACGAGCGGGTTTAACAACATCTTGGAATTTACACGCTTTTGCAGATAAAACACTGTAGAAGTGTTCACACGAAGCGATAACCTTTTCCAAACTTTCTCGGTAAGCCAAATGACAAGCCGTACGTACACGAGCATTGACACCGGCACAAGCTGTCATTGTTTGACATAAATGATCAGCCTTATCAGCACAAAGGTGTTTTTTAGCGTAGTGCTCAAACGCATTATCAAAGCAAGCTAACAAAGTAGCTTTTATGCCGGCATAAACACCCACTTTGAAAAACTCGTGATAACAACCATCTTTTATTGCCTGAGAGAAAGCGGTTGCCACCTCAGCTTCGTCCTCAGCAATAAGTTTTGCCTCTACAGCTGCGGCAACATAAGCCTCATGAACCACTGCCAGGGCCTTAATCAGTAAAGGCATATCGGCATAAGTCACTCTAAATGATGTTGCAAGTAAGCGCATATCCAATGCTTGGGTTTTCATCTCTGTCATCGTTTTTCTCCTTCTGATTTCCCATTAGTCAATGTGACGCAATTGCCCATACTTACTGAACATCTCAACCATTGCCTTGCGGTCGGTTAACTTTTTCAGATCAAAAAGCTCATCGGCGACTTCGGGTTTTAAAAGCCCGTCTTCCAAAGCAGCCTGCTTACAAGAAATACCTTCGTTCCAGGCCTTGTGAGCAATTTGGGTACCGATTTGATAACCGAATAAGGCGCTGACCATCGTTGCCAAAGAGGTGGACATTTCCGCATTGTTGTGAACCTTATCCACATTGATACGAATGCCTTTAATACAGTGCTCTGTAAAGATGCGAATGCCCGTTGCCATCGACTGCAAAGTTTGCAAAATAGCCATGAAGGTGGCTCCGTCCGTGATCGCCTCATCGCTGTCATTTTCATTAATGGTCAGCGTTGCCACATGATCGGCCATCACTGCCTGATGCATGATTTGGATCATCATCTCAGGAATATGAGGATAATTCGTCGCATAACCTTGAGACTGCGGCATGACAACAGGAATGCTGAGTTCTTGAAAACCGGCCCTTGGACCAGAAGATAGGATGCATAAATCCGAAGCAATTTTGGCACATGCACAAGCAATGGCTTTAAGATACCCTCCTAAAATCATGCTGTGATCGCAATTTTGCATACCGTCAAAAGCAGCGCTATCAGCAATCACCTCATCGGTCCAAACCGGCCAATGAACCTCAAATCCTACAACCCGGGAAAGATTTCCCATGATGTAATCTGAATACCCCGGCATTTGTCCCATACCGGTTCCTAACACTGTTGAGCCCAACACGACACTTTGAAAATCACAACGATATGCTTGAAGTTTTAGCCGATTACGATGAATCATGTGTTGCCAGCCACCAAAGACCTGACCAAAGGTATTGGGAACGGCATCTTGTAAACAAGTTCTCCCTAAACGGACGATATCTTTAAATTCCAGTGCCTTCTGTCCTAATGCATTTTCCAGTAATTGAACACTTTCAAGCACATCGCCGATCAAACGATAAAGCACAATGGATTGCACGGTCGGATAAACATCATTGGAGGATTGACACATATTGACATGTGTATTGGGGTGAACAGCGTCATATCCCTTATGACCGGTCAAGATTTCGTTTGCACGATTAGCGAGCACCTCATTCATATTCATGTTGGCGCCCGTACCGTGACTTCTCCAAACATTAATCGGAAACTGGTCTGCTAATTGACCGGCGATAACCTCATCACAAGCTTCGATAATGGCCTGTGCTTTTTTTGCATCCAATGCTCCAATTTGAGCATTTGTGATCGCACACGCTTTTTTGATTTCGGCCAGTGCCCGAAGTACCTCGGGCAACTCGTTAAATGTATGGTCGGTGACGTTGTGATTGTGACAGCATCGAACCGTCTGAATACCGTAATAGGCGTCATCAGGAACCGGCAGTGTTCCTAATGCATCTTTCTCGATTCGCATAATGGACCTCATTTCGAAAACACGAATACCAGTGTGAATTATGAGGGGCGATTTTGCGAGTTCTCAATGATTATTAAAAAAGTTAATGTTGTCGAAATTTCACTCAAAATCAGGCTGTAATATCCGACTGCAAAGCAATCTTGGGAGCGATGTTTTCATGGTATGAAAAACCTAAAAAAATACCCCAAGAGTTCATCTTGGGGTACTTATCTTAACGAAATGCGACATTAACCTCGCATTGGCGAGTTACTTTCATAGACCGGGACATCCACTCGCGGTGCCGGCGACCAACCTTCTTTACGATGTTCACACACAACGGTCGTATAGATGCCGCCTCGAACCCACCACTTACCTTTTAATCGCAAATAACGCGGATTAATAGCTTTGACCATATCCTTCATGATGCGGTTGGTAATATCTTCGTGGAATGCACCTTCTTGGCGATAAGACCACATGTAAAGCTTTAAGGCTTTTAATTCCAAATTCTTTTCATCCGGAATATAGTCAAGAACAAGCGTTGCAAAGTCAGGCTGCCCCGTGAGCGGACACAAGCAAGTAAATTCCGGGATTTCCATATGCACCCAGTAGTCATGATCAGGATGCGGATTGTCAAACGTCTCTAACGTACGGGAGGGTTGAGTAGGCATAGTTTTTATCTCTTAAAGGTCAATCGTAGCGCATGAAGTAAAATTCATGCTGCCGAAGTGTTTTTCTCGGGGCTCAATTGTAATGCAGAAAAAAGGTCTTGGAAACGCCAGCCCGATGAACGTCACACGCACTTACAAAAGAACTCATACCTAACATATTTTCTCTTATTCATCTGATTAACCATGCGTCAATTTATGATGCATCCCATCGCCATTTTGAATTAAAGAAATTTTCTCCCAAGTTTTCAAGAGGTGAATGTTGTAGACTGAAAACCATCGATATCAGAACACACTGAATACCATGAAAATCCTTCACACCTCCGACTGGCACTTAGGCAAGATGCTCTATCAGCAACGACGTCATGACGAGTTTAAATGTTTTCTAGATTGGCTCGTTAAGACTATCGCCCAAAGAAAGATTGAGGCACTTTTAATTGCCGGCGATGTTTTTAACACCACCACACCATCCCCCTCCTCTCAGACACTTTACTACGACTTTTTAAAAGAAGCATTAGCAGCCGGTTGTCGACACATCGTGGTGACGGCCGGCAACCACGATTCGCCAACGTTATTAACCGCTCCCAAAGCATTGTTGAAATCTTTTAACGTACATGTCGTGGGAGGCATCAATGACGAGAATGTAGAAGACGAGGTTGTTGTTCTTACCGGCCAATCAGGCAGTCCGGCAGCAGTCGTGTGCGCAGTGCCTTATCTACGAGATCGGGACATTCGCAGTGTGCAAGCGGGCGAATCTGTTGAAGACAAGGAAGTAAAACTTGCCGATGCGGTCTTTGCACACTATGACAAAGTCTTTCAGATTGCCAAAGAAAAAACAAAGACTGCCGATCAACCAATTCCCGTAATCGGCATGGGCCATCTTTTTATTCGGGGATCAAGCACCTACAAAAATAACGATGAGCGTGACCTTTATGTAGGGACATTGGGACAATTGCCTTTAGACCGCTTTCCGGCCTTTGACTACTTTGCCTTGGGGCACTTACACATGCCGCAGAAGTTAGGCGGCAAAGACACGGTGCGCTATAGCGGGTCACCAGTGGCCATGAATTTTGATGAGGCACGATTTGAAAAAAGTGTGGTTGAGTTAGACGTAACCGATTCAGACATCAATGTCGAATTAATCCCTGTTCCTGTTTTTCAAAAGCTTTGCCTAGTCAAAGGCAATCGAGAGGCGATTCTTCAAGAACTGAAAGCCTTGGTTGCGCAAAAGACCTCTATTTGGGCAGAAGTCGTCTATGACGGCGAAGAAATCATTCCCAATCTCTTGGAACTTGTGCAAAGTGTTGTCAAAGGTAGTGCAGTAGAACTTTTACGCATACAGAATAAACGACTGATTCGAGAAGTGATGAAAGAAGGCGCCACACAAAAGTCCCTCGATGACTTAAATGTCTTTGATGTGTTTGAAAAATGTCTTACACAAAAAGCTGTCCCTGAGACTGATCGTGATGAGCTTCGAGCCAAATATCGTGAGGTAGTCGATGAAGTTCTCTCACAATCCGAAGAAAAAGCCGATGCAGTAAAAGGAGAATAAGGGATGAGAATTGAGAGTGTACGTTTTCAGAATTTAAATTCTTTACAAGGCAACTGGTCAATTGACTTTACACATCCGACCTACTCACAAGAAGGCATTTTTACGATTACAGGGCCCACGGGGGCTGGCAAAAGCACGATTTTGGATGCGATCTGCTTAGCGTTATATGGCAGAACGCCTCGGCTTGAGACGATCAGTACGAGTACGAACGATATTATGAGTCGACTAACGGGCGAATGCTTTGCTGAAGTCACGTTTAAAACCACACAAGGTCGATACCGCGCACATTGGTCGCAAAGGCGCGCAAGAGGCAAAGCCGACGGAGCTCTTCAATCGGCCAAACATGAAATCGCTGACGTCGACTCCGGCAAAGTATTGGCTTCCCGCCTCAGAGAAACCAAAGACGTTATCGAAGAGCTCACCGGAATGGACTTTGACCGTTTTACCCGTTCCATGCTTTTAGCTCAAGGTGACTTTGCCAAATTTTTAAAAGCTAGCGCCGATGAGCGGGCTCCGATGTTAGAGCAAATTACCGGCACGGGAATTTATTCTCAAATCTCTCAAACGGTTTTCGAACGTGCCAAGGCCGAAGACGAAGCGTTACAGGCATTAAAGAGTGCTCAAGAGGCTATCGCCGTGTTAAGCGAGAAGGAGAAAGCCTCTGAAGAAAAGGCGCTCCAGGAGGCAAAAACTCAGCAAAAGGCCACCAAAGAAACGCTCAATCGTATTAATGCGGACATCACGTGGCAAACGCAGTTTGAGAAAGCCGCTCAAGACAAGATCACCTATACTCAACAAAAGGCTAAGGCACAGCAGGCGCTAGAAGCCTTTGCAAAGGATTTATCACGCTTACAATGGGCCATGAAGGCCGCAAGCTTTGACGACACTTATGGGAAACTTGTTCAATTAAGAACGTCAGTGAGCGAAAATCAAAAACAGCTCAAAAACTATCAACAAGAAGAGCCTCAGCAAATCGCCTCAGTCAAAGAGCTATCAGACGCGAAAAACGCTCAAGAACAAGCGGTCAAAGAAAGTGAATCCAACTTAAGCCAGTTGCGCCCGATACTCTCTGAAGTAAAAACATTGGATGTAAAGATCTCCGAGGCTCGTAATAAGGTTGATGCAACTCAAAAGGAAAAGACCAAGTTTGAAAATCAAAAGGCCAGCGACCTCGCCAACCGCAAAACATTAATTGCTGATCATCAANNAGATGAAAATACCTTGCTGACCTGCCAAACATATGCAACAGAGCATGCAGTTGACCAAACATTGGCCGAAGAGTTCGCGATCATTATCGAGCGCATGAAGGGCCTGCAAACTAAGCGTAAGGCACTCACAAAAAAGCAAACGCAATGGGACAATGCCAAAAATACTCAAGCGACTCAAGAAAAAGAGATTGCCGCTGAAGTCACTCAATCGGATACTGCTCGTAACGCTTACATAAACACGGTTGAAGTTTCTGAGACTCAACGAACACTTATCGCCAAACTTTTGGGTGACCAGACTCAAACATCTCTTCAAACGATGCTTGAAGCCAAACGCAAAGAGCGGGAAATTGCTAAGGTGATGCGAAGTTTGCAAGACCATCGACGCGATTTAAAAGCCGGCGAACCATGTCCGCTTTGCGGCGCCCTAGAGCACCCCTATGCGACTGACCTTGTCATTGATGAAGATGCTATTGATTGCGAGATTAAATCGCTTGAAAGTACCCTTCACCAATACGCCCAAGCGCAAGAAAAGCTCAATGAACTCAAAGAAACCGAGCTTAAGGCTCAAGCGAAAGTTCAAAGTATTGAAGCCTCTCTGAAGGGACAGCAAACGTTACTCGAATCCCTCAAACAAACGACTGTTCAAGCCGAACGTGATTTTCATACCGCTCAAGATGAGTACCGTGAAACAACGAACAACCTTTTGGCAGAACTTACGGCTTACAAACCCGAGATCAAAGAGATCGACTTGGCGGAACCGAATACTTTGTTGACCGACTTTAAAGCACGAATCGATGCTTGGAACCATAACACTGAATTATTAGAAGTTGTGAACAAGCGATTAAGTGAGTACGAAGCAACTCTAGCCCTCATCGATCAAAAGATTGCTCAAGCCTCATCTCGGGTTGATGAAGAGTCTGCCAAACTCATGTCTCAAAAAAACGAATTAGCCAAGTGGCAAAACAAACGTTCTGAACTTTTTGGAACCCAAGATCCCGTTAAGGTAGAAAGCGAGCATGAAGCAAAGCTCAAGGTACTAAAAGAAGTGTTTGCCACTCAAGCTCAAAAGCATCAAAAGGCCAGTAGCAAGCTTGAAAACTTACAAGGTCAAATCAAAGCATTGTGCGACACGCTTCAGAGTCAAGGCGCTCAACTCAAAGCGCAAGAAGAAGAGTTTATTCAGTCGTTAGTCTCTGAAGGCTTTACCGACGAAATGCATTTTGTCTCGTTAAGACTCTCTAGCGGAGCAAGACAGGCCTTGCTGACTCAGTATGAGCAGTTAAAGACTCTAGAATCTAACGCTGCCACGCTTTTCAAAAAAGCTGAAGAAACATTATCAACACTGGCTTTAGTTCCGCACACGGAGGCGACGTTAGATGATCTTCTGGCACTTAAAAATACAGAAGACGCCCGCATGGAAGCGTTAATCCGAGCCATTAGTACGAGCGAAGCAAAACTCGCTGCCGATGAAAAAGCCAGAACTGAATTTGCCCAGCAGACGCGCTTGATTAGTGCGCAAGAAATCGAGGTGCAACGTTGGAGCATGCTTCGAGCACTCATCGGATCGGCTGATGGCAAGAAGTTTAGAAACTTTGCTCAAGGCATTACCTTTGAGATGGTGGTTTACCTCGCTAACATTGAACTGCAAAAGCTCTCCAAACGTTATCTCTTAACGCGTAATAAAGACAATGAACTTGAACTCGAAGTCATTGACAACTACCAAGCCGGACAAGTCCGCTCAACGAAAAATCTCTCCGGCGGCGAAAGCTTCCTAGTAAGTCTTGCGCTCGCCCTGGGACTGGCCAAAATGTCCAGCCGCAATGTCTCAGTGGAGTCTATTTTCTTAGACGAGGGATTTGGAACACTCGATGAAGAAACGCTTGAGACCGCACTTCATATGCTCTCGAACCTTCACCAAAGTGGCAAATTGATCGGGGTTATTTCACACGTAACCGTTTTAAAAGATCGTATTTCCACTCAAATCTCAGTGACCCCCGAAGCCGAGGGCAAAAGCGTGATGGTCGGTCCCGGCTGTAAACGGGAATAAACCTAAATTTAATCTCTGACTGAAAATCCAAAAGCGCTTCTGTCCATGTAGCCTTAAGCTGCGACAGAAGCGCTTATTTGGGTTGATTAGCTTAACGCATTCACAACTACCATCATGTAAACCTTGATGAAATCGAGCCAGTTTTTCAAATGAACCCGTTCATTCGGTTTACCCATGGCAAATTCAGAGAAGTCATCGGCTGCTCCAAAAAATGGAATCGGCATACCGGTGACCTTCTGAATCCAAGCAGCATCAGATCCCGCAGGCCCCACCGCAACCTTAACGTCTTTACCCATCACCTCTTTATAGGAACGTTTGATCAGTTCGATAAAAGGATCATTTTCTGGAATTTCTAATAAAGGACGTTTAGAGGTCACCTCAATTTGATAATCGTATGCGCAGTCCCGATCTTTAAGAGCATCCAATACATCCGTGATCTCTTTTAAGGCCGCATCATGTGTTTCCCCGGGAATCAAACGTCTGTCAAACCAAAATGTCACCTTGGATGGGAAAACGTTAGCTGCCGTGCCCCCATTAATAACCGCAACCGTCAAATGCGGAGGCGGAACATTAACACCGACAGGCCGCTTCATTAATTCATCATTGAGCTTATAAAGTTCTCCGATGGCCCGTACCGCTTTTTGAATGCAGGTTTCGCCTTCGTAGAGCAATGCCGTATGTCCGGCCTCACCCGTATATGTGACGGTTCCTCTTAAAATACCGCAATGTTGAGGAAACAATACGCCATTGGACGGCTCAGGACAGATACCAAAATCACCTTTGAGTACTTCCGGATAATTTTTTAGTAAGTACTGCACCCCGAGCTCACCGCCGTTTTCCTCATCACACATCCAAGTCAAAGCTATGCTGCCCTTAGGGTCAAAGCCCATCTTTCGAAGAAACAACACCGCCATCATGACTCCGGCATCGCCACCCTTCATATCGCATGATCCACGCCCGTATAAATAGCCATCTTCGATTTTGCCGGACCAAGGACCAAAATAACCCGGATCACGATCATCGGGAGGAAAGACATCCATGTGACCATTGAATACAAAGCGTTTCCCCTTTTGGGTACCGAACCACTCGGCATACAGGTTCGGGCGATGCGGCTTAGCTTCAAGTCGCTTGACTTCAAGACCAGCTTCTTTCATTTTCCGCTCGAAAACGAAACTCACAGGCTCTTCATCACCCGTCACACTGGGTGTTTGAACAATTTCTTGCAAAAACGCAATCGCTTCATCACGATGCGTATCAACATAGTCCGATATTTGTTTAGCCGTCAGCATGATCTTTTCCCTTAAATCAACTCTTCGAGAACTTGAGCATGTCTGTCAAAATTTTCCAACTGCATGTAATACTCGCAGCAGTCCATCAGCGCTTCTCGAGAAACCATGCCACAAACATCCGTCCCAATGATGCTTACACCATAACGTCTGGCTTCACTTCTCACCATTTCAATAATTCGGTACAACGGAACGACTTGATAGTTAATCATGCAACTGACTTGTGTGATATTGCGCTCTTGAACATAGACACCGATAGCACGAGCATCCTGGTAACCGCCCTTAGCTTCTCGGAAAGATTGAGCGATTTTTTTGGCAATCTTGACATCCGGCGTACTGAGAGAAATATTGAAAGCCACTAATGGACCTCTAACACCTAACGGCATCGCTCCGGCAGTCGGGTGCATCACAGGTTCTCCAAAATCAGGTTTCCATTCCGGCAATCCGATAAGCTCTTTGAGCCCTTCATACTCCGGATGACGAATATTTTGTAGTTTTACTCGTTGCGGCAATCGAGCTGCTTTTTCATAAAGGTAAACCGGGACCTTAAGCTCATTGGCAACACGTTCGCCAAAACGGTTAGCGTACTCCACACATTCATCGAGGGTAACGTTTTTAACTGGAACAAAAGGACTGGCATCAATGGCTCCGATTCTCGGGTGCTCACCCTTATGTTTATTCATGTCAATGAGTTCAACTGCTTTCTGACAGGCTCTGAACGTTGCCTCGATGACCGCATCCGGCTCACCCACAATCGTATGAACACAACGGTTATAGCTTGGTTCGACATTCACATTAATCAAGCGTGCTCCCGGCACCGAAGAAGCTGCTTTGCTAATTTCATCAATCACGGACTGATTTCGTCCTTCGCTGAAATTAGGAATACATTCCACAATTTTGTCATTCATAATCGCTATTCTCCTTTAGACGATTAATCAAAAAGAGGCCATCTCCAAAAGATTAGATTCCTCGATCAAAGTTTTAGCTCGAAGCGTATCGACTTTTGCCCGCATCTCTGAGACGTAAAATTCGTCTTTGATACTCAATAAATTGATTCTGACGTTTAAAAGTGCTCCCAGTACGGCTGTTCGCGCAAACATCGCACTGACCAAAGCATCCGTAACGGCATTTTTATTGCCGTGAAGTAAAACACAACGAGACAAAGCAAAGACGCAAAAGCTCTTTTGTGCAATTTGCATGGGAATTTCCGAAGACTTTTTTAAACTGCCTTGAATTGCTTCTGTGCGCGCGATTTTCTCTTCATCTGTGTTTTTAGGTAATTTCATTGCTTTGAGTAACTGATGGAAAGATTCAGAATCTTGATCCATCAATAACATCAGCTCATTTCTTAAGTCCTCGGCCTGAATAAGCAACGCTTTCATTTCATCCTGATAATCTTCGTATCCTTTCTTGCCTATCGTTAAATTAGCAACCATGGACGACAAAGAGGCGGCCAGTGCTCCAGCAACAGCCGAAGCGCTACCACCACCAGGAGCCGGTGATGAGCTGGCCAATTCCAATGAAAAG
This sequence comes from Sutterella sp. UBA1442, assembly GCA_002329575.1. Classification (GTDB taxonomy): domain Bacteria; phylum Pseudomonadota; class Gammaproteobacteria; order Burkholderiales; family Burkholderiaceae_F; genus Aphodousia. Next base: position 5,617 of record DCTK01000106.1, on the reverse strand, counting down.
TCATTCAATGACATTGCAGATAACAACATCACTCTCTCCTCACTAATTTTCTTTGGAAAAGCGCATTAACCCTATTGTTATCAATACTTTCAAAATTATGTTCAGATGGGAAGCTTCTAACAGATTAAGTGATCGACTTCATAAGGAATGCTTGTGATCCTGTTTTATTGAAAAGTAAATGCACGAGGAATTCATTCAGAAAGTTTAAATTATCGAAAAAATACCCACTGAACTCGATTTTTTCATCTCCTCATCTTTGCATTAAGCGTTCACAATTATGAAATAACGAAGGGAAACTCTTAACAACCGAAATCAAAATCACTATTCAATCTATCGGTATTCTTTTGTTCGTGTAAACAGTTACCAGTTTGCACGACAAGTTATCTGAGTCCCAGTCGTTAAACTCGGAGATTAGAACCATTGATTTCATCACTTTTATCATGATTCATTGTTTCTTGAGATTTCCCTTGCCACCCTCTCCAATATCTTTACTCAGACCTTATCTGCAATACGATGGAAAACCCTGATTTCATTCAACCCCATAGTTAAGTAGTATGAATTTAATCATTTTTTATAAACACTTATGGATCCTCATCATGATGAAACAACTAAAAAATCCCCCCCCCAACATAACAATTACTACTTAATTCAGTCTCAAAATAAGTCCTTCACTACACCATCAATAAAAAAATCAGGTTCTTTATCTATCAAAGCAACTGCAGTGGCCGTTGCTTTGGCAGTCAACTGTAGCTGCATTTTCGCTCAACCGATCTCATCGTGGAATGAATTTAGTGCTGCTGTCGAATCAAATGCTGTTGAAATCGATGTGAGCGCAGATCTGAATTTTGACAATACCTCAGAAACTCTTGAGGCTCATAATGCATTAAAAATTAACTGGAATGGTTTTGGCCTTGAGACCTATCCGATTACCCCCGGTAGCCTACTGACCGTGTTCTCTTCAGATAAAAGCTTGGAAATGGTTGGGGCAGGATCTATTAAGTTTGATGAGACAAACGGTAACATCATCGAGTACAGCGGGGGCATCCAAACACGAATTGCAGTCGAAGGAGGTGCACAAGATCCTGATTTGCCTTGCATCGTTTCACTAAACCGCATGGTTTTTCAAAATTCAAAAAATTTATCCGACCATGGAGGTGCTTTCTCTTATATTGAGAGTACCACGGGGTCCGACAAGTCTGCCTACAATGAGATTCTGGTTACTGACTCAGTGTTTGCCAATAACTTTGCTCGGGCATATGGTGGGGCCATTTACCTCGATCGAGCTATAAAAACTAATATCTCCAACAGTCTGTTCGAGGCAAATTCTACAGGGGCTAATGGCGGCGCTTTGTTAATCACCCGAAGTTGGCAAACAATCATTAAAGACACGAATTTCATCAACAATTCTGCGAGCACCTCCGGAGGGGCAATCTACCTGGCACATCTGTATCCGCAACCTATCGGAACTTCTCTAAGTTCAGTAATCCCCAAAGAAATTATTGATGGCTCAAAGAAATATGTCACTCCCATGATTCTGACTATTGCAGCAGAAAACAAAGACGTTTTATTTGATCAAAACTCTGCAACTCATGGATCCGATATATACATCAATATGGGGGATTTCGTTGTAGGAAAAAAGCTGTATACGTTGCGAGCACACTCTGCCAATCTGAATTTATCTGCCGGCCCTGAAAGGACAATCACCTTCAATGGAAACATTGAAGGTAACGGAAGTTATTATGACCTTGGAAGCAGCGGAATCTTTGAAACGAATATCAACATCAATATCAATCAAGAGGAAAATTCAACGGGAACGGTAAGCTTTAACGGCATTATTGATTTCACTGACCAAGACAACAATACCATTGTTGCCGATCTCAATTTTTACCGAGGAACTTTAAATATAGGCCATAAAGACACGCTTAAAACAAGTGGCGTGATGCTTATGGGTGACGCCCAAAATCTAAGAAATCTATCTTTTGCCGATGAGCAGATTCAAACCTACACGATCCACTCACTTGGGGCAAAAGAATCGGGCGAGCATCATGTTAACTTAACCATGGATGTCGATTTAGCAAACAGTACTGCCGATTCTCTAACTTTGACGGAACATAATATCTTTGGGAACGGAAGTCTCTCTTTAGATGTTGGACATTGGAACGTTTTATCTGACATGGCTGACGGCCAAGACGTTGCAACCGTTACACTCTTAGAAGGAGAGTCTATCGAGAATCTTTCATTTGGTCTGTTAGACGAAGCCAAAAGCGTCAACGGAAAGTTATATAAATACAATGTAACACTTGATGATGCTTCAAATGGAACATACACCTTCTCATCGATTGCAGATGCGGATCCCGAGATCCCCATTGATCCTAAACCTTCATATTTCAACCCCGAGGTTTACGCCGGCGTTCTGATTCAAAAGACTGCCCAAATACTTCAACACGAGATTTCTCAAAGACTATTTAACTCAGAACACCTTAATAACGGCGCATGGACAACATATGGCCGTGTTGACGGTTCCGCTCTAGGCGGTCAAGTCTCTCTGAACGTCGAACACTATGGTTCTGACTGGGACTTGGACTACGGTATCGCACTGTTTTCAGCAATGTCAGAACCTCAACACTTCGGCAAATTATCTTCACGACTGGGGATGTATGGTGGTTTTATAACCGCAAGCGGAGAAGATCGTGTCAATGATGTGAGCTCACAAGGGGGCTTTTTAGGCCTTGCCGCAAAACTCTCCACTGGACAAACATTTGCAGACTGGCATGCCAATATCGGCTACTTGGCCAGTGATGTCAATAGTCATTTAGGAAACTCAACCGATATCGATAACTATTGGATTGGAAGTGGATTGTCATTAGGTATGCATCTTGCCATTCCGAATACAAGCTTCTCTGTCATTCCGTCTTTAGATGTCATTTATACGTACGTCAGCGGCCAAAACTTTCATTCTGCACATGATGTAAAAGTTTCAATGGATAGTTTCTCCAATTGGGAAGTTAGTCCCGGTATCCGAATCGAAAGTGCCATTCCAAACGATTGGCGTATATATGTAGAAGGACGTTATGTCTGGAATGATGACAATTCCGGAGCTACTGCATACGGCCTGACAGACAATGAAGGAAACAGCGTGAGCGATCAAGTTCTACCCGATCTCAAATTCGGAGACTATGCAGAAGTGTCATTTGGCATAGGCAGAGATGTCGGCAATTGGAATTTCAGAGCGGATGTTGACTGCCAAGCAGGCGATACACAAGGTTGGAGTGCTGCAATGGAAGCGCAATATCGCTTCTAATCTTTGCCTGGCAATTCGTCCTCTCTAAAAAGACCCTCCTTTTTCTTGCTCAGCACGAAAAAAGAGGGTCTGAATCTATCTAAGTTTCATATGTTTGTCCGCGCCTTGGAGTAGTTTCATGCCTGCATTACTTCGATTGCAATTTCTTCCCGAATTGAGGTTTCATAAAAATTGCCATGAATACAAGAATTAAGAAAAACCCGCATTATCGCAAAAATACATAATTATCTTTAGTTTTGATCATTCTAATGGTTGAATTGACAACTTCTCTCAATAATCAAAGCAGGTATTTATTAACTGACCTAAGGAGAGGAAAATGGCTATTCAACGAGGAAAAATCAAAAAAGCACCGGCAAAAGAAATTGTTGACTACTTAATTCGACCAGCAATCGCCTCCGATCTTCAACGCTCTTATCAAACGTTCCTCGATATCAATAAAGCACACGTTTTGATGTTAGCTAAACAGGGAATCATCGAGAAAGAGGTTGCCAAACAAATTCTCCAAGTGACACAAGAAATTGCGTCAATGCAGGACAATCCACAATTTGAAATTATTCCTGATGTTGAGGACTTGTACTTCAACTTCGAGCGCTATCTCATTAAGCGTACATCGCTGGAAGTAGGCGGACAGCAACATACAGCCCGTTCTCGAAATGATATGTTTGCTACACAAATTCGTTACGATGCCCGACGAGTATTTCTTGAGCTATGCCAACATTTCAATACGCTTCGTCGAAACTTCTTGCAATTAGCCCGAAACAATACCGATGCAGTCATTTCTGGCTACACCCATTTACAACCGTCTGAACCGATTACCTTGGCACATTATTGTTCAGCAGTACTAAATGCGATGTCGCGAGACTACGAACGACTAAGTCATGTTTGGACAACTATCAATCAATGTCCTTTGGGCGGCGGATCTATGGGATCAACCACTTTTAACATTGATCGTCACTACACCTCTGAATTACTTGGCTTCGATAAACCCCTTGAAAACTCTCTTGACTGCGTTGCCGGTCGTGATTTTGCACTTGAAATGACTGCAGCCATGTCAATGGCAACACTGACCTTCGGTCGCATTGCCATGGATTTAACCATTTGGGCAACGCCTGAGTATGGTTATCTCGAAGTCGATGATTCCGTAGCTGGCTGTTCGTCAATCATGCTTCAAAAGAAAAATCCCATTGGTCTTGAACATGTCCGTGCCAAGGCAGCTCATCAAGAGGCTTTCTATGTTTCGATTTGTACAGGAATGAAGAATGTCCCCTACATGCATTGCCGAGACATTAGCTCTGAATCCATGCGTTACTTCTGGACTGCTATGACAGAGTTCATGCAAGACACTGACCTTTTAAATGTTTCGATTAAAGATATTAAGGTGAACAAAGAGCGCATGATCGACTGTGCTCGCCGCAACTTCTGCACCGTGACGGAATTAGCCAATTACCTTGTTCGCATTGACAAAATTTCGTTCCGTGAGGCTCATGAAATCGTTGCCGATGTTGTCGGCTATTTAAATGAAAAGCACCTGTTAGCCGATCAGATCTCACTCAGTGAACTTGATATGTTCTGTCAAAAACTGTTCAACTTCTCAACAAAGATGACGGAACAAGATCTCAAAGCGGCCTTAGACCCCGTGAAAAATGCTCAATCGAAGACTTGCATGGGCGGCTCGGCCAGCGCTGAAGTGAATCGCCAATTGGACGTGATTGAACAACAGCTTCAAGAAGATGAAGCCGTTTGTCAGACTCGTTTAGCTCACGTCGAGGCGGCTAAGCAAAAACTTGAAGATACTGTTAAAGCATTCTTAGCATAACATCTTGCTCCTTGAGGAAAGAGAGTAACCCGGTGGGTCTCTCTTTCCGATTTAATGAAGGAACATCATGACTTCGATCCTAGCCCTGTTTATTTCCACCTTTGTTCGGTTTTTCTTCTTACTTACACCTTTTTTCATCATTTCTGTGTTTTTGGCCCTAACGGTTGACTGCAATGAAATGACAAAAAAGGCTTTTAGCAATAAAAGTCACCGTGGGAGTTGAAGTCATCAGTGTTATCTTGCTTGTGGGCGGAGACGTTATTTTCAATCTTCTGGGGATTTCTGTACCTGCTTTCAAAATCGGTGCCGGAGCGCTTTTGTTTTTATCGGCCGTTTCTTTAGTTCAAGGCCGACCGACTGTACCCGATGTCAAAACCTCCGTTTTAGACCTTGCCATTGTTCCCATGGCAATTCCTTTAACGCTAGGCCCAGGTTCTGTTGGAGCTTTAGTCGTCATGAGCACCGATTTGGTCGGGTTTACGGAACTTTTTCCCAGCATG
>DCTK01000123.1 GCA_002329575.1 Sutterella sp. UBA1442 | reverse complement strand
GCAAAAGCCACGACTTGCCCATAATGTCAAGCGTCACCCAAGTTAACCCCTTAAACGACATTTTCTGACCCCCTGGTTGGGTCAGTTTTTATCCAAAATTTTTGATTTCAAATTGGCCTTAATTCGATAACTGTCTCCCATAATAGTCACAGGAGTACAGTGATGTAACAATCGATCAAGGATTGCGGTGGCAACGGTTGGATCTCCAAAAATCATTCCCCATTCGCCTACCGGTCTGTTACTCGTCAATAAAATACTTTTGCTTTCATAGCGTTTACACACCAGTTGGAACAGTAAATGGGCAGTACTTGGGGATAATGGCAAATATCCAACTTCATCGATGATCAAAAGTTTTGCTTTGTTTAGTGTCGCTATTTTTTCTGTTAAGTTTCCCTCCGTATGTGCTTTTTCCAATTGACTCATCAAGTTGGCAGCATTGATAAAACGCACAGAGAATCCTTTTCGGATTGCTTCTCTACCTAAAGCAATTGCCAAGTGGGTTTTACCTACTCCCGGAGGACCTAAAAACATAACATTCTCTCCGGTTGTTACCCATTCCAGTCGAGCAAGTTCTCTAATAACCCCAGGATCTAAACTTGGCTGTGCACTCCAATCAAAACCTTCCAAAGTACAAACTCTCGGAAAGTGAGCCGACATGGTTGAAAGTTTGATTCGATTAGCCTCCCTCTGATCGATTTCTTTAGTAAAGAAGTACTGCAATACTTCTCTCGGTGTCATTTTTGCTTCTGTGGCCGTAGTCACCATTTCAGTCAAATGATCCCGAGTAAAAACTAATCTCAGACGAGAAGCCATTTGAGTTAATTTTTCATCTGATGCTCTCATCACTGTCATTACCAAACTCCCGTAACTTTTGCGTAGTCGCTAAGTGGTCTTTGAAGAGCGTTTTGGCAATAACGTTCATCCATATAAATCTGATGAGATTTTCTTACCGCCTCTTTTTCTTCTTGCACTGGCGGACGGTATACTGAGCTAGCCTTATCCAATTCCGTAACAAAAACACCTTTTCTGGAAACAACGATTGTGGTGTCATCCGTTAAGATTTGGACGTCTTTGTTGATGAGCTCACTCGGAAGCCTGTAAAAGCAGTTATCGATGCGGATAAGGCCACTGGAATCAACCTTTCGAGTCTCTTCCCGTACGGCTGCCACACGAGGTCTATCCATGGGCCTCAGATGTTTTTTCTCCAACCAATATCGTTCTTTTGGGGTTCTCAGACCTTCAATTAAGTCATCTATTTTTCGATTGTCTGCATAGGTTAATGACCATTGTTCCAACCAAGTATTCAATTCGTTCAAATCTGAGAAGTCTCTACCTACTAAGGCATTCTCCTTGAGGTAACGAACAGCTCGTTCAACCTTGCCTTTGCTTTGAGGATGGTATGGAGAACTCGCAATGGGCTTGATATTCCAATAGTGACAAAAGAACCAATAGCCTCCGGTAAATTTGTACTCTCCCTTTTTGCGATGCTCTGTAATCAAGCAACGGGAGTTGTCCGATAACAAAATCATCGGAACCCCATCGAAGAAACGGAATGCAGACTCAATACCATCAAGCCAAACCGATTGATTTTCTGTAGGGTAAGCCTTTGCAAAAATTCTTCGTGAGTAGCTTAGTACTGCAACAAAGAAATGAACCCTAATTGCTTCGTTACCGAGTATTAACGTTTTTTCTGCAAAGTCAATTTGCATCTGCTGTCCGGGAGCCGTTTCGTATCGAGTACATGTCTTGACAGGCTTAAACTCTTGTCGGAAAGGAACACAAAATCTTTGCAGTTTTCTCAAAGTTATATTTTGAGAAAACTCCTCAGCTAGCAGTCTCTGAAGTACGACACAGTTGCCTTCACATTTAATGAAGAGTTCTCTGACTCTCTCTGTCTGACTTTCCAGAAAAGTGCGATCTTTGCATGGTTCGTCCTCTTTAATGTACCGTCTGACGGTATTCCTAGCTATGCCAGTTTGTTGAATAATTCTTTTAATCGGAACCCCAGCCCGATACAAAGATCGAATTTGGTTAATTTCTAAGATGGTAATCATTGGATTTGGACGTCCGTTGTTAAGACTTCCAATGATCCTAGATTTACGGCGCTTCATGCAATTTCCTTTCTTTTTAGAAAGGGGGTCAGTTTTTGTCGTTTAGGGGGATATTACTTTGTCGCCTAACACCCATAAAAAACGATCGATTCAAACTTTTCTTTTTTAAGTGAGATCAAAAAAGGAAAAATTCGCATCGACTTTTATGACAATATCGTGACAATCCTCAACAGCATTGTATAGAGTTTTCATCAATTCGTAATAAAAATATCATAATTATTTGGTTCTAAAACAACATCAATAGTATTTTCTGAACTGTCAAAACTTCGTTAATAATTCCCTGTTTCATCTACTCATTTTGTTCGAAAGCCATTTCGCCATTTGAATAAATTAACGCATTTTTTGTGCAAGTTGCTCTTTTATAGAGCAATTTTTTAACATTCGCCATCAAAAACATATACCTCGTTAGTATCATGTTCGATGGGTTATTTTATAACCTAGGAATTTCCCTAAGATGTGCGATATCCCATGTGTAGAGGAGAAAATTCAGCCCGCCGTTGGCGCATTTAAACACTTAAAGTAGTTCTACAAAATCACTCAAACCGTCTCGATAATGATTAAGCCACGATTTAAGGTGCTTGAGATAGTCCGCCTGAGCCTCCGTTTTAATCGCTTGCGCTAAGGGCTCAAAACCTCTCGATGCTGACACAATCCATTGCGTGCGTTTTACTGTTAGTTGGGGAATCGGTTGAAAGGCAATATGGCTGATCCAATCGCGTCCTTGCCAAATACCCCAAGGCGGCATAATGGCCCATCCTAAGCCTTGTGCCACTAATCCCACCATGGAAAAACTCGATTCAACACCGACTGACTCCCTTTGCTCGATGTCTAACTGCCTGAAAATGCGCTCACTTTGAATTCGGTCGGTACTATCGACATTAAAACGGATGTAGGGCAGGCGTGAGGCAAGCTTTCGTAGCTCATAGAGTTTTTGAATGGGCTTTTCGTCTTTAGGCAGCACCAAAAGATAGGACTCTGTCCAAAGGGGCGTGCGGAAGAACGCCGTTTCTTCATCAAACCGCTCGGGCGAAACTAAGATGTCGAGCTCACGTTTTAAGAGCGCATCCCGCAACGTCTGCGTCATCGCGGTCTGCGCGGAGAAGGTTTTTACCTTCTTGAAAAGGCCAGCACAAATGAAAGGAGCAATGCTGTGGCTCACCGATTCGCTAAAACCGATCCGTAAATTCAGGCTCTCAAGCGAATGCGTTTGGAGCGTATCGGTGAGTCTGTGAGCATCCAGAACTAATTTTGCGCCTTCTTTTGCCAAAAGCCGACCGGCAAGCGTCAATCCCAAAGGACGCACTTTTCGGTCAATGAGCGTACAGCCCAACTGCGCCTCCAGTGCTGAAATGGTTTGAGAAACAGCCGACATACTCACTCCGTAGAGCTCGGAAGTTGTTTTCATTGAACCACAGTCCGCCAACGTCAAAAAGATTTTCAGTGCGTTGAGATTGGGAAGGTTGGGCATCTTGTTCATATTTAGCATTCCTAAATGTCTTCTTTAGATTATATGAATCCAATATTCTTTAAATGAGCTTCTTAAGATAATCTCAATCATCTATTAACTTAAATAGGATTAAAGTCATGACAATGCGCATTGAAAAAGACTGTCTGGGCACGATGGAAATTCCCGATGAGTCTTATTACGGTATCCAAACACACCGCATGGTCAAAGTTTCAGGCGCCGCAGGCTATCCTGTGATTGCCTATCCGGACATGCATCGTGCGCTGTTTATCATAAAAAAGGCTTGTGCATTGGCCAACGCAGAAGTGGGTGCGATGCCAGACGATGTTGCTCAAGCTATCGTTAAAGCCTGTGATCGATTGCTCAACGAAGACTTCAGTCAAGAATTTCCGCTCGATATGTGGCAAGGCGGTGGCTACACCTGTGTCAATATGAATGTCAACGAAGTGATCGGCAATATGGCCAATGAAATCATGACCGGTCACAAGGGTTCTGAAAAGGTGCACCCCAACACACACGTCAATATGGCGCAATCGACCAATGACACGATTCCATCTGCCACCCACTTGGCAATCGCCCCTCGACTAGATCTCATGATCGAGCGGGTTAATCAATTAGCAGAGGCCTTTGAAAAGAAGGCAGAGGATTTTAAAGACATTGTCAAAGTCGGCCGCACCTGCTGGCAGGATGCGTTGCTGTTAACGCTCGGTCAGGAATTCGGCGGCTATGCAAGCCTCATGCGCCGTCTGGCCGCTAAACTTCAAGCCTTGCGTCCAGGTTGCTTCGAGCTCATTATGGGCGGCAGCGCTATCGGCACAGGACTTGGGGCTTCAAGCGGCTACATGCAAGCCTTCTATCGGCACATCAGCCACATACTCAATGAAGACGTCCGTCCGATGGATAACATTTTTGACGGTTTTCAGAACGGTGACTTCTTTGTCACGGTCTCAGGCGCCGTGAAAGAAGTGGCGATGTCGCTTTCCAAGATCTCCAAAGATCTTCGTTTGATGAGTTCGGGCCCGAGAGCCGGGTTTATGGAAATCGGTCTTCCGGCCCTCTCGCCCGGAAGCTCCATCATGCCCGGTAAGATCAATCCGACGGTGCCTGAAATGGTCATTCAGATTGCCCACCAGGTGGTCGGCAACGACGTTGCTATCTCCATGGCTTACGACGAAGGGGAATTGGACCTCAACGTTTGGGATGCGACCTTCTACAAGTGCCTCTTTGAAAGCATGCAATTGGTGAACGAAGGGCTCTTGATTTTGCGTCGCGACTGCGTTGAAGGCATCACGGCAAACGTTGATCGCTGCCGTCACGAAGCTGAATCAAGCCTTGCACTGTCAACCGTTGTGGCAGCGACCCAAGGCTATCCGTTGGGCGTGGAAGTGGCCCACTATGCAGAAGATCACGGCTTAAAGATCAAGGAAGCGGTTCTTCAAATGAAGCTTATGACTCAAGAGGATGCCGAGAAACTTCTCGAACCGATGTTGCTCGTTAATCCGCAAGCCATGGCTCAAGCCATTGCCGACTGGAAAGCCGGCAAACACCACTAAGACAACACCGATTCGGTGATTGAGAAGGCCGCAGTGATTTTCCCGATCCTGCGGCCTTGTCGCGTGAAAGAGTCAACAGACATAGGACAAACACGGGGGTGCACAGTATCGTTTGTTCTGCTTACAATGTTTGAGTTGTAATGCGAGATAATCATCATGGCCGAGCTTTCCTACGACCCGCTCTCTTACATGAGCAAGCGCCGCATGACGGTGCTTTTGGCTTGTGTGATCAATTTATGCGCCGGGGCCAAT
>DCTK01000058.1:8119-8799 GCA_002329575.1 Sutterella sp. UBA1442 | reverse complement strand
ACGTGCGCCCCGAGTCGCTACGGTTAAAGCGTGTCAAAACATTTATCGATGCATATCGTCGAGAAATGAATCGAATTCATACTCGTTGTGAGTCTGTTATAAACCGAGTTTTTCAGAATAGACTCATGATTACACACTCACAATAATTGTAATTTTCCACAATCTGTTCTTGTCGGTTTTGCTCTTGTCTACCAGGTATCAATTCAAGATACTGATAAAGAAGTCTTTTCTTTATGGAGCATTTCCATGCGCTACTCTCTTCTCTCTCTTTCCGTATTATCCGTTTTTGCCTGCAATGCTATGGCAGCCAACGTCACCATTTACGGCTTGGTGGACTACGGTTTTTCCCTCAGTCGAGCATCCGGTAATGGTGAAGGTGCTGCTGATGGCTCTATGGAATTTCAAATGAAATCCGGAATGCGCAATGGCTCTCGCGTTGGCCTGAAAGGCGTTGAAGATTTGGGCAACGGCTATAGTGTCTCATTCATTCTTGAAAACCAATTTTTGGCTGATAGTGGTGAATTGCAAACTTCAACTACGTTCTGGGAACGTGAGTCAACGGTTTCGCTGGGGACTCCCTTCGGTAAATTCACACTCGGCCGTACAGGACAACTCAAAAGCCCCGTTGGTTCTACTGCTTTGGCGGGAACCATCGTCAATCCTTTCGGTACGATGATGAG
>DCTK01000058.1:0-8077 GCA_002329575.1 Sutterella sp. UBA1442 | reverse complement strand
TGATTACGTTGATGCTGATGACCGTTATATGGCGCTTGCTGCGCGCTATCGTGATGAAGCACTTTTATTTACAGCCATCATTGACACGATCAATGAAAAGGGTGATCACTCTACTGGAGACCAACCGGTAACGGTGAACATTGCTGTTAATTACGACTTCGGCTTTATCAAGCCTTACCTTTACGCACAATGGTTTAAAAATAACACCATTAACCGTGCCGGCGGTTATATGGCTGGGACTGGTAAATATGACGGTGCCGGCGGTGTAATTGCTTTGCAATGGCCAGCTTTTGACGGTAAAGCGAAAGTGAGTGTCGGTTACATGAACGCAGTTTCGGTTAACGACGATGTATCAGACCTTGAACGGTACAGCGTTAATATTGGATGGGATCGTGCAATCACAAAGAAAACTCACGTTTACACGAATCTCGGTTATGCACAACAAGACACCGATGAGGCTCAACTCCGAGGTACAGAAGCCGTTGCCGGTCTTGTTCACTACTTCTGATAAGGGAACATCATGTTGGACATCATCCCCTACTTAGCGATTGTTATCGTAATCTTGACGGGCTGGGGTATCGTCAAAAATCTTCAGGTCAATATCCTGTTGCTTTTCTCGGGACTAGCCTTAAATCTATTGGCCGTTTTAGCAGGTGTTGATAACATCCTGCCAAAAAATGCTCATAGCACAGGTTGGATTGGCTTTGATCTTTTTGAGTTGCTCCGAGCTCTTTCACGCTCTCAGGTGGCTTCCACGGGCTTTGTCATCTTGATAGCTGGTGGCTTTGCTGCTTACATGGACAAAATTGGGGCTTCAGACAAACTCGTGGCTTTGTGTATGAAACCGTTGAGTCACCTGAAAAATCCGTATTTGGTGCTAGGTGCTGTCTTTGTACTTGGTCATATTTTGGGCCTTGTCGTAACATCGGCAGCCGGTCTGGCGATGTTGCTTGCCGTCTCTGTTTACCCGCTTTTGATTGGCATCGGAATTTCATCTGTAAGTGCCGCTGCCGTGATAGGTAGTGTGCTCGTTTTCTCCTACATTCCATCATCTGCCATCGCCATTTTGACGGCTCAAACTGCCGGCGTTGACCCGATGATCTATTTGATCGAACATCAATTACCCGTAGCTATTCCGACTATTATCGTCATGGTTCTTGCACACATTTTCGTGCAAAGCTATTTCGACAAAAAAGATGCTGCTAGTGGCCGTTTACCCGCGCCCAATCAAGAACTCTTGGGACAAAAACAGTCTAGAGCTGCCTCTCTTCCAAGCTTTTATGCTTTGTTACCTATCGTTCCTCTAATTCTGCTTTTCATCTTCAATAAACTTGTATTCAAAACGGTTGTGTTGGATGTAGCGACAGCCATGTTCATCGGCTGGGTCTTTGGGATTATTGTTGACATGATTTATCGACGCAACTTGGTTGCAGTATTCAAAGATGGTGCCGCCATGTTTACCGGCATGGGAAACATGCTCACCAACGTTGTCGGTTTAATTTTTGTAGCTGCGCTTTTTGCAGCAGGTCTACAAAATACTGGCCTGGTTAACTTGCTTATTGAAGCTGCTAAGCATGCGGGTCTCGGCCTAGCGGGCACAGGGTTGGTACTCTCGGCTGTCATCGCCATTGTCACAATTCTCACGGGTTCCGGCGTTGCGTCCTTTACGGGGCTAGTAGGCATTGCGCCATCTGTAGCCGCTGGCTTGGGAGGTGAGGCCATTGACCTTGCTATGATGATGCAATTGGCAAGCGAAATGACACGTCCAATTTCTCCTGTTGCCGGCGTCATTATTATCGTAGCTGGTTTCGCCGGTGTGAACCCACTTGAGATCGTTCGCAGAACTGCGATTCCTTGTTTTACCGGTCTGTTCTTCTCTCTCGGTCTGACAATTTTTTTAATGTAAAACCTACACTTTTTTATAACAGCATNNGCATTTTTTAAAGTAAACGTTTCAAATCAGGGAACAAATTCTTTTACTGCTTGAGCCTCAGCTTGTAACTCCCTGATGTTTGCCAAAATCTTGGTTTTTGTTACATCTGTCAGTGCAAGCCCCTCAACAGGTGTGGCAACACCGTTTTCACAAACGCATGGGAAACCGAACACCATACCTTCGGGCACACCATATTGGCCTTTGGAAGGCACGGCCATCGTCACCCATCGTTGGTTAGAGCCCAACACCCAATCATGCATATGATCAACCGAAGCCGAAGCCGCGGAGGCCGCAGAGCTTGCACCACGTGCTGCCAAAATGGCACCCCCGCGCTTAGCCACGGTAGGAGCAAATTCCTTTTCCAGCCACACGTTGTCCAATTTCGGCAAAACTGATTCGCCACAAGCAGTCGAAAATGTCACATCCGCAGCCATTGAAGGCGAATGATTGCCCCAAACGGCCACATGAGCCAAATCCGTCGTGCGAACCTGCAGGCGCTTGGCCAATTGAGCTTCGGCTCGGTTTTGATCCAAACGCATCAAAGCAGAGAAATTTTCAGCTTTCAAGTCCGGTGCATTTTTCATTGCAATCCAAGCATTCGTGTTGCAGGGATTGCCGACAACCAGTACCTTAACGTCGCGACTGGCCACTTCATTTAAGGCACGACCCTGAGTTTGAAAAATCGAAGCATTGGCTTGCAACAAATCTGCTCGTTCCATGCCCGGACCACGAGGACGAGCTCCCACTAAGAGCGCGACATCAGCATCGCGAAAACCTTGCATAGGATCTGTTGTATCGACCATATTCCACAAAAGCGGAAAGGCACAATCCTCTAACTCCATCATCGTGCCAGTCATGGCTGCATTATTTGATCCTGCCCGCCCCAAAAGAGTCAGATTCACAGGTTGGTCAGTCCCGAACATGCAACCGGCAGCAATACGAAACAAAAGCGAGTAAGCAATTTGTCCGGTAGCCCCCGTGACGGTGACGTTAATTGGTTTTTTCATTTTCTCTTTCCTTCCTCAAGGAGTTTTTCATTCATTTTTCGACCTTGCCCACCAAGGTCAACTGCTTTTCCAATTCACTGAAACGCTTGAGAGGTTTTTCAACCTTTCGGTTGCGGTACGTACAGTGAAGAAGCTCATGGGAGAGCTCGCCATTGGGTTTAAGCAAAAATTCTTTATAAAGTCGGATGACATCAGGATTGTCGTGTGAATTGTGTAGCTTGATCTTGCGATCAATTGCATAGACACTTTCCTGACGTTGTGACAACGTTTGCGTCCACATTGGTCCTTTGGCCGTGCCACCGCCGCCGATGCAGCCCCCCGGACACGCCATCACCTCGACAAAGTGCCACGGAGAGCGCCCGGCACGAACGATATCGAGTAGCGGCTGAACATTCTTGAGTCCATAGACCACTGCCACACGAAGCGTGCCGAAAAGCTCAGTGCTCAGCTCTGCTTCTTTAACACCTTCAAGCCCGCGCACAGGAGTCAATTCCAAAGGGAGCGGCTCGGACGTTCCTGAGAGCACTGCCAATGTTCTTAATGCAGCCTCCATCACGCCACCCGTCGTTGCAAAAAGTTGCGCAGCACCCGAACCTTCCGTCATAAAGGCTGAGTCAAAATCCTGAGGCTCAATATCGAGAATATCGATTCCCTCTCGCTTGAAAAGTCTTGCAAGTTCTCGAACCGTAAGCACTAGATCCACATCTGGTACTCCATCTCGAGCCAACTGATCTCGCGCAGCCTCCCCTTTTTTCGCTGTACACGGCATGATTGAAATTACACGGATGCGCCGCGCATCGATTCCCTTTTCTCTAGCCATCCAAATCTTGGCCAAAGCTCCGAAAATTGCTTGAGGAGAGCGAGTGGACGATAAGTGTGGCAAGAGATCCGGGTGAGCTTTTTCCATATGATTGATCCACCCGGGACAGCACGAGGTAAACATTGTGTCGGGCGAACCGAGCGTGCCGGCTTCTCGGGCCTTTTGCAATCGTTCAAAAAGCTCCGTGCCTTCTTCCACAATGGTGACATCTGCCGCCCATAAGGTATCGCAGACAAAGTCGGCACCAAGTTTTTTAAGTCCGGCAACAATCTGACCTTGAAGATTTTTTCCCGGAGCTGCCCCCAAAACCTCTGCTAGCGCCACCCGTACAGCTGGCGCCATTTGCACAACCGTCGTGACTCGCGAGTCTGCAAAAAATCTCAATGCCAGATCGGTTTCATCTCTGACACTTAACGCGCCCGTTGGGCACACCAACGTGCATTGACCGCATTGCACGCAGCGATCTGAGTCTCCCCAAAGTTTTCCGTCAAAACCCACCGAGGCCACACAGGAATTACCTTCAAAGGTAATGGCTCCGACTCCCTGAACATTGCGACAAACTTCCACGCAACGCATACAACGAATGCATTTTTGCGAGTCAAACACAAGTCCCAACATGGACGTATCGAGCACACTTTCACGAGTATTTAAGCGACCCGACAAACCTTGGCAATTTAAACCAACTTCATCAGCGACTTTTTGCAGCTCACAATTGCCATGGCGAGAGCAGCTGGAACACTGTTCACAATGATCGGCAAATAACAATTGAGCTTGAAGCTTGCGTGCATTTCTGACTCGAGACGATCGGGTATCGATTCGCATATTATTTTTCACGTATGTATTGCACGCCGTTACCAAGGACGAGTCCTTATCTCCTTTGACCTCCACCAAACACATGCGACATGTCCCCGGTCGATGATTAAGCGCAGCAAACTCACACAAAGTCGGGATGTGCACTCCTTGTCGACGACAAACTTCAAGAATTGTGTCTTTTTCAGAACATTCAATGGCTTGGTTATCAATAAACACTTTCATCGGCGAGTCCTCCCCTTAAAGTTCTTCCACTGCACTTTTACCCGGAATGGGTTTCAGAGTACTCAAGGTGATAATCTGATAACACCGCATGCAACGTGAAGCCTGTCGATAAGTCTCATCGATATCAAACCCCTCTTCAACTTCCTGCCAATTGCCCACACGAGACTCCGGACAAAGCGTCTGAAGAGGAACTCTTTGAGGCGCGACAGCGGGGTATTTGGGTGCCTCATTACTCATCAAACGCTCATCTCGGATGATTTCACTCATTCGGCGACGAGCCAAAAAGCCCGGCATCCCCGTCATTAAATACTCACGAATGGAAGCGGCGGCCGTCTCTCCGGTCTCCAGTCCTCGAATCAGACTGGTAGGACCGGTAGCGGCATCTCCTCCTGCAAACACTCCGTCTCGAGTCGTTAACATCGAGTCATCCACGACTATCGTGCCGCGATCGGTAAATTCGATTCCATCGGAATCACTAAAAACGGAACGATCCAAACGCTGTCCAATGGCGGCAATTACCGTAGAACAAGACACCACAAATTCGCTTCCCTCAATGGGTTGTACACGACGTCGACCGCTTTCATCGGGCTCGGTTTCTTGCATTCGAATCAACTTAATCCCACAAACTTGACCGGCTCGAGTCAGTATTTCAACCGGCGCTGTTAAGAATTGAAACTCAATACCTTCTTCGCCTGCCGCGATGATTTCATCTTTGTCAGCCGGTGCCGAAGCCTGTGTACGTCGATAAGAAACGATGACTTTGTGTTGATTGTCTTTCAGAAGCCTTCTTGCCGAGCGACAGCAATCCATGGCCACATTGCCACAACCGACCACGACCACGTCTCCTGACAAACTCTGTACATCGTCATTTTCTTGAGCACGAGCCAATTGGAGTAAAAAATCGAGTCCCTTCAAGTATCCTCGCGCACTCGTATCTTCTCCGGGCAGTCCAAGATACTGTCCATTGGCACACCCGAGGCCTAAAAATACCGCCTTGTACCCCTTTGCAAAAAGCGTATCGAGATTGAAGTCTTTGCCGAAAGTTTTACCGTATTGAAACTGGGCCCCCAATGCCTCCACTGTCCCAATTTCACTATCGAGGATATTGTTGGGTAGCCGATAACTGGGAATCCCCAATCGAGCCATTCCACCCGCGTGGTTTTCTTTTTCGTAAATCGTTACGCCGATACCATGTTGCAAGAGGTGATACGCACAGTTCAGTCCGGCAGGGCCGGCACCGATCACGGCCACTTGCGGTTGTTGATCTGCGGGGGCCTTCTTTGCGCAATCGACAGCAACTTCCTGAGCATGATCACTGGCAAAACGCTTAAGGTCCTTGATACTCACAGGAGCATCAATTTGCCCGCGAAGACAGGCATTTTCACAAGGCCTCACACAGACTCGGCCACATGAGCCCACCAAAGGATAATGACGAAGCAGTACCGCCTTAGCCATATCAGGACGGCCGTCACGGATGTAGTCGATATAACGAGGAACTTCAACGTGCGCAGGACACGCTTCAATACAAGGAGCGGTTGCCAGACTGAAACTGTCACCGTTTTGGATATAAACGCCGGGCGAGCTTACGAGATCTTCTCGAAAATGATCAATAGCTGCAATGAGTGCTATAGGACTCGTTCGGCCAATTCCGCAAAGACTAGTATCGGCCATCTGTATAGCTACTTGGCGAATAAAATCCCAATCGACTTCTTGTCCTTGACCTTGTGCAGCCTTCTCCAGAGCCTCAACGATCAGTACCGAGCCGCTTCGACAAGGCGTGCATCGCCCGCATGACATCTCCTGCGTTTTTCGGTAATAGTCCAACAACACTCGTAAGAGTGTGACACGATGATCGTAAATTAGGAAACCTTCTGCGGTAGCAATCCCCGTGATCGGATTTCCACGATTGAAATATTTCGAGCTAGGAAAAGAGGTTAAATCCGCACATATACCTCGACGAGTGTCAAAAACTACCCCTTTCCAAAAGCCATAGATCAATTCGTTCATCAGAGCCCTCTTCAAAGATGTTCTCAGGCAAGCCAAAGATTTTTTTCTACGTCCGCCTGGAGAAATTATTCTATATAATTTTTTATGTGTCAAGGAAAATTTATATCAACGTCGGATGCTTTTATAACACAAGCAATAAACAACCTTATTATCATCATATAGTTAAAAGAAAAACTTGTATAAAAATTGAAAATTTAAAATTTCAGAATTAAAGTATAAAAATTTCTTTTTCTTTATTGTTTTATCTGAAAAATAAAAAATTCTTGAAAAAAAAGGAACAAGTCGTCAGATCAAACAAGTTCTGTCCGAGGAAGGCGTTGGCGCAACGATTTTGCGATCTGTACAATGGACGCAGCGATTGGGTACCATCGACATGACAGGATGGAGAACAATCGATTCCAATTAATATCGATTAAAATCAATCGCTTGATAACAAATCTCCCCTCCATATTTTCGATCGCGGGTAGATTCTTCTTATTTTTCCGTCGGCTTACACGGTTGATGATTCGCTTTTTCTCAACGCGTCCATTGCCGCTCTCTTAAGGTTGTGTATTGGCTATGATCAGACAAGAATTACTCCCCTACATTGAAGCCGCAAAACTCATTGCCAAGGCTTTCGGCCCGGACTGCGAGGTCATCGTACACGACTTGTCAGTGCCACAACATTCGGTCGTCTTTGTTGAAAATAACGTTGTCACGGGGCGCCATGTCGGAGATTCGTTCGGACATCTTGTTCAAAAAGCACGAGAGCTTGGCTCCGAAGACGGCATTCTGGCCAACTACTATTACCGCAGAGACGGACGCCTTATTCGCTCTTCTTCGCTTTTGATTCGTGACAACGATGGCAAGCTCATCGGAGCCCTTTGCATTAACGTTGATTCCACCGCACTTGAGCAACAAATTCGCAGTGTCATGCGCCAGTTGCCGGGATACGTTGATAAGGCTCCGTCCGCTGAGGCAACTGTTGAACAAGCCGCAGAACTCGTGGACGAAAACACTGCCGAGCCAACTTTACTTGACTTGGTTCACAAACTTATTGACTCTGCAGCCAGCGAGGCCTTGGCTCATGGCCCCCTTACAAAAGAAAGGCGACTTGAAGTTGTGCAGTTCCTAGATTCGCGCCAAGTTTTTATGATGAAGGGTTCTGTTGATCGAGTTGCTGAACGCTTAAATGTCGCCAAAGTGACAATCTACAGCGACTTGGATACATTGCGTGGAAACAGAAATTAAACCTAATACCGTTTCCACAATGCAATCAGCCGGCAAATGCCGGCT
>DCTK01000036.1 GCA_002329575.1 Sutterella sp. UBA1442 | reverse complement strand
GTCAAGTCAATTGTAACCAATTGATTTACTGGACAATTTCCTCGTCTTTATTGCGAGGCCAGCACTGTACGCCGCGCATATTGCCCAGACATTTCGGATCGAATTCCGGATTCTCAATGCCGGCTTTCTTCTGCTTGATGTAATCGTCCAACGCCCTGTAGGCATAGCGTCCGATTATCGCAATGGACGCCAGGTTGACCAAAGCCATCAGTGCCATGAAGAGATCGGCGAGATTCCACACCAAACCCAGTTCGGTCACGCTGCCGATGAAAGCCATCAGCACCACCAGAGCACGGAAAATCCACAGCGCCGCCGGATGCTTGCTGATAAAGCCCATGTTCATTTCACCGTAGAAGTAGTTGCCGATGATGGAGCTAAACGCAAAGAAAAGCACCACGACCGTGATGAAATGGTTCATCCAGGAACCGATCTCGGAGGAAAGCATGTGCTGGATGAGTTCGATGCCGGTGAGCCCTGATTCCTTCCAGCCCGGCACGATCAGAACGATCATGGCCGAAGCCGTACAGACAACCATGGTGTCGAAGTAAACGCCGAGCGCCTGAACCAGCCCCTGCTTGACCGGATGTGTAGCATCGGCCGCAGCGGCAGCGTTCGGAACGGCACCCATACCGGCTTCGTTCGAGAAGAGACCACGCTTGATGCCGGTCATCACGATCATGCCGAACGTCGCACCGTAGGCGGCGTCGAAGTCGAACGCGTTCGTGACGATTTCATAGAGCACGCGCGGGTACTGATCGATGTGCATGCAGGTAAAGAAGATCGCGACCATCAGGTAGGCGCCAGCCATGAAAGGCACCATCACGCCCACGACGCGGGCGATGCGAGTCAGACCACCGAAGATGATGAGTGCCGTGAGAACTGCAACCGTAAGCCCCGTGGCAAAGGTCGAAACACCCCAGCTCGTCTGCACGGACAAGGCCATCGTGTTTGCCTGAACCGAATTGAAGATCAGGCCGTAGGTCACCGAGATCAAGACCGCAAAGAGGCCCGCAAAGAAGGGAGAGCCAATCACGTTGCGGATGTAGTAGGCCGGACCACCCGCAAAACCGCCTTGAGGACGCTTGACCTTGTAGATCTGAGCAAGCGTCGATTCCACAAAGCCCGAAGCCGCGCCGATCGTTGCGATCACCCACATCCAGAACACGGCGCCCGGACCACCGAGAACCACCGCGATGGCAATGCCCGCGATGTTGCCCACGCCCACGCGCGAAGCGGTTGACACGCAGAAGGCCTGGAACGTCGAGATGTGTCCCTCGCGCGGCAGACTGCCGACGCCTTCGCCAATAAGGCGAAACATTTCGGGAATGCAGCGAATCTGAACGAACTTCGTTTTGTAGGTAAACCACA
The DNA here is from genome assembly GCA_002329575.1 of Sutterella sp. UBA1442. Classification (GTDB taxonomy): domain Bacteria; phylum Pseudomonadota; class Gammaproteobacteria; order Burkholderiales; family Burkholderiaceae_F; genus Aphodousia. The sequence goes on along the minus strand of DCTK01000036.1, from coordinate 8,992 downwards.
GCCCCAGCAGAATCAGGGCGGCGATGAGAATGTACGTCCAGAGAAAATTGTTGACCGTGCCGACAAGTTCTCCAAGGATATGCGCAAATTGATTTAATCCGTCAGTCAATGTTGTCGATCCCCCGTTGTATCTTCTTGTTTTTACTGTCGAAAAGAAAGGCCGCTATTTTACAGAAGCTTCGGAGCAATCTGAAAGCAGTAACTTTGGCGCATACCAACTCCTCGTTTGAGAGTCTAAGACTGTATCGATACAATGCCGCTCTCGCTTTTTTCGCCGATTCCCATTCATGCCGCTCTCCACTTTGCCCGAACTCACCGTTGCGCCCATGGAAGGTCTCACGACCGTTGTCTATCGCCGTCTGCACGCGCAGTTTTTCGGCGCAGCCGACCGCTACTACCTTCCGTTCGTCACGCCCACGCGTGAGCCGAAGTTCACCGATCGGCAGATGCGAGAACTTGCTCCGCAGGCCAATGAAGGAATCTGCGCCATTCCTCAGCTGCTCACGAGAAACGCCGACGATTTCATCTGGGCGGCCAAAGCTCTCGCCGATCTCGGGTACAAAGAAGTCAATCTCAATTTGGGCTGCCCCGCGGGCACCGTTACCGCCAAAGGCAAAGGCTCGGGCTTTTTGCAGTACCCCGATGCGCTTCGAGAATTTCTTGATCGCATCTTTTCTGCCAATTTACCTATTGCCATTTCTGTCAAGACCCGTATTGGCTATTCGCACGAAGACGAATTTGGGGCGCTAGTGGATATCTATAACGACTTTGCTAACGGCATGGATTCTTTGACGATTCATCCGAGGCTTCGCACGGACTTCTACAAAGGCGATCTCAGGGTTCATGTTTTCAATCGATTTTTTACCGAATTGAAGATGCCTATAGGCTACAACGGAGACATTATTACCGTTGATGACATCAGCCGAGTCCGTCATCGATATAAACCGCTGAAGATGATCATGGTAGGCCGTGCTCTCATGGCCGATCCCGCTCTTTTTAGAAAAGCCGCCGGCGGCAATCCGGCCACACTGCCTGAAATTGCGAGTTTCTACGAAGCACTTTTTGATAGTTACGCCCAAGCCTTTCAAAGTCGCAAGAACGCCCTAATGCGGATGAAAGAATATTGGTTCTTTCAACACAACCTATTTGTCGGTGCAGAGCGTGCCGTCAAACAAATCTACAAAGCGAAAACCGTCGAAGATTATCAAGCCGCCGTTGAGACGATTTTCGAGAACTTTGATTTAAGAAATGATGCAGTATATGGCTGGAAAAAGCCGCTTTGAGAGCTTAAGAAAGTAGGATGGTAGGCCCAACAGGACTTGAACCTGTAACCAACGGATTATGAGTCCGCTGCTCTAACCGATTGAGCTATGGGCCCGATTGCCAATGGCAGAAATGAGCATTTTAGCTGAAATGGTTTTCCATTCCTAGAGCCAATAATCAACTTGATATTTAAAACCAATCTTGGCAACATTTACACACCAAAGAGGACTTTTTCTCAAACATTTTTGACACGCTGGCTCCCTATAATGGTCTGCGTATTCAATCTCTTTGTCGGAACTCACTCTCATGCACAAACTGACTCCGCTAGCTTGTTCGCTCGTGGTTGCCTTTGTTGCAACCGCCGCTTCTGCCTCAGATGTTCCTCACCGTGCCAAACCTATTGAAAACGTTAATACATTAGAAGTTTTTCAAAACGGTATTTACCACTACTGGGAACAAAATCGCAGTGTGTTTAAAACGGGAAAAAAAGCCGGTAAGACGGCCTATCGAATGAATAACACGTTCTCCAAAGACATGCCGCACCTTTTCTCTTACGGTGGCAGTCGCAACTGGGTGGTCAGAAGCGGTGCGTTGAGCAAACCGCCCGTGCCTAACACGTTGCATGCTCTTTCCGGTAACAAGGTCAGCCTCGTGCGTCGAGGTAATACGAGCGGCACCACGATTGAGCTCAAAGCCTATGACGTTTCGGGTAAACCCATTGCCGATTTCTTACGCTCGCACAACAATCAATTAACAAAAGCGGCTCAATCCATCGGCTCGGGCTATCGCTTTGCAAAAGGTTCTGTGGCTTATATGCCTGTCATGCAAAGCCTGCGTACCGAATTGGTTGTTCCTGAAATCAACATCTTTACCGGTCAAAAAACCATCAACGGTTTCATCAAAACCTTCTCGGGTAAAGTCCCTACCTGTCTTCGCTACGAAAAGCGCGCCGGCTCCCAACCCTATGCCATCCGCTTTACGGGTCAAAAAGGCAACAACGGCACGATTGAAATTTTTGAAGCAAAACGTGGCAAAGTGTTCTGTGAGGTGGAAGGCCCGAGCATTGCCCGTGGCTCTTATAAGGTGACGACTGTTAACGGAACGCGTGTGATGACGTTGCAGTTCCCAGACAAAATCGACCCGCGCGATGTGGGTATCCGTTTAAATGAAAGTGACGCCTTTGATCTCGCATTTATCGAAGTGAAAAAGCCCAAACCTCAGGTCTTACCAGGACGAATTGTTCACGCCAAACGCGATTTCACCGACAATCAATATCGCTTCAATGACGTGGCCGCTCAATCCATTGATAAGGCTATGAAGCGTTAAGAATCACACATTACGACACTGCATTTAAAAAGCGCCTTGGCTTCATTAAAGCTCAAGGCGCTTTTGTTATAAATCAATCTAACTAATTGATTCTAAATGAAAAACACGTTCATCAAGAAGAACGTCGGGATCAAGATACCGCAGGACCAGAGCATGTAGCCGAAGAAACTCGGCATCTTCACGCCACGTTCACTGACGATCGACACCGTCATAAAGTTAGGCGCATTACCGATGTAGGTCATCGCCCCCATAAACACGGCACCCATGGAGATGGCCATCAACGTGTGGCTGTGTTCGCTCATCAACATCGTGGGATCGCCACCGGCCAAGTTAAAGAAGGCCAGATAGGTCGGAGCGTTATCCAAGAACGAAGACAGCGAACCGGTCATCCAGAAGAACATGTGGTTATTGAACGAACCATCGGCATTAGTGACCAATGCAACTAACGGAGCGAAAGCACCGCTGTGGCCGGCACGCAACATTTCGAGCACCGGAACGATACAGCAGAAAATACCGAAAAAGAGCTTAGCCACTTCTTTGATGGGCTCCCAAGTAAATTGGTTGCCTTCACGAGCCGATTGCGGCGTTAACTTCAAGCTCAAAGCTGCGATCGTCAAGAAAAGAATGTCACGCAACAACGACTCAAGCGTTACATGCACGTGCAAAACTTCAAAGCTCACGCCAGAACGCCAGAAGCCCGACATCAACATCGAACACACTATACCGAGAAGCAACAAGAAGTTCACGGTGCCTTCCACTTTGAAGGGTTCATGAGGCTTAGGCGCACGCACGCTGGCATCTTCCTTACGGTAGGCCATCGTATCGATGACAAAATAGATCGCAATCAAGAAAAGCGATGTGCTCATCATGGGCAAGAACAGATGTTGAGCCGTCCAGAAGAAGTCAACGCCACGCAAAAAGCCCAAGAACAAAGGCGGATCGCCCAACGGAGTGAGGCTGCCGCCGATATTGGCAACAAGGAAGATAAAGAAGATGAAGGTGTGCATCTTAAAGCGACGCTCTTCATTGGCCGCAAGCAGCGGGCGAATCAAAAGCATTGCGGCACCCGTGGTACCCATCAAGTTGGCAAGCAACGTGCCCACAAACAAAATGGCGCTGTTGACAGCGGGCGTACCATGAAAGGTTGACTTGATGTGAATGCCGCCGGCCACCACAAACAAAGCCCCCACGAAAATAATGAAGGGAATGTAATCACCGATGATGGCGTNNCCCGTAGCCGTCGTTGTACCGTAAACCAAATACAACGGAATCGTACAAGCTGCCGCCCAAAATAAAGCGACTTTACCGTAATGATGGTGCCAAAAATGCGGCACAAACAAGGGACACAGAGCGATACAAAGCAAAATGCCTGCGAAAGGAATCGCCCAAGTCAGAGAGAGTTCGCTACCGTTTAACCCGGCGGCAGCTGCCGTAAAGGACGCTCCCGTTAAAGCGAACGCCAGAAGCAGTTTTCTTAGCATGTTAAGAGACCCTTCCTGGTTTGATTTAAGTTAAAAAGATTTTCCTATTGTACTGAAAGTCTCAAATTTCGCGAGACTTTAACCACGGCAATCTTTACTTTATTAAGCACTCATCCCAAACACCTGCTTAAGATAAGCCAGATAGCTCAAGTCATCGCACATACTCTTGCCCGGGGTGTCGGAAATTTTTGCCACAGGCNNGTTGGCTCTAACCATCTTAATAACGATATTTAGCGGTGCGGGACCTAAATCATTGGTTAAATTCGTGCCCACACCAAAGCCTAGCTTCACACGTCCTTTGAAGCGGCGGAAAATTTCCACAAGACGATCAAAAGTCAGACTGTCTGAGAAAATAAAGGTCTTTGTTCTCGGGTCACAACGATTGGCTTTGTAGTGCTCAATCATGCGTTCTCCCCACAGAAGCGGATCACCTGAGTCCTGACGCACACCATCAAAGAGCTTGCAGAAAAACATATCGAAGTCTTTCAAAAACGGCTCAATTCCATAGACATCCGTCAACGCAATGCCCAAGTCGCCTCGATACTCCTTGGCCCACATCTCAAAGGCATACGTTTGCGAGTCGCGAAGTCTCGGCCCTAAAGCTTGACAGGCCTGTAGGTACTCATGAGCCATCGTACCCATAGGAATCAGTTTGAGCTCCTTGGCGTAGTAGACGTTACTGGTACCCGCAAACTGAGCAGGAATACGCTCTTTGAGGGTTTCGAGCACCTCTTTTTGCCATTGGCGGGAAAAACGTCTACGAGTGCCGAAATCAGAAATGCTAATTAAGTGATTATCTGGCTCTTCTTCAATCATACGAATCTTGGCATCAAGCCGTTTTCGCCCTTCTGTCTTGTCAATTCCGCCTGCCGTGTGTCTGAAATAGGTTTCATTCACAATGGCTAAAACAGGAATTTCAAACAAAATCGTATGAAGCCACGGCCCTTTGATCGTAATGGCCAGTTCGCTACCCGTATCAACGATTTCAATATATTTGCGTTTGAGGCGAAACAGACTCAAAAACTCGACAAAATCGTCCTTAATAAAACGCAAAGAACGCAAATATTCAAGCTCATCTTCTTTAAATTGAAGCGTGCAGAGGTGATCGATCTCTTTTTCGATATCGGCCTTAAAGGGTCTTAAGTCAATACCTTCATTGCGGCAACGAAAACGGTACTCGACCGAAGCCCCCGGAAATTGANNACACAATGCGATTCCTTTCGCAAAATTGTCTAAACATTAGTCTAGCCTTTTTTTCACGGATCTGGAGTACAATCAACGGCTCCGGACCTTTTTAATACTTGTGGAGAATCGCCTTGGCTCACGTCGTTTGTGAATCTTGCATCAACTGCACCGATACGGCCTGTGTGGCCGTGTGCCCGGTCGACTGCTTCCGAGTCGGCCCCAACTTTTTAGTCATCGACCCCAATGAATGCATCGATTGTGCCGTTTGTGTCCCTGAATGCCCTGAAGAAGCCATCTTTCATGAAGATGACGTCCCGGCAGGTCAGGAGGAATTTATCGGTTTAAATGCCGAACTGTCTCAAAAGTGGCCCTCGATCACGCGCCAACGTCCCCGTCCTGCTGACGCCGACAAGTGGCATGGAGTGCCCGGCAAGCGTAAATATCTCAAGACCGAATAACGGCTCAGAAGAGTATTTTGATGCAGCCTTTCGCGGTTTTACCCGAAAGGCTGTTTTGTTTTCTGCCTTTTGTCTCTCGGCTTGCCTACAATTAACGCAAACTTGTTTTAAGGAATTCATTTCATGACCTACAAACGCACTACGGTGCAAGGCATTGAGCACCACACAGACAGACTCATGTTTTTAACGCTTGCCAAACCTGAAGGCTTTACATTTAAAAGCGGCCAATTTGTTCGAGTAGCCTTACCCGTTACCGACGCTCCACAAAATGAAGAAGATTGGTTAGGACGAGCTTACTCACTGGCAAGCACACCCGATGAAGACGTTTTATGTTTCTACATTGCCAAAGTAGCCGATGGAGCCCTCTCTCCCCGCCTTTTTGAATTGCAAGTGGGCGATGAGGTCTTTGTGGATGAAAATGCCTACGGCTTTTTACAAACCGATCGCCTTGAGCCGCACGGAACACTGTTGTGCTTGGCCTCGGGAACCGGTCTGGCCTCGTTTTTAAGCATCGTAAAAAACAATCCTTGGTCTCGCTTTGATAACGTGATGGTTGTTCACTGCGTGAGATCGGCCGATGAGGTCTCTCTCAGAGATCGCTTTGAGAAGGCGGCTAAGGATCAAGGCCACGAAGTTAATTTCCGCTTTATCGCCGCAACCACCCGCGAAACTGACCCTGCACGAGCCGGCGAAATCACCTGCCGACTACCGCAAGCGATTGAAGAAGGATTTTTCGAAAAAATCGGTTTTGATTTAACCCCTGAACGCGTACGTGTCATGGTGTGCGGCAATCCACCGTTTGTCAAAGCTCTGACTGACCTTTTTAAAGCTCGTGGCTTTAAATCACCNNGGGGACATTTATCAACGAAAATTTCTGATAACGGGCTTTAACATGGGACCTTCGATGATTGATGCAATTGACGACGTACTACCCCAAACGCAATGCAGACAGTGCGGTTTTGAGGGCTGCAGAGCTTATGCGTGGTCCATCGTAATGGATGAAACACCGATTAACCGTTGTGCAACAGGCGGAGCGGCGGTCATTAAGCAATTAGCAGCCATTACCGGACGAGAAGAAATTCCGCTAGATCCGGAGTATGGCGAAGAGGTGCCGCTTGCTGTCAGCTTCATCAATCCGGATCTTTGTATTGGGTGCCGTAAATGCGTGGCCTATTGTCCGACCGGTGCCATTGTCGGCGCCCCCAAGCGCCTTCATGCGGTGCTGACCGATTGGTGTACGGGATGCGCCCTTTGCGTCATTCCCTGCCCGGTCGATTGCATCGAGATGCGTCCTGCGCCGTTTCAATGGACTCGAGAACGCGCTCATCAGGCCCGAGAGCGTTATCACGCAAAACTCGAACGTGAGAAAAATCGCGAAGCGCGCCGCAATGCCCGCTTAGCTCAAGAAAGTAGTGCCGAGAAGAAAAAGGCACTATTGGCCAGTATCCTTGCTCAAGTCAAAAAGAATCAATAGAGGGCTGTATGAATAAAGAAAAACGCGAAGCCATCATGAAGCGCTTGGCTGCCGAGCGCCCATTGCCCAAGAGTGAATTGGACTACAGCACGCCTTACGAACTCTTGGTGGCCGTTGTTTTATCTGCCCAAGCCACGGATAAAAGTGTCAATCTTGCTACTGCAAAGCTCTATCCTGTTGCCAATACTCCTGAGGGCATCATTGCTTTAGGCGAAGAGGGATTAATCCCCTACATTCGTACCATCGGTTTGTACCGCAACAAAGCGAAAAATGTCATCGCGTTAAGTCATCAATTACTGGAGCGGTTTGACGGTGTTGTGCCCCGAGATCGCGATGCGTTGGAATCTTTACCCGGAGTCGGGCGAAAAACGGCTAACGTAGTGTTAAACGTCGCATTTGGCGAAGCGACCATGCCGGTAGACACCCATGTGTTCCGGGTCAGTAACCGCACGGGTTTAGCCAAGGGCAAAACGCCCGAAGAGATTGAAGAAAAGTTGCTACGCTATTTGCCCAAAGCGTACTTAAAAGACGCCCATCACTGGATTCTTTTACACGGGCGCTACTGTTGCAAGGCTTCCAAACCGGATTGCGCACATTGCCCGATTCTCGATCTTTGTGAATTCAAAGACAAAACGGCAACAAAAGTCAAAACTGAGGATTAATTCCAGTCTGCAAACCAGTCAACACGTACGCATCGAGCCTCAAAATCGATCTCGAGCACATAGGCTTCGACCATCGGAATATAAAAGGACTGACCACCTGCGGGTTGAACAATCAAAAGATCCTGAGCACCGTTGTCTGTGATACCGACAACGCGACCGAGCGACTCGTCTTTTTCGTTGACGACTTCAAAGTCCAAAATGTCATCATCGTAGAAGTCGCCTTCTTCAAGTTCGGGCAAACTACTGGGATCCACCAGTAAGCTCCCCTTGAGAGCCATCGCTTCTTCGCGCGTTTTCACTTCTGCAAAACGCACAATGAAGTCCTTGCCGTGCTCTTTTATTTCCATGACAGTCAACGCTTTAGGAGCAACGCCGGCGCGTCTCGGATAGGGCAAAAACCACCAATTTTCTGTCAGCGTTAAAAGATCGCCTTCGCGAGCATGTAAAACGACTCGCACCCAACCGCGAACACCGTAGGCTCCGGCCGTACGGCCTGCTTCAATCAAATGATTGTCTGTCATAGATTCATCAATATCAGAAAAGAGAAAAGGACAATTTCAAACCCAACTGTCAACGCGCTTTAGATACTCGCAGTCACTTGAGCGTTTAAACGGTTCCAAACGGTAGACACAATTTCCGTTTGTTTGGTGTAAACCGTTAGAAGCTTTCGGACTGTAACGCACCGACGGGGTTAAAAATTGTCCTTTCGAACAAATCCGAAGATTTGCTTGAATTTTCGCTTAGGCAGCAGCCTTCTTGGCTTGCTTGACCAAACGAGCAACCGTGTCGCTCATTTGTGCGCCTTGACCGATCCAGTGCGTGAGACGTTCGTCAGCGATGTGCAACTTCACAGCTTGACCGGCAGCCATCGGGTTGTAGTAGCCCAAACGTTCGATAAAACGACCGTCACGGGGGTTACGAGAATCCGTCACAACGATATTGTAGAAGGGACGCTTCTTAGAACCGCCGCGAGCAAGACGAATAACGACCATTTTTTACCTCTTGTGTCTAAAGTAAGTGCAGTGGTAACTGCAATAAAAAAACGAAACCCTTTCGGGTTTCACGAAAATTCGCGGTATTGTACCGCATTTTCAATCTCTTAGCACGACCTGACAAAAAAAGGTTCTTCAAGTTTTCACGGGA
>DCTK01000098.1 GCA_002329575.1 Sutterella sp. UBA1442 | reverse complement strand
CGTGAGTTTCTAATAGGTATTTTTTCGGCTGTCCCTTGGTGACGGTCGGGCGGCAAGTGATGCTGGCCACGCCTCCCAAAGGATAGGGGGCTAAACCGTGTACAAAAACGGCATAAACGCCTCGTACGGCCGGTTCTCCATTTTTGTCTACAGGAATGCAGTCCATGTTCAGAGTCGGGAAACCTAACTGACGACCGAGCTCTTGACCGTGAACAACGCGGCCTGTGATGTGATAGTGGTGCCCGAGCAATTGAGCGAGCTCAAACATGTCATTGTCGGCCAGTGCTTTGCGAAGTCGGGTACTGGAGATGCGTTCTTTGCCATGAAAAAGCGTCGGTGTTACCCAAACTTCAAAGCCAAGTTCTTTGCCGAGAGCTTTGAGATCTTCAACGGTGCCTTTACCTTTGTAGCCAAAGTGAAAATCTTCACCCACGGTCACCCAACGAGCATGAAGTCCCTCAACCAAAATTTCTTCGGCGAATTGACGAGGTGTCATGTTGGCCAGTCGCTCGTTGAAATTCAAAAGGAAAATGCGTTGAATGCCGCAGGCGGCAATGTCAAGGACTTTGTCTCGCAAATTGTTGACGCGGGCAAGCACTTCTTGGCCGTGCGGGAACACTTCTTTGGGATGAGGCTCGAATGTGACAGCGCAGGGAAGCAGGGCACGAAGCTCAGCTGCCTGAACGACTTGCTCAAGCAGGGCTTGATGGCCACGGTGCACACCATCGAAGTTGCCGATGGCCACTGCACAGTCATATTTGCGTAATGTTTGGGGAACCCCTCTGAATACTTTCATAGATATGACAAAAAACTACAAGCTTCGAATTTTATCAAATTGACAATGAGCCTAAACGCTTGTCATAAGCGCAAAACCTTATTAAATGCAAAGGACTGTGACTTTTGTAGAGTCCTATGATGAATTTGAAGCAACGGATAACATCAAGCCTTGGCGCGCGTTCTCACCCTTCATCATTTTGCTGATTTTCTCTGCAACCGGTATTCCAGTATTGTGGTTTGCTTCGTAGCTTCCTTGTTGGCAATCTTCTTATCCCATCGCCCGATGATGCAAAGTGANNTGAGGCTGAAATGTTTGAGGGTGTCAAAATGCTTTCTGTGCCTTTCGCTATTATTTCTATTCTGAGACAAAATGTGCGCACTATCAGAGGGTTGTTAGGCTTCTCTTGATGTTTCTGCGAATGCCAAAAAACGCTAATTTACGCCTCAAACGTGTAGACTTTACCCCGAGTAAGTCGCGATTATGAGCGACTATTGTGTGGGGGTGTCGTCCACAGGGGCGTTTTTATGCTTTTGATCGGTATCGACATCAAGCTCTTTTGCCCCGTATGGGGCTTCAAATAAAAAAATAACTATGAAAAATATTGTGGTATTGATTTCCGGTCGCGGAAGTAACTTTGTGGCCATTCAAGAGACGGCCTTGCGTGAAAATTGGGCCCAAACACTGGGTGCCAAAATCGCCCTCGTTGTCTCCAATCGACCGGATGCCAAGGGTTTGGGGTTGGCCGAAGGCTACGGCATTGAAACGGCTGTGATCGATCATAAGGCCTATGCCACGAGAGAAGCTTTTGAAGAGGAACTTGCTCGAGTGGTGGATCGCGCTCAACCCGACTTAATTGTGTTGGCAGGCTTTATGCGAATTTTGACCGAACAGTTTGTCAACCGTTTTGCGGGCAAAATTATCAATATCCACCCGGCACTCTTGCCCTCTTTTAAAGGGCTAGATACCCATCAAAGAGCGCTCGATGCGGGCGTTCGTATGGCAGGTACCACCGTGCACTATGTCACGCCGGCACTGGACTCCGGCGCCATTATCGCTCAGGCGGCCGTGATTGCGTTACCGAGCGATGATGCTCACACGCTCGCTGACCGCGTGTTGGAATTTGAACATAAGCTTTATGCTCGAGCGGTTAAGGCTTGTGTCAGCGGTCGCGTTCGTTGCGTCAATGATCGCGCCGTGATGGATGATGATACCGCTCGCGAATTAACGCTTTTTGGCAACGTATAACTTTTTAGCAGAACAGTTTTATGGAAAAACGACAAACGAAACGCGCAGGCGTTCGCAAACCTACGAGAAAACTCACGGAACGTCAAACGCAAGCCCGTGCCCGCCAATTGCGTGAAAGCCGCTCATTGACAAAAGAAGAGCGTCGCGCAAGAGGCAGTACTCGATCCGATGTCTCAAAGCGCCAAACGCATACGGGTGGCGTTCGTATCACGAGTTTGATTGTTGATGAGTTGGGTAAAGCGTTAGCCACCGTATTGAAGTTTGATGGTCCGGCTGATGTGCTGATGAGTCGTTTTTTCCGACTCAATCACAAGCTCGGATCGCGTGATCGAAGCATTATTGCTGAAGCTATTTTCTTTACGCTTCGTCACCTCTCAACGATCACGTGGCAGATGAAGCCTGCGGTTCCCGTGCGCGCACCAAAACTCACTGCCATGGTGGCCCTGTCCCGAATCTACGGCCGCGAGGCGTTAAGTGACTCGATTGTTGGGCCGGATGCGCCGGCTTTGGACAATATTCTTCGCAGTAAGCCTGAAAACGCTACGCCTTTTGTCCAGTCGGAATTGCCGTACTGGCTCTATGAACGTCTTTTAAACCAATTCGGTGACGAGGCCGTCACACTTTTTGAGTCCATGAAAGAAGGTGCGCCGCTTGATTTGCGTGTCAATCTTCTTAAAGCCAAACGAGAAGAAGTGCTTGCTGAGTTAGCCGAGCATGGCGTGGAGGCGGTGCCGACGCCGATGTCGCCTGACGGTGTAAGACTTTTGTCAAAACCCGCACTGACCTCATGGCCTTTGTATAAAGACGGCAAGATTGACGTGCAAGATGAAGGCAGTCAATTGATTGCGCGTTTGGTGCAGCCAAAGCGCGGTGAGATGGTGTGCGACTTTTGTGCCGGCGCGGGCGGGAAAACGTTGGCGCTTGGCGCCTTGATGCGTTCAACCGGTCGTTTATATGCGTTTGATGTTAATGAAAAACGCTTGGCAGGCATGACACCTCGGATGCGCCGTGCAGGTTTAAGTAACGTACACCCGATTGCCATTAAGAGTGAACGAGATCAGCGTGTTAAGCGCTTGACGGGGAAATTTGATCGCGTGTTGGTCGATGCACCTTGCTCAGGCACGGGAACGCTTCGTCGCAATCCCGATCTTCGTTGGCGTATGAGGCTTGAAGAGCTTGATCGTATTAATGCCATTCAAGCCAATGTGCTTGACTCTGCAGCGCGGCTTGTGAAGGCAGGAGGCCGATTGGTCTACGCCACGTGCTCGCTATTGCGTGAAGAAAACCAGGCAGTTGTTGAGCGATTCTTGGCCGAACATCCCGAGTTTGACATCATGAATGCCGTGGATGTATTGGACAAGCAAGGTGTCACATTGCCTGAATGCGCAAAAGCTCATGCACCTTACTTTGTCATGGCCCCGCATGAGAGCGGAACCGACGGTTTCTTCGGGGCTATTCTCGTTAAAAAGGCTGTCTAAGCTGCCGTAATAAGGAGCGAGCGATGTTTTTCACGGTCTCTAAATCGCTCGCTATGCTTTTAGCTTTTTGCTCGATGTTGGGCCCTTTTTCGGCCAACACTTACATGCCGGGCTTGGGAGATATTGCTCGCGAGTTCTGCGTAAGTGACATTGCAGCCTATCAAACGCTGTCTATTTATCTGCTCTTTTTTGCCATCTCTTCGCTCTTTGTCGGAGCGATATCGGATTCTCTTGGACGCCGTCCCGTAATGATTGGCGGCATGCTCTGTTACGCGGCAGCCTGCGGCGTTTGTGCACTAAGTCCCGGCTACGAAGTCTTTATGGCAGGACGTGTTTTGATGGGACTTTTTGCTTCCTGCGGCACCGTGCTTGCCATGGCCGTCACGCGAGATATTTATAGCGGAAGACAAGCGCAGGAACTCACCAGTTTGATTGCCGTCATTTTTGCTTTGGCACCGGCTTTTGCCCCGATTATCGGCGGCTGGCTCGTGTATCTGTACGGCTGGCGCAGCGTGTTTTATTTCTTAAGTGCGCTGTCGCTGACATTGGCCTTTTGCTCTTTCATCTTTTTAAAGGAAACGCATCCCAAAGAGCGTCGCACAGCTTTTCATGTCGTGCCGTTAGTGAACGAATATGCCGCTTCGCTTAAAAATATTGCTTTTACGGCCGGTGTACTTTGTAATGGTTTCGTGTTCATGGGATCAATTTTGTTTTCTGCCGGAGCCCCGGACTACGTGGAAAACATCATGCAAATGGGTGTGACTGACTTCGGATACTTGATGATTCCGCTAATCGGTGTCTCGGTCATGGGGTCAGTGTTCTGTACCAAAATCACGGCCCGATTCGGTGAAAAGCGCACGATGATCATGCAAATAGGCATTATGTATGCCGCAGGTATCCTCGGTGTTGTGATGAATTATTTTGTTGAGCCCGGTTACCCCACGTGTCTATTGGCTGTGATTGTTTTCAGTACCTGCATGAGTATCGTGCGTCCCATCATCACGGTTTATAACTTGGATTATTTCCCTCAAAATCGAGGAATGGCAGCCAGTATTCAACAGTTTTGCCAAACCTCGGCTTTTGCCATCTGTGCGGCGTTTTGGGTTCCGATCGTCATGGGCAGTGCCTGGAAGTATGACGCCGTGTTGCTCTTGTGCGCAGTGGTCGTGAGTTTGTGTTGGCTCATCATCTCAAAAACGCGCGCACGGTGTTTGCCCAAAGAGGATATGACCCTCTATTCGGCTCCGACTGAAAACAAAACTCTTTAGTTGAATCAGTTCGCCAAACTGAGCTCTTCTTCGTCTTAACGGATGTAACGAGCTCTTTCTTTCCTGCTGTAANNGTAATCGTCTTAGTGTCTCAGCCGATACTTCCAGGCCCTCATAACGGAGGTAATGAACAGCCAAGTTGTAAGGCATTAGACGCAATGATTCATGGCTCATCGCTGCAAGAATCTTTTGACGGATTGAGGATCAATCTTGTTATGAGGCTCTTTACCTGTGTTGCCATGGATTAGACCATCAGCGCCAAAGTCTCGATATTTAGCTGCCATCCGCATAACCGTGCGAGGGGTACGCTCAAGCATAACGGATGCCTGCTTTAACGATATTGAACCTTCTACATAAGCTTGAATAATCGAAACATCAA
>DCTK01000074.1:261-29157 GCA_002329575.1 Sutterella sp. UBA1442 | reverse complement strand
ACTTGAGTGGGGAGTTGTTTAGGAAACGCTTGATAGCTTTCGCTAATTTTCGGCAACAACGGAAAAACAACTACCGGATGCATTCCGCGTTAGCTATTTCAGAAACGTAGAATCGACCCGTAGACGTAGCCTCAATCACAACCACCGTTTCCATGCCCTTCTCCCAAATCAGATATCACAATGCCCTGCCGTCGGCTCTCCAGAAGGAAAACCGACGAGACAGGGCACTTGACGTTTAATCGATTAAACGATTAAACGATGAATCGTTCAACCTTATCGGTCGGATCCACCACAATCGTTTCAAGTCCCATTGCCTCAACGGCCTCACGGCCACGGTCAGTACAAATCACCGCACCGCCCGTACCATAGACCTTGCCATCCTTAAAGACCGTCTTGCCTTTGACAAAAGTGGCTACCGCCTTTTGCGTTGCGTAGTCATAAATCGTGATATCGGCATCGGCCCCGACACTTAAGTGTCCCTTATTGTGTAAGCGCAACATGCGAGCAGGATTAAGCGACGTCTTAGCGGCAAACTCACTCAAGCTCAAAATACCCAATTTCACTAATGACAAACCTTGTTCCAAAATCACATTACGCGGAATGCAACCACCGTCAGTGGAAATAGCATCCACAACGAAACTACCGTCATCGCGTTTGGCCTGAGCCAACCACACGCGAGGAAGCGGCGGATTGACATTGAAGGAACCGCCCACGTCGGAATTATGATCCAACCACAACTTCAAGCCTTCTTCACCAGTCACAAGATCGGAATAGCCACCGGCATCGTAGACGGCGTAGACCTTATTGGCCTTGAAGGCTTGTTGAATACCTTCACGATCGGTCGAAAAACCGAATTTGCGCAAGCAGTTCCCCGTCACCTTGGATTGCACTTGACCATCTTCGGCACACGTCAAACGTGTACCGTTCATCGGCGAGATATAGCTTTCGCAATGAATATGCGGATTGGCCAAAAGCAAATCGATGGCTTCTTTTGTTTCTTCCACTTCGGGACGGATGGCGCCACGACAGTAAGCATTAATGTGAGCTAAATGCAAGAAATTGCCTTGGCTTAATTCAACAGCTTCTCGCATACCTTCGATATTGGAGCCGTGTTCGCTCGTGCCGGCGTGCCAAGCAATGTAGGCGCCGTGCTCGAGAGCCGTCTTAATGAGAAGTGAAGAGACGGCAGGCTTGAGCGGATAGTGTCCGCCTAAAAGCTTCACGCCCAAAGCTCCTTCACGCATGGAGGTTTTAATGAGCTCCTGCATTTCTTCTTTCGTGGGCTCATTATTGCGGAAGGTAAAGGGAGGAGATGCAAACTGCAAAATGGCCGTGTTAATGCCACTGCCATACGTGGGAATGTTCTTGAGCACATTGTCTAAGGGACCGGCCATATCTAAGGCGGTGGTAACACCTGCCATGGCAAGCATCTTAAAGCCGAAAGGAGAACCCCACATTTCGCCCAAGTGTACGTGACTGTCGACAATACCGGCTTGAAGCACCTTGCCCGTGTAGTCTTCGACAACTCGAGCACTACCGCCGGGCAAATCACGCCCCACTTCAGCAATGCGGCCGTCTTCAACTGCCACGTCCATCACGCATTCAATTTTGTTGAGAGGATCAACAACTGTTGCGCCTTTCAATAAAAGATCCCACATAGTAGAGCTCCTTGATTTGTTTATGAGAACTTTTTTAGTTTAACGCCATTAGGCATTGAGTCGAAGAAACTTTTCTCAGCTTTCATGATCTAAGCGAAATGTCGACAAAAAACTTTCTTACTATGAAGGTTTTTTATCGTCATTGTTTGACATTTTCGGGCATACTTTTCTCGTTCAGGTCGATCTTTTCCACTCAGATTTCTTTCTAGATCGACAGCGCAGATTGTCTTTTTGTTTTTGTCTTTGTTTTTGGAGATTAACGTTATGAAATCCGATATCGAAATTGCCCAAGAGGCGAAGTTGATTCGAATCGATGACTTGGCGCATAGCGCAGGACTCACCGATGATGAGTTTGAACCGTACGGCCGCGACAAAGCCAAGGTGAGCTTNNCCGCCAAGCCAATGGCAAGCTCGTTCTCGTCACGGCCACTTCCGGCATGCCGGCCGGTTCCGGAAAAACCACCACTTCAATCGCACTGGCTCAAGGTTTAAAGCAATTGGGCGAAAAAGCCGTTGTTGCACTTCGCGAACCTTCGCTCGGTCCTTGCTTCGGTATGAAAGGCGGCGCAGCCGGTGGTGGCTACTCTCAAGTTTTGCCGATGGAATCCATCAATTTGCATTTCACGGGCGACTTCCACGCTATCACGGCAGCAAATAACTTGCTTGCAGCAATGATCGACAATGCCCGCCATCAAGGTCAAGTGGATTTAAAGACCGTAATTTGGCGCCGAGTGGTCGATGTTAACGATCGTATGCTTCGCAACATCGTGACCGGTTTGGGCGGCCCGGCCAACGGCATTCCGACTGAAACCGGCTTTGATATCACGGTAGCTAGCGAATTGATGGCTGTGCTTTGTTTGGCAACGGACCTCGATGACCTCCGTGCTCGCCTTGATCGACTCGTGGTCGGCATCAAGCGCGATGGCTCGGCCTACACCTGTAAAGAACTTGGTGCAACGGGCTCTTTAATGGCACTCTTACTGGAAGCCATGAAGCCCAATCTTGTGCAAACGCTTGAAGGCAACCTCGCTTTCGTGCACGGTGGCCCATTTGCCAATATTGCCCACGGTTGCAACTCTGTTGTCGCCACTAAGGCTGCAATGACCTTGGGCGACTGGGCAATTACTGAAGCCGGATTCGGCAGCGACTTAGGCGCTGAAAAATTCCTCAACATTAAGTGCAGAGCAGCCGGATTAAAGCCCTGTGCCATTGTGCTGGTCACATCAACCAAAGCCTTGAAGTGGCACGGTGGTGTTCCGCTTCCCGACATCGGCAAACCCGATGTTGAAGCGTTGAAAAAAGGCATCAGCAATCTCGATGCGCACATCGACAACCTCAAACACTTCGGCCCGCAAATTGTGGTTAGCCTCAATCACTTTGCTACCGATACGGAAGAAGAAATCGAGATCATTCGTGCCCACTGCGCTTCGCGCGGCGTACTGTTTGCCGTCTGTGACGGATTTAGCCTCGGCGGTAAGGGGGCCATCGAATTGGCCCAAGCCGTCATGAAAGCCGCACAAAGCGAGCCCGAAGCTTTGAATTTCAGCTACGAAGCCGATGACGATATCGTCACAAAGATTACGAAGTTGGCAACGGGCGTCTACGGTGCTGCGGATATAGAATTGTCGCCTGCCGCACAAAAAGACTTGAAGCAAATTCAAGAACTCGGTTTCGATCGCTTGCCTGTGTGCGTAGCCAAGACGCCGTACTCGTTGTCTCACGAGCCAACGCTTCTCGGTGCACCGAAGGGCTTCACGTTACCCGTTCAACGTTTGATTTTGAATGCAGGCGCAGGCTTTGTGGTCGCCACGACCGGTGCCATCATGCGCATGCCGGGCTTGCCGAAAAAGCCCGCCGCTTTGCATATCGATGTTGTTGACGGCAAGATCGTCGGTCTTTCCTAATTTCAATTCTTAGTAAAACTTCTCCCGCCGTTTTTAATGTCGGCGGGAGATTTTTTCTGCCAGTTCAAACGCTAGAACTTCACTATTTGCTATTACTTTTTAATCGGCAACAAGGGCTTTTGACCTTCGACACCCACCAAAGTGCAGGCGGCTAAAAAGACCAATTGCGGACCTTTGAAGCTATCTTTGTCGATAAAGTATTCATCAACCGTGTGATACTTTTCCGAGATACCGCCTGAACCTAAGCAGGCAGCCGGAATATTTTTACTAATCGGTGCATTGGCATCGGTCGCTGAAGGGCCATATTGCGTGAGCTCAATCCCTAAAATCTTCTGAGCACTCAAGGCACATTGGATCACCGGGCAATCTCCACCGCGAGCGCCTGCCGGACGATCTCCAATTTGAGTCTTTGTCAGTTTGACCATCTTGTCAGAATTGGTAATACCCCAGCGTTTATTTTCCTCAGCCACACCGGCATCTAATGCTTCAAAGATTTGGGCTTCCAGTTTAAGCAGTTCTTCATTGGCGATACTGCGAATATCAATATCGACTTCGCAGTTCGGCGCAATGGTATTGACTGATGTGCCGCCTTTAATCGTGCCGATATTAAACGTTGTATAGGGTTCGCTCGGTGGCGCCAGGTGGCCGATCAAATGCCCTGCATGGCACATCGCATGAATGGCGCTTGGCACTTGACTGAAATCCACAAAGCTGTGACCGCCGGGGCCTGCGATGTTGACGCGCCAACGATGGCAACCAACGCCGCCATTAACTACCACACCTTCGGAGAATGAATCAATAGCGATATAGCCATCGACTTGGCGATCCCCATTGACCATGAATTTTGCACCGCGAATGTCGCCGTTGCCTTCTTCTCCGACCGTACCGACAAACAACACATCACCTTCGGTTTCAACGCCGGATTCGTTAAAGCATCGCACCAATTGCAATAGCGCACGGCAGCCGCTCGTATTATCACCAATCCCCGGTGCATAGTACGTATCGCCCTCGCGGCGCACAGTTACATCAATGCCATGCGGAAACACCGTATCCATATGAGCATCAATAACCAACACCGGGCCATTACCTTTCCCTTTGCGTACACCGACAACGTTTCCAATACCGTCCATGGTGACATCGGTTAATCCATATTCTTTCATGCGCCGAGCAATTTCTTTGGCTCGAGTTTCTTCATGGAAGGTGGGAGAGGCGATCTCACACAACTCAACTTGTTCAACCATAGCGCGCTCGGCTTGATCTTGAGCAATCTGAAGGCCTTTTTGCACCTTCGGTAAAGAGGCTACCACTTGCATTTGAGCTAATACGGATTCGTCAATTGCGGGGATTTCGGGATGAAGACTATCGGACATGTTGAACTCCTTTGTTTAGAGAAAAACAACTGGGATATTTTTGAGTGTACCACCAACCGATTTCGACAACGGAGGGCACTGATACAAGCGGCATGATTGACAGACTGGAAAGCCCTTTACATTTTTTTGGTACACTTTTTGCACTGAAATTACTCAACTCAACCATGTTCAAATTGCTGGAGTTACCGAACTCCGATAACAGTCCGGTAGCTTTGACGTACCCGTATCATTACAAAGCGCACGACTGGGTCAAGCTTGCGCGCTCGCATATTTGTGCCCACCTGGAACAAACGGCTAGCAATCAAGCCGGCCGACTTATTGCCGTCTTAGTCTGCAGACTCTCCGATGGTCAAACGGGCTACATCTGCGGATGCGATCAATTTGACAGTCACGACGATTTTTTTGAACCTTCTTTTTGGCAAAAGTTACCGCCTGAAAAACTCACGCCACTGGATACCTCACGAGTTGATCAAACCTTTAGCGCTCGTGTGAAGGCCGAAGAAGCCTATCTACAATTTAAAAATGAAGCCCTTGCACGCAAGGCACACCGACGCGAGACACGTCAGTCCAAATCGTTTAATCCCTCAGAGCTCGCAGCAAGTAGCCAACGAGACTCCGGACAACTTCAACGTCTCAAATTGCAATATATGCTGGCCCTTCAAGCCGAAGAGGCCGCGCGGGCGGACTTTCAGCACAGAATTCACCACGAGCTCATTGATGACTATAAAAGACGGCTCAACGCCATCGTGATCTGTAACGCCAGAGGGGCCAGACGCTCATTGTGTCAACTGCTCGAAGGCATCATTCTCAAAGAAGATTTACTCCGAGCAATCCTTCGTACAGCACTACCCGTTCTTCTCGCTAAAGCCTATCGTGAAGGAGCTCGTCCGCTCTGTATGGGATGCTTCTGGTGGGGACCATTGGCGGCTCACGATGCTCGTGCACCAGGAACTTTCTGCGCTTTCGCAAAAGAACGCCATGAAACGTTGCTTCAATTTTTGTTGGAAGGGCAACCGCTTGAGGATAATGCACTTGCCGTTGACCGATTCAAAGACTACCGTCCCGAAATCGTATACGAGGACCGTGACATCGTCGCTGTCAACAAACCCGAAGGAATGCTCTCAGTTCCCGGGAAATTACCCGTAACGGATCTGTTTACGTTTATGCAGAAGCACTACGAGGGCCGCAGTCCCATATTGCTTTTGCACCGTTTGGATATGGCCACTTCCGGCGTGGTCATTTTTGCCAAAAATAAAGAAACACACCGAGCGCTCCAACAAGCCTTTAGCACCGGCGCTATTCAGAAGTGCTATATCGCACTTTTATCCAAAACGCCCAATAAATCTCAAGGCGCTATCGATTTGCCGTTATGCTTAAACCCTTACGAGCGCCCGAGACAAATGGTGGAGTTCGCTTACGGCAAACCGGCCCTCACAAATTTCAAAGTGCTAAAAAAATATGATGATGGGCGCTGCCGCGTGGCCTTTTTCCCACTAACAGGCAGAACACACCAACTGCGACTTCATGCCGCGCACCACCTGGGACTCGGTTGTCCTATCGTGGGCGATGATCTGTACGGAACGCCTGACTCCAGACTGTATTTACACGCCCAATCTTTGACTTTCACGCACCCCAAAACGGGCAAAGTGTTGACTATTGAAGCCTCCTGCCCATTTTGAGCATTGAAGCGCAATTGCCATATTCGAAAATTCTGAAAAACCTCAAATCATTGAAATCATTAGGTCGCCTGAAAATTATTGTGAAAGTTTAAATATTACAAACGAACACAACGTTACAAATATGACGCTTTTAGGTTACGCCTCGATAGCCATTTCAAAGTTATCATAGTGGCCTTACTCAACGCCGTCAGAGTTAACACTTATCCGTCCTCCCACATTACTGTATTGCCGAATAAAGCTGATTCCGAGCGGCCAAGCGATAACCAAGGCATAAATTTTGCCGTCACCAAGAAAGAAGAAAAATGAGCGCTTTTAACCCCAAGCTTTCACCGAGTTCGTCTATTGTCAAAAGTTTATTTGTTGGCCTACTTGGAACAATCCCGTTAATCACTTTTGCCGAAGACACCGGTATTTTCACAGGCAAAAAAGATCTTGGCACATATCACCATGAAGACAGCGAACTTTTTGTTGATTTTAATGGCAGTGCTAAAGGCTCTTACTCAGACAATACTTTTACGTTTGATATTAAAGATACGGACTGGGAAGGTAACTACATTCATATTTTCGCCGCCGCAGATGATTCAAATAACGCCAATGGCGGTGTTTTACAAGACAATCGTCTTATTTTTGTCAAAGGAAATTTAGGCACCAACTCTTCGGGCAACGGCGGCGATGTTTACCTTTATGGGGCATATTCGCTAATGGGCGATGTCCAAAACAACAGTGTCGAAATACAAGGCGGAACTTTCTCGGCCAATTACTATGTGTACGAAGGCCGTTACGGTCGTATTGTCGGTGGTTGGTCTGAAAACGGCGATGTAATCAGCAACAAAGTACAAATCTCTGGAGGCACATTCGGTAGAAATATGGATATTATGGGCGGCAGAAGCACATGGGACTCCAACCAAATGCAATTATTTGCCTATAACTCCGTGGAAATTGACGGCACAAATAATGTCAGCATTGGTGTCGGTACCACAGGATTGGACTCCCCCAATATTTACGGTGCTTATGCAACGATTGCCCGAGCAAAAAATAACACGGTCACCATTACCAACTTAAAAGATCAAGGTGAAGGTCAAAAGTTTCAAACCATTGTCGGAGCCTTCTTAGATACTGGTAGCGAAGCCGTCCAAAACGGCGTAGAGATCAGTAATTCTGAATTCGCAGCTAACGCCATCGCTGGGGTGCAAACCGGTTGGGGCTCAAGCGAGGATGTGGTCGATTCAAACTACGTACGAATTCAAAATTCTACGATTCGGCTTTATGAGTACGATGGTATTAAGGCGAGGATTTCTGGTTCAGATAGCAGCAGTAACAACGAAACAAGCGGCAACACCGTTATCATTGAAAACTCGACGATCTCGAATACTTCCCAGGATTCAACCGCTTATATCACCGCGGCTCACACGGCCGGCGGCGATGTTCATGACAATGTGGTTTATCTCAAAAATGTCTCGACAGAAGGCAATGTTGTCATTTCCGGCGGTTCCTCCACAACAACAGAGGATAGTTACACTGGAAATATCTACACCGGCCATGTCTACAGCAATCACGTCATTGTCGAAGGCTCTGACAATGACCTGGAAAATGCAATCCTTTTAGGTGGCGACAATGACCTGGAAGATGCAATCCTTTTAGGTGGCTTAAGTAACGATAGCAACTACATTAGTGATAACTCTCTGCACCTTGTTAATTTTTCGGGCAAGGTCGGTGCTATTGATAATTTCGACACCATCGTATTTTCGGATATCGAATGGAAAGAAGACACTACGGTTTTAACGATCACTAACCAAACCAATACAGACCTTTCTAATACAACGATTCGAGTTGAAAATATCATTTTCGGCACCACCGTTTCTGATTATTTGGGAGAGTCTCTTGCTCTAATCAAAAATGATGGCGGAACAATTACTTTCAACCAAGCCTATAAAAGAGGCGTTGAAGTTGTACTGCCTCAAGACTTACTCTCTGAGAGCCACGGCACAATTCAAACAAGCGAAGACGGCAGTTCTCTTGAGTTGGAGGTTGATGGCACGTTATATCAGAACCAACAACTTAAACTCGTCAGCAACAATCGAAACTTAGAAATCTTCTTTGTTAATCAGGCTGCCGAATTGGTGATGGACAACTTGGATATCACCGGGGACCAACATCAAGAAGGCGTGAGAACTTTCGCCTCCATTGACGGTGTGGACAACCAATACAAAACAGACTCTCATGTCGACTTACACGGTATCAGCTTTATCGGTGGCGTCGGCCTCATTAAATATCTTGGAGACTCATCGCTCGTAAGCAACCTCTTTGTCGAAGCCGGTCGAGGTAATTTCAGAGAAGATACCTCTTATAGCAATATCTCTCGACATATCAGTGGAGACGTGCGTTTAGCCGGTGGCGGTGTTTCTGCACGTTTTAACCATCACTCAGGTTTTTATGTTGAAGGCTCTTTGCGTGGTGGTTATGTCGAAAATGAGCTCACTGATGGTCTAATTGACGGTAGCGGCAGATCTGTGGGCTATGAAAATGATTCCTTCTACTTTAGTACCCATGCAGGTTTAGGCTGGCAAATTCCTATCGCTCAAAACTTGCTGTTAGACATTTACGGTAAATCGTTCTACACCTATCTGCCCGAAGACGATACGAACATATACGCCGATGGTCAAGACACTAAAGTTGAATTTAAGTCCGATGAAAGCTTCCGCATTCGTACGGGCGTTCGTCTTTATTACACCAACCCGCAACACCTTACGGGCTATATCGGTCTTGCCTATCAACGTGACTTCTCGTCAGACGTTGAGATCACCGTTGATGCTCAAGAAATTCTGGATACCAAAGGTATGAGAGGCGATATCGGCATGGGCGAATTGGGACTGCGCTATGCCCATCCTGAAAAACCATGGCACTTTGATGCCAAGATTCGAGGACACGTTGGTCAACGTCAAGGGATCAGCGGCAAAGTATCCGTAGAGTATCTTTTCTAAAACAAAAAAACGGTCCTCGGAGCGACGGACCAGTCGCCCGAAGACCGTTGTAAACCGCCAATATCGCTCATGCCAAAATCCGTTGTTGCGTCGCCATTGACGGCTTTAGCTGCCAAATCTTTCCCGAAATTACCGCGTAGCTGAGCGCACAAAGCATCCATTGCCAAGACACCGCCCAAAGCGCCGTGTGACAACTTGCGGCTCCAAACTGTAAGGCCGTAAGCACTCGCACAATACTGAGACTGAAGGCTATAAGAGCAAAAATCCGAGCCTTCCCCGGCTTTCTCAAGCCATAGACAAAATATCCCAACATTGGGAAAATTTCGGCGCCCACA
The DNA here is from genome assembly GCA_002329575.1 of Sutterella sp. UBA1442. GTDB lineage: Bacteria > Pseudomonadota > Gammaproteobacteria > Burkholderiales > Burkholderiaceae_F > Aphodousia. The sequence continues at coordinate 19,230 of DCTK01000074.1, read as the reverse complement.
GGCACTTCAGCTATGAACGCTGCTACCAACACCACAAAGATCGTTGCTAAGAGATATAACGCCCGAGCAACCACAATCTCATCACAACGAACCCAAATGGGCTGTTCCATCGGGTCGTCCGAAACAACAGCACCGAGGACCACAAAAATGCCGGCAAGTAATCCCAAAACCGAAAGCGCTATCAAACAAATTGCCTCCACATCGGGCATTCCCGACAAGCTCGGCAATGTCACAACATCTTCAAAATCCCAAGAGGCGACAAGCACAAATATTGCTGGCAACAACACAAGCTTCAGTAATGGCCGCCATTGTTGAGCGACAACGCTTGGAGTTTTCAGTACGCGATTGAGCACACTTTCTTTCACGGATATTCCTTCATCTTCAATTGAGTTCTCTACTTCAAAATTGTTGTACAGAAACGGTCAATTCCGCGAAAAAAACTGGTCAACGGTGTGTCAAAAACCGTGTCTCACCGCAAATTTTGACGCATTAATCTCCCTTGGCCTTTTTCGACAAATCCCATTTCGGGTCATACGTTTCCGATTGAACCCTAAGCATGCCTAAAACTGTGTGATACAGATGATCATGCGTCACGGATTTCTTGATGTTTTCATCAATCACTTTGCGATTGACTGAATAGGTTTTCTCAAATGCACTATTCATCCACATCACCATCGGCACGAACACTTGTTCATCGGGGGCTAACGGATAGGGAGCTCCATGCAAAAAGAGCCCGTTTTCACCCAAACTTTCTCCATGGTCAGATACATAGATAAGGGCGGTATTGAAGTCTTGATAGTGACCGAGCTCTTTGATCATCTCGGCCAAAATGCGATCGGTATATCGAATGCTCGCATCGTAGGCTGCACGAATTGTCTCCGGCGTACAGCTCTTGAAGCTTGTATCCGTACACATTTCACCAAACACGGCCTCATCTTTAGTACTTCGACGTGAATAAGCAGGACCGTGCGAGCCCATCATGTGCAAAAAGAGCACCGCGTTATCCCCACCTTTAAGAGCATGTAACGCACGTTGCAATTCCATCACCAACACACCGTCCAAACACTCGTTAGATGTACACAATTGGGCATCGGACACTGCACGATGGGTGGGCACATCCCGACAAACACCCTTACAACCGGATTGATTTTCCACCCAGGTGACGGCAAAACCCGCGCGTTGCAAGTGCGCAGGCAACGCCTCTTCATTGATAATGCGATCCCGGTCGTAATCCCGCCGACCGATACGACTCATCATGCAAGGCAAAGACACATCCGTGCTGGTGCCACATGCTTTTACTTTGCCAATGTTGACAATGGGAAGGGTCGCTAGCTGTGGAGTTGTCTCTCGTTCGTAGCCGGCTAACTGCCAATTGGCGGACCGAGCAGTCTCACCAATGACCACAACCATCAGAGTCGGTTTAGGACTCTTAACCGTCAAATGAGGATTGTGATCAACCACAATGATTTCACGAGCCGCCTCCGGGCTGTTGTCACGAAGCGTGGTCGACAAGGTCGAGTAAACGATATTGACCGGCGCAATCAAGTAGCGCAATGACTTGTCATTTCGCATGGCTGCAGAAAACGACTGAAACTGCGCCAAAATTGAACAAAGCCCAAATAACAAACCGACTAAGCAAACGCCCACCCGCCTGAAGCGAGAAAAAGAACCTACCTCAGCAGACAGTTTCAACGACAAAAGCACACCGGGTAGCGACGTGAGCACAAAAACCCAAGCCAAAGACAATGACCAATACTCAAAGGCTTCTCGCTGATCGGTTGCCAAGAAATTGTGAATCATGTCCGGCGTCATCTTTACACCGTAGAAGAGATAGGCCGTTACTGAACATGCTCCGATCAGGGATAAGACAAGCATCAGCGGTTTGAAGACTTTATGAGGCAACATCGCCAAAAGCGAAATAAGCGACAAGCCGATGAAATAAAATGCCGAAAAACTAAAGATCGTCAAAAGAAGACTTGAAACAATGCCGATGGGGTTGGTTCCTGCCGTCTTCATCAGTTCCCAGTAAAACGGCATGCAAAAAACACCGGCCCAGATCAATGACATCGTCAGACAGAAACAACGCAAGCTAACGCCATCTTTCATGGCATTAATACGTTCACGAAGATTCTTTCTGTCAAAGAAGGCAACATAAATACCCGCACAAATCAACCAATCGAGCACCATTGTCACAAGACTGTGCGAGAGAAAATGTGCGCCTTGCATCACGCGCACCCAAGCGCAAAATCCGCCGAAAAGTACGACTCCCAGTAAGACGAAGCGACTGGCAATTCGAGCTTTGTCTCGAAGAGCAAAATAAAGCGCAAAAAGTGTAAATCCCGTACCGGCGTGACCGGCCGGCCAACATCGCCCTGGTTGAGGGGCTAATGACAAAGAGGGGGAGACAAACTTCTCACTTCCCCCGAAATCAACCAATGACCATGGACAATGCACCCCTGTTGTTTCTTTAAGCACACTTACGCTCAAAGCACTCACTGCCATCGCTACCAGCACGTAGCCACATCGCACTGCCGTTTCTCGAGTAATGCGCTCCGGTTTCACGTAATGGCAAATAAGACCTGCCAAAGCCAAGACTGCAAAGACAATGGGAACGGCTTTGGGTAAACGGTAAAAAATAAAAGAAAAGGACGCATTATCGCGCCAGGGCCAACTGCCTGCCGTGTAAAAAAGACGGCTTAAAGCGAAATCTACAGCTTCGGGGGTAAAAGCTACTAAAAAATACAACACCCAAAGCGGCACTAAAAACCACAAAATCAAACTGTACGGATTCACTTTTGACGACTTCAACGCTTGAACTCCTTACGTTAATCAGCGTCAAAAGTGTCATTCCGAATACGGGAAAATCGCGTAAAAGCACTGTCAAAGCGCTGTCAAAGATTTTGACAGGTATCAACAAGGCGTCAAAAGGCAAGAAATTGCATTTGAAAAGATAGTTTTGAAAGTAGAAACTTTAGATAAAACCCGAGGAGATACACAAATGCGTTTGCCCATTTTGGTAGTCGATGACAATGAAGACATTGTCTATAACGTTCGTGAATATTTGCAGATGCAAGGCCATACCGTTGAGACGGCAACAAACGGTCTCGAAGCAATGCGGCGATTGAGTGAAAATACATACGGCGTTTGTCTTCTCGATATCGGTCTGCCACACCTTGATGGACTGCAAATCTGTAAAAAACTGCGTGAAAACTCAGACAAAACACCGATTCTGATGCTCACAGCCAGAGACTCTATTGATGATCGGGTCAAAGGACTGGAATACGGTGCCGATGACTATCTCGTCAAACCCTTTGCCCTTAGAGAATTAGGTGCGCGCGTTGACGCATTGTTGCGACGTGCCTATGGCGATGAAGACATTCTGAAAGTCGATGATTTAACAATGAATCTTCGCACAGGCAAAGTCATTCGAGCCGATAAAGTCATTCATTTAAATCCCACCTGCATGACGATTCTCAAAGAACTCATGCTGAAAACTCCGGCGATTGTTAATCGCTCACGTTTACACGCCATTATCTGGCAAGGCTCGATACCGGACTCCGATAGCCTTCGCGCCAACATTTACTTGTTGCGGCAGGCTGTTGATCGTCCTTTTACCAAAAAACTCATCAAGACCCATCCCGGTATCGGTTGGTCCATCGAAGATTAAAAATGTCGCTAGGCGGCTCAGCCGCCTAGCGACATTTTTGTAGAAAGACATTGAAAGCGCATCAACAAAAGAGCAAACTCTTGGTATCGCACCAAGGATGTACACACGATGCTTGAGATGTTTCTTTTTCATTTTAAGTTGTGCCTGCCGCTTTTTCTGTTGGTCTTAATCGGTTGGGGACTCATAAAAATCCGCTTGTTTGATAAAACAACAACCGGTGTTTTATCCGGCTTTACGTTCCGTTTTTTAATGCCCGTTCTGCTCTTTCAACTCATGAGCGGGTTATCTGAGATGCCAGCCGTGGATTGGCGGGTACTTATTGCCTTTTTCGGTTCTTGCATCGTGATCTATTGCTTAGGACGGCTTTTAGGCGGATTCTTTAAGCTCGATAACACCGGAAAAACCATCTTCGGCATTGCTGCGATTTTCGGCAACAACGTACAGTTAGGCGTTCCTATCGTTCAAGTCAGTTTGGGCGATGCTGCGATGCCTACAATCAGTATTTTGATTATTTTCAGCGTACTACTACTGTGGTCTGTTGCTATTGCCAGTGTTGAATTAGGCAAGGAGTCAGCCGGCATTCGTGACTGGCGCAAAATTGTTCGCCCGATGACTCGAGTGTTTAAAAATCCAGTGATCATCGGCATCATCACGGGAAGCCTCTTTAGTTTCAGCGGGCTTGAAATGCCTCAGTTTGCCGATAAAACCATCCAATACATTGCATCGGCGACCGGCCCCATTGCTTTGATTGTGGTCGGCATGGGCTTGGCTCAACATAGTTTCAGCGCCGCCCTACCCAAAGGCCTTGGCATCTCGACACTAAAAATTATCGTCCACCCGCTGATCGTCTATATTTGTGCTCGTTTGATCGGACTCGGCGATATTGAAACCCAGGCCTGTGTCATCACGGCCACGCTTCCTGTTGCGATTAATATTTACATCATGGCCAGTGAGTTCAAAAGTCAGGAAGGAGCAGCCAGTAACGCCATTTTTGTATCGACGTTTCTATCAGCGCTCGTCATTCCCTTTGCACTTACTTTATTAGGCGTCACGGTTGTTCCTTAAACGCCGCTAACGGATTGCGATATGAAGAAAAAATTCGGTCTTGCCCAACGCGTATTACTCGGCATAGTCATTCAGACTTTTATTATCGTCGTCTCTTATGCCATTGCCATTTCTCAATCAACAGAAATTATGGAACAGGCACTCATCGGAGAAATTCTTCATGAGGAAATCGTCACAAGCATCAAAGAACTCGACAGTCATGAGACTTTGACAATGCCTGAAACCGTGCATCTGTACAGTGATGATGACCGCCTACAAGACATTCCGTCGTCGCTACTGAATGCCCATGAAGGCTTTTCAGAAAGTGTGACCGATGAGCAATCGACCTTTATCTATCGTATGGAGGTCAACGGCCACACCTACATCATCGTGCGTGACCAGTATCACTTTGAGTTAACCGAACAGCTCAATCAACGAATCGTTATCGTTTGTAGTCTTCTCGTTCTTATTCTGAGTGCACTTTTCGGTTGGTGGTGGCTCTCAACACAGGTAACACAACCCATCTTGAGCCTCACGCATGCTGTTAAAACCGTTCGAGATGCAAAAACTTACGAGCCGATCAAGGTTCACACTTATGATGATGAAATCGGTGAATTGACGCGCATTTGTGATGAAACTTTCGAACGTTTGCATAAAGCACTGGACCGTGAAAAGCTCTTTACGGCAGACATCAGCCACGAATTACGCTCTCCGTTAACCATCATTCAAACCAGTGCCGAATTGCTTGAGATGCGACTTGAAGGAAAGCCAGAGCGAAAGTATGTTGAAAAAATCACCGCCTCGTGCGATGTTATGCGCAACTTAATGAACGTTTTCCTTAATTTGGCTCGTGGTAATGCGCTTGGTCACAAGGATTTGGATAAAACGCATGACATTTTAGAAAGCGTCTGTGATTACTGGAGTGAGTCGGCTCGAGAGAAAAATTTAACCCTTGTGTTTGAATCGACAGGTACGTGTCCTGGAGTTCAACCGCCTGTACTTCTAAGCACTGTTGCCAGTAACCTCGTTCGCAATGCCATCCGCTATACTGATGAGGGCTCGGTAACCGTTCGAGAAACTGAAAAAGGATTTGAAGTCATCGACACCGGTATCGGGATTGCTGCTGATCAACGGGAACGCATTTTTCAACCCTATACACGCGCAAGCAATAAAGGTGGCGGGATCGGTATGGGTCTATCGATTGCCAAGCGAATTTGCGATCGCTTAGGTTGGAGCATTGAGTTATTAGAGTCTGGAAAAGGGGCACATTTCAGGGTGAATTTAATTCATGCTCAAGAGCCAGTCCTGCTTGACACATTACCCAAATCGGAAAGTACTTAATTTCTCTCTCCCCAAACCAAAAGGCGCCTAAAAAGCGCCTTTTGGTTTGTTTGACGTACTCCCTCGACTAGATCGAAGGATTCTGGGTTCAAACGCCAGATGCCGGCTGACGCGGGCTAACACTGACTCACCTTGACGGACGAACGTCCCGCCCGTTTGGTAAAGCTCAGACTTAAGCGTGAGCGGCTTCTGAGAATTGAATATTGTGAAGATTGGCGTAAACACCACCTTTAGCCATCAATTCCGCGTGTGTGCCCACTTCAACGATATGACCGTTTTGCATAACGACAATTCGGTGAGCATTTTCAATTGTTGATAAGCGGTGCGCGACCACAAAACTCGTACGTCCTTGCATCAGCTTATCGAGCGAAGCTTGGATGAATTTTTCGCTTTCGGTATCCAACGCACTCGTTGCTTCGTCTAAGAGCAAAATCGGAGCGTTTTTAAGTAATGCACGAGCAATAGAGACACGTTGACGTTGACCGCCAGAGAGCTTCGCGCCCCCTTCGCCCACACGAGTATTAAAGCCATCGGGCAACGATTCGATGAAAGGCAACAGATAAGCGGCTTCTGCTGCCCGACGGATATCTTCATCAGTAACTTTTTCTCGGCAACCGTAGGCAATATTGGCAGCGATTGTGTCATCAAACAAAATGACATCTTGGCTCACCAACGCGATTTGAGCGCGGAGACTCTTTAAGGTCAAATCTTTTTGACTGATGCCATCAATCAAAATATCACCCGAGGTCATGTCCCAGAAACGCGGAATCAAATTGATAAGAGTCGTTTTACCGGAACCTGAAGCTCCAACCAAAGCAATGGTTTCACCAGGATTGACTTCAAGCGAGAAGTTTTCCAAAGCAGGCNNGTTGATCCATCATACACATGCGTTACATTGCGGAAACTGACCGCACCGCTTGCCCGTTCAATCGTTTTTGTCCCGGTGTCAACTTCCGGAGCCTCATCGATCATCTTAAAGACGCTTTCCGATGCAGCCGACATCGTGGCCACCGTACCATTTAACGAAGACAAGTGACGGATCGGTTGCATCAACAAAAGCATGGCAGACAAATACGTTGTAAATTCGCCCATGGAGAGCATGCCACGTTGCGCTTGCAAAAGAGCAAATACCACAACAACCGACACACCCATCATTGTCACCAATTGCGTGAGCGGTGTTCCGGCCGTTTTCACGGCACGCATACGCACAGACAGTCGAGCTAATTTTTCGTTGATGCTGCCGAATCGACTCTTTTCATATTCGTAAGCATCGTAGACCTTTACCACTCGTTGGCCTTCATAGGCTTCCTGAATCGCTACACTCATTTCACCCATCGTGTTTTGAGAGCCTAAAGCCAAGCGTTTAACCGTCTTGCTAATCCACTTCAAAATCAAGAATAGGAACGGCGAAATAACCAACGTGACAACCGTCAAAAGCCAGTTGTGATAAATCAAGATTGCCGTCAAAGCCACAATCTGCAAAGAGTCACGAATCATCACCGTGAGAAGTTCTGCGGCAGAACCCAAAGCACCGGATGCTTCGTTGACGAACTTCGAAACGATCTTGCCCGACAGATAGCGCTGATAGGTTTGAGAAGACCAGTTGATCATTTGTCGGAACATCTGCGAGCGGATCGTGATCAATACGTCTTGAGAGACTTTCAGCAGAATGTAATTAGACAAATACTGTGTACCGCTGTGCAAAAGCGTAATCCCGATTAAACCAATCGGTGTCCACCACACAATGACCGGGTTGTGTTCATAAAAGCCCATATCGGTTAATTTACCGAGCAATACGGCAATTAACGAAGAGCTGGAGGAGCCGATCACCATGAACACAATGGCCCAAATAATTTTCTTGGTGTAAGGCGGCAGATAACCCATCAGTCGGCTGACGTATGGATCGCGGAAGAAAGGCAGTTTATTTACGATGCTCATTGCGGTCTTACAGTATAAAAATTTCAGTCATTTTAACGGGAGGTTTTCTTTGGCGCTCGTTTCACGCTGTTAGCTTGTGTAACACGCTTGCGTTCACGTCTTTTTGACTCGACAACGCCCACGTAACCCTTCTCGTAGACATCCTTTTTCGAGGCAAATTTACGCCCACCCTTATTGGCTCCCATGCCTGCCTTGGCCTTTGGTGCGTTAACGCTGACTCTTCTGGTCACAGGTTTTGCTTGAGAATGAGAGCCTTCTTGAGCCGGCGCAACGACACCGGCGCGGGAGTTACCCGCTTTCAAATCCTCAATCCAGCCTTTGACCCATTGCTCGGACAAGCGCATTTTGGCTCCGCGAGGTAAGTCTTTTGGCAATAACACTGCTCCAAAACGCACACGGATCAAGCGTGACACTGTCAAACCAACGGCTTGAAAAACACGACGAACTTCTCGGTTACGACCTTCGGCTAGCATCACTCGGTACCAATGATTAGTTCCTTCGCCACCGATATCCTCCACACGTGTAAAGGAGGCCATCCCGTCATCGAGCTTAACGCCCTTGAGAAGCTTTTCCTTATTGTCCTCGCTTAACTCACCTTGCACGCGAACGGCATACTCACGCTCAATACGATAACGCGGATGCATAAGCATGTTGGCCAACTCGCCGCTCGTCGTAAAAAGAAGCACCCCTTCCGTGTTAAAGTCCAGTCGACCCACTGCAATCCAACGCTTGCCACGCAAGCGCGGTAAGCGGTCAAAAACACTGGGACGGCCTTCGGGATCGTCTGTTGAAACGATTTCTCCGGCGGGCTTGTGATACAAAAGTACTTCCGGAACGCTATCGCTCTTTGTCGCTCGTTTGACCAAACGACCTTTTACGCGAAGCGTGTCGTTAGGGCGAACACGGTCGCCAAGTTTGGCCACATCGCCGTTAACAGTCACAACACCCGTGGAAATTAATGCTTCCATCTCGCGTCGAGAACCTAATCCCGCATCAGCAAGCACCTTTTGAAGCTTTTCACTGGCCAAATCCACCACGGCGGCACTCACGGTTTTCACCTCATCGCGTCGAGCAACCGGTGCGAGCTTTTTCGCAGGCTTTCTAAACGGCGTACGCTTTGCCGCAGTCGCCACAGGCTTACGCGGACTTTTCGGTTTGGTCGTTCTCATCGTCTTCTTTAAATGTTAGGTTCAGAGCCAAAGACTCTAATTTGGCATGCTCGGCATCAATAGCAGCAAGAATGGACGTATCACTGCGGCGCTTAGCCTGCTGAGCTCCTTCAATCTCATTTTGACCTTCAAAAAACTCAAAGGCGGCCGGTAGCGCTTCATCATCTTCAGGGCCTATGCTGGGCAAATCTTGTAGGGAATTCAATCCCAAATCGAGCAAAAATTGACGGGTTGTTGCCAAAAGCTCGGGATGCCCGACGGTTTCTCGTCGACCGATGACTTCAATCCAGTTACGATCCATTAACGTTTTAATGGCATTGGGATTGACGCTCACACCACGAATTTTTTCAATATCGCCACGAGTGACCGGTTGTCGATACGCGATCACGGCCAACGTTTCCATGACGGTTCGAGAATACTTCGGAGCTTCTTCGGGATGCAGCTTTCGCAAAATATCGCGCATCGCAGGCACCGATTGGAAACGCCACAATCCTTCGCCCACTTCTTTTAATTCCAACGCGCGTCCGCTCCAGTCGGCCTGCAACTCGATGAGCATGGCTTGTACTTGCACTTTACTGAAGCGTTTGTCCAAGCATTCTCGCAATACGCCAATCGAAAGCGGTACTTCGCTTGTCAGCAAAGCACCTTCGAGCACATATTTCGGATTATCGTTTAAGTTAGTCAATGTCGACTTCTCCGTCGATGTAATACCAGCGACCGTTTTCTTTGACAAAGCGGCTTTTTTCACTCATCGTAAAAAAACGCCCATTGTCTTTTCCCTTGGCTTTAAATGTCACCCAAGCTTCTCGTTCGCCGTCTTGAAAACTCACCACCGTCAAGCCCAACCATTTAATGGAATCGGGCATTAATACCTCATCCTTCGGGCAAGTTGAAGGGTGCCAAGTCGCCAACAGATAATCCCCACGCTTTTTCACAAAAGCGCTGTAACGACTTTTCATCAAGGCTAAAGCGTCAGGCGCAGCAAGTGAATCATGCCAGCGCCCGCAGCAGCTCTCATACTCAAGCGCGCTGCCGCACGGGCACTGTAAACTCTCTTTTTGGCGCTTCGCTTTAGCCATCAAGTCTCTCAGCAATTAGGCGTTGTCACGTTCTGCACGAGCGTGGCGACGACGATCGATTTCGCTCAAGTAACGCTTTCTCAAGCGAATCGTGTGCGGAGTGATTTCTACCAATTCGTCATCATTGATGAACTCCACTGCGCTTTCCAACGTCAATTGCACGGGCGGCACCAAACGAATGGCTTCGTCGGTACCCGACGCACGAATGTTGGTCAATTGCTTGCCACGAATCGGATTGACAACGATGTCATTGTCACGAGAGTGAATCCCAATGATCATGCCTTCATAGAGCTTGTCACCGGGCTTGACAAACATACGGCCACGATCTTGCAGCTTCCACAAGGCGTACGCCACGGCTTCACCGTCATCTTGGCTGATCAATACACCGTTGCGACGTTCACCCACATCACCTTCTTTGATGGGACCGTAGTCATCGAACACGTGGCTCATGATGCCCGTGCCGCGACACATTGTCATGAATTCGCTTTGGAAGCCGATCAAACCGCGAGCAGGAATTCTGTATTCCAAGCGTACACGTCCCTTACCGTCGGGTTGCATATCTTGGATTTCACCTTTACGGCGACCGAGTTCTTCCATCACGGCGCCTTGGAGATCTTCTTCCACGTCAACGGTGAGCACTTCGTACGGTTCCATCTTTTGACCGTCGATTTCTTTTAGCAACACACGGGGACGAGAAACGGCCAACTCATAGCCTTCACGGCGCATGTTTTCAATCAAAATCGTCAAGTGCAATTCACCACGACCGCAGACTTCAAACACCGTTTCATCATCGGTGAGCTTCATGCGCATGGCGACGTTGCTCTTTAATTCACGCTCCAAACGTTCGCGGATTTGGCGGCTAGTCACAAACTTGCCTTCACGACCGGCCAAGGGGCTGGTGTTGACTTGGAAGTTCATGGACAACGTCGGTTCATCCACCTTAAGAAGCGGCAGAGCTTCGGGCTGATTGGCATCGGTAATCGTCGTACCGATCAAAAGGTCATCAATACCATTGACCAACACGATGTCGCCGGCTTGAGCTTCATCGACTAGTTTGCGGTCCAAGCCTTCGAACATCAAAAGTTGATTGACCTTGACCTTCTTGGGCGTATCTTCAGGACCGTTNNGCCGCGATGCACACGACCGATACCGATTTTGCCCACGTAGCTCGAATAATCCAACGAGCAAACTTGCAATTGCAACGGACCGTTCGGATCATCATCACGCACGGGCACTTTTTCAATCACGATATCGAAAATGGCGCGCATATTGCCGATTTTCTTTAATTCTTCGATATCTTCGGAAAAACCAGCAACGCCTTCCAAAGCCGAGCAATATATAACCGGGAAATCAAGTTGTTCTTCGGTTGCGCCCAACTTGTCAAAAAGGTCAAACGTTTGATTTAAAACCCAATCAGGGCGAGCACCCGGACGGTCAATCTTATTGATAACCACAATCGGCTTTAAACCTAAAGCCAACGCCTTGCGGGTCACAAAGCGCGTTTGCGGCATCGGCCCTTCGACAGCGTCAACGAGCAACAACACACCGTCAACCATCGAGAGCACACGCTCGACTTCTCCGCCGAAGTCTGCGTGCCCCGGGGTATCAATGATGTTAATGTGCGTGCCTTCATATTCCACGGCACAGTTCTTAGCCAAAATAGTAATGCCGCGCTCACGTTCCAAATCGCCGCTGTCCATTACACGTTCTTGGACTTCTTGATTGGCGCGGAAAGTCCCCGCAGCACGTAATAATTTATCAACCAGGGTCGTCTTACCGTGGTCAACGTGTGCAATGATCGCGATATTGCGAATAGCACGAGTTTCAGTCATATTCTTTGCCTCAAATTCTTATTTATTGGCGATTAATCGTTCGGGTTGCAAAACGCCGCGCTCGTTAACGCGGGCTGTTCCCACCATTTTCTTATCCGGTCCGTATACACGGACACGATCACAAGGTTCCAGTCCCATGGCCAAACGTTGACCGTGACAGAATCTCGTGCATTGTTCTTCTGTTAAATACACCGCTTCAAGCGTTTGCATCAGCGCATCAAGCGGCTTTAGCTGAGCGAGTCTTTCTTCGGGAGCCATGTCGCGCAATGCCTGCAATTCAACGGCTTCGGACAAGGACAGTGGTCCCACCGCCGTGCGGCGCAACGCCTTCAAATAAGCGCCACAGCCCAAAGCCTTACCAATGTCTTCTGCCAACACTCGAATATAGGTCCCTTTGGAGCAAGTCACACGAACTGTCAAAGTGCATTCTTCATAAGAAAGCATCACAAGTTCTGCAATATGCACCTGACGCGGTTCAAGATCGATACTTACACCGTCTCGAGCCAAATCGTAAAGGGTCTTTCCATCGCGCTTCAGAGCTGAAAACATCGGAGGCGTTTGCATAATGTCGCCTCGAAATTGCTCCAGCACGGCCTCAATGTCAGCCTCAGTCGCAGACACTTCAGATTCGGAGATAAACTCACCTTCCAAGTCTCCCGTTGTAGTCGTACGACCAAGACCGATTTTTGCTTCATAGGTCTTATCGGCCAAAAGCAAATCGGCAGAAAACTTCGTAGCCTCCCCGAAGGTGATCGCCAGAAGACCGCTAGCGAGCGGATCAAGCGTCCCGGTATGCCCTGCTTTTTGTGCATTCAATAGCTTTCTTGCCGTCTGTAACGCGGCGTTGGATGTCACCGCATAAGGCTTATCCAAAAGCAGCACTCCATCAACGGGCAATCCTTTTCTACGCATTACTCGCCCTTGGTTTCTTTCATCGCCTGAGCGATTAATTGATCCATTTCAAAGCCGCGGCTCACACTCTCATCGTGCTCAAAGTGCAACGTCGGCACCGTATGAATCGACAAGAGTTTAAATAAGTGATTGCGCAGCATACCCGCAGCAGCGTTTAAGCCATCACGAGCCTGTGCAGCATCGGCGCCGATTACCGTAAAGTAAATCTTTGCGTGTGCATAATCAGGCGTAATTTCACAGCCCGTCAGCGTAACGAGACCCACTCGAGGATCGCGTACTTCCTGCGGAATCAAGCGAGCCAGATCGCGTTGAATCTGATCGGCAACGCGCTTGGCGCGTCCCGGTTTTGCAGCTCTCATGCTTTTAATTCCTTTCGTTTAGGGTTATGTTCTTTCAGTATGCCGAGTCGCTAAAGCCACTCGGCACCTCCTCTTTATTAAAGCGTACGGGCCACTTCGGTGACTTCAAAGATTTCGAGCTGATCGCCGACCTTGATGTCATCGTATCCCTTCAACGACAAACCGCACTCGAGCCCGGCCTTAACTTCACGAACGTCATCCTTGAAGTGACGCAAGGAGTTAAGTTCACCGGTCCAAATAACGACGTTGTCACGCAACAAACGAGCGTTGGCGGAGCGACGCACCAAACCTTCAAGCACCTTACAGCCGGCAATCATGCCAACCTTGGGCACTCGGATGCATTGACGAATTTCCACCATACCGAGCATCGTTTCGCGTTTTTCCGGCGTCAACATACCGCTCATGGCCGCCTTCACATCATCAACGGCGTCGTAAATGATGTTGTAGTAGCGGATATCCACATCATTGCTTTCGGCCAACTTACGGGCAGGAGCATCGGCGCGCACGTTAAAGCCGATGATGACGGCTTGGCTGGCAATGGCCAAGTTAAAGTCTGTTTCAGAGATACCGCCTACGGCTTGATAGACAACCTGCACACGCACTTCATCGGTAGACAACTTCGAGAGTGCATGAACGATAGCTTCGGTCGAACCTTGTACGTCGGCCTTCACAATCAAGGTCAAGGTCTTTTGTTCACCATTGCCGGCATCAGCAAAGATGTTTTCCAGCTTAGCGGCTTGTTGCTTAGCCAACTTCACAGCACGATACTTACCTTGACGGAAGAGTGCGATTTCACGGGCCTTACGTTCATCGGGCAAGACCATGATTTCGTCACCAGCTTGCGGTACGCCGGACAAGCCTTGAATTTCAACCGGAATTGAAGGACCGGCTTCGGTAACAGCTTTACCCGTTTCGTTAATCATTGCACGTACGCGACCGAACTCTGCGCCCACCAAAACGATGTCGCCACGGTGAAGCGTGCCCGATTGCACAAGAATAGAAGCCACAGGACCACGGCCCTTGTCCAAACGAGATTCAATGACAAGACCTCGAGCAAGACCTTCACGCGGAGCCTTCAGTTCAAGCATTTCGGCTTGAAGAAGCACATTTTCGAGCAAATCGTCAACGCCTTGACCGCTCTTGGCAGACACTTCAATGAAGGGCACATCGCCACCCCATTCTTCAGGCATCACATCGTTTTGCACCAACTCTTGCTTGACGCGTTCAGGATTAGCCTCAGGCTTATCGATCTTGTTGATCGCAACAACCATCGGCACACCAGCAGCCTTGGAGTGAGCGATAGCTTCTTTGGTTTGCGGCATCACACCGTCGTCAGCGGCCACCACCAAAATCACAATATCCGTTGCCTGTGCACCGCGCGCACGCATAGCCGTAAAGGCTTCGTGCCCCGGGGTATCCAAGAACGTCACAATGCCACGAGGCGTTTGGACGTGATAAGCACCGATGTGCTGCGTGATACCACCGGCTTCACCAGCGGCCACTTTGGCGCGACGAATATAGTCAAGCAAACTCGTCTTACCATGGTCAACGTGACCCATGATCGTCACAACCGGCGGACGCGGCAAGGCAGGAGCGGTATTGCTTTCTTGAATATCGCCCAAAATCGCTTCCGGATCATCCGGTTTTGCAGCAATCGCACGGTGACCCATTTCTTCGACAACGATCATGGCCGTATCTTGATCAAGCATTTGGTTGATGGAAACCATTTGTCCCATCTTCATCAAAGTCTTAATGACTTCGGTTGCCTTGACGGCCATTTTATGGGCCAAGTCAGCCACGCTGATCGTTTCAGGAATACTGACTTCACGCACCACGGGTTCGGTGTTTTGAACCTGTTGTTGCTTCGTTTGTTCATGACGACGATTGTTACGGTTCTTTCGATTACCGCGCCATTGTTCGCCTTCATCTTGATCCATCACGCGGGCATTACCCTTGTTGCCGCCACGGTGCTTGCCGTTGTCATCCCACTTGCTGGCCGCACCATGACCGCCACCGGCATGTTTGGCGTTTTTCTTCTTTCCGCCCTCATCATCGCGTTCGATCGCTGGCTTGTTGCCCTTTTTCTTATCAGAGTTTTTTTTCGCTTCAGACGGTTTTTCAGCCTTAGCTTTTAAGACTTGCTTGGGCTTATTCATCATTTCGCGAATTGCTCTGGCTTCTTCCTCGGCGCGACGCTTAGCTTGCTCACGACGAGCTTTTTCTTCGGGATCCATTTGCGGCTTTTGTTGCGCGCCCGATTGAGGTTTCTTGTGAGCCTGTTGAGCTTTTTGCTGAGATTGAGCCGGCTTGTTTTCGGTCTTACGACGAGCAGCTTCTTGCTCGGCTTTAGCCTTTTGAGCCTTTTCTTGAGCAGCTTTTTCTTCAGCGGCTTTTTGAGCAGCCTTTTCTTGGGCAGCTTTTTCCTGAGCGGCCTTTTCTTGGGCAGCCTTCTCTTGGGCCGCTTTTTGAGCAGCCAACGCTTCAGCCTCAGCCTTCATTTGAGCTTCCTGCTTGGCCTTTTCTTCAGCAGCCATCTTGGCGCGAGCCTCTTCAAGCGCACGAGCACGTTCTGCCGCGATTGCATCCTGACGAGAAGCGGCTCCAGCAGAGGGGTTTTTCACAAGCACACGCTTGCGTCGGACTTCTACCTTAACGGTGTGTTGACCGTCGGCTTGCTTAACCGTGGTCGTTTCTTTACGCGTCAACGTAATCTTGCGAGCTTGTGCCTGACGATCAGAGCGCAAAAACTCCACAAGCTTGCGCTTATCTTCTTGCGTGACAGTGTCCGTTTCTGAACTTTTAGAAATACCGGCACTTTTGAGTTGCTTGAGCAACTCTTGAGCCGTCATTTTCATGTCTTTGGCTAAATCTAATACAGTCGAATTTGCCATATTTTCTCCTTTCATACCCAGTCGCTACATTCAATAACGCTTGATATGTTTAGTTATTGAACCAGTGGGCACGAGCAGCCAAAATCAACTTCGAGGCACGCTCTTGGTCAATTCCGCACATTTCCACCAATTCATCAACGGCTAATTCGGCCAATTCATCACGAGTCTTCACTCCGTGAGAAACAAGCACATTAACCAAATCATTATCAATACCGTCAAGTTCAAGCAATTCAGGCTCGGCTTGGCGGAGGTTTTCTTCACGTTCCAAGTCTTGCATCAAGCACTTCGTGCGAGCACGTTCACGCAATTCCTTGACCGTGTCTTCGTCAAAGGCTTCGATTTCGAGCAATTCAGACTCAGGCACATAAGCGACTTCTTCGATTGAAGAGAAACCATTTTCAATCAAGATGTCAGCAACATCTTCGCCCACATCCAATTTTTCAACGAACTCGGCACGAATCTTATTGGTTTCTTCGTTACGCTTGGCTTGAGCTTCTTCATCGGTCATGATGTCGATCTTCCAACCGGTCAATTCGCTGGCCAATCGCACGTTTTGGCCGGCACGACCGATTGCGATCGCAAGGTTGTCTTCATCGACCACCACTTCCATCGTGTGGGAGTCCTCAAGCATCACGACACCAGAGACCTTAGCCGGTTCCAAAGCGCTCACCACGAATTGAGCCGGTTCATCATCCCAAACAACGATGTCGACACGTTCGCCGCCCAACTCATTGGAGACCGCATTCACACGAGTGCCTCGCACGCCAATGCAGGTACCCACGGGATCAAGGCGAGCATCCTTAGCTTGAACGGCGATCTTGGCACGNNCACGGCTGCCCGGATCACGAGCGGCGCTCTTGATCTCCAAAAGACCTTCTTCGATTTCCGGTACTTGAAGCGCAAACAATTCTTTAATAAATTCAGGGCACGTACGAGAAAGGAAAATTTGTTGCCCCTTGCTCGTGCGATCAACACGAGCCACGTAAGCACGTACACGATCACCCGGACGCATCGATTCCTTGGGCAACATTTCAGAACGCGGCAAGCGAGCTTCAACCTTGCCGATTTCCACAATAGCGTCACCCTTGTCCACACGTTTAACCAATCCCGAAATGACCTTTTCGTCACGGGCCAAGAATTCCACCAACATTTGTTCGCGTTCTGCATCACGCAAGCGTTGCAAAATCACTTGCTTGGCGTCTTGGGCGAAACGGCGGCCAGAACTGTTGACATTGTCGATTTCGACACGGATGTAGTCACCGACTTCCAAATCGGGATAATCATCATGAATGTCAGAGAACATTTCTTGACGATCAGGCTCTTGCAAACCTTGATCATCGGCAACGACCAACCAGCGACGCCAAGCGCGGTAATCACCCGTGTTACGGTCAACTTGTACTTCCACATCAGCGTCTTCGCCAGAGAAATGAGCCTTTTTCACAGCAGATGCCAAAGCCATTTCCAAAACGCCGAACACCACCTCGCGCGGCACGTTCTTTTCTTGTGCCAACACTTCAACCATTTCAAGCATTTCGCGATTCATTTGTTTATTTTCCTTTGAAGTTTAATTCTGCAATTAAGTGAGCTCGATCTACGTCTGCAATCGGGAAACTCACTGCCACAGGCTCAACCGTTGCAAGCTTTTTGCCGCGCTTTTGCGCAATGCGCTCACGAGCGGCTTGGGCCGGCGTTTTGGCAGGTTTTTCGTCTGTAAATAAAAAGTCGATAACAGCTTCGGCACCCTCGCCACGCACGCCTTGAATACGACCGTCAAGTTTGCGGCGACCGGCTTCCGGGAACCCCTCGGCCATCAATGGCGCAAAGAGTTCAACGTGAGCCAATGAGCCGATAAAGCGTTCCCAATCCTTGAGTCGCTTCAGCGGTCTTTCAACGCCCGGCGAAGACACTTCAAGGCGCTCGTAGTCAATATTTTCAACTGTGAAAACGTGTGTGAGCTGATTGCTGACACGCTCACAGTCATCGACTCCGACGCCATCGGCGCTGTCGATCGTGACACGAATCATTCCACGCGGCAGATGTTCCAAATCGACGAATTCGAAACCCATGCCGACAACGGTTTGTTCGACGATTGTCACAAAATTTGTTGTCGAGTCATTCATTACGTTTATTACTCTTTACGCTTAAAATCCAAAAAAATATGGGCTCTATGGCCCATCCATCCCCTGTTGGAGAGTTTTTAACCCTCTCACAGGTTTGTGCAATCCATCTTTTGCCTTTAAAAACAAAAGTGCACACGACGCCCATACCCGCCTCCTGAAGCCCTTGTACGGACCTTGGACTGGGGTACAAAACAATAAAGGCACTTTGATAAGTGCCTTTATTGTTTTTATCTTCGCTGAATTATACAGAGTGTATTTAAAAAATCAAACACTTAGAGGTCTTTTTCGTGTTTTTTCTAAACAATATCGATAAAGTTTTGAAACAAAGAATGTCCGCCTGTTCAAAGTTGATTGGCAGAAAGTATTCGATTGACAATCGATGCAAAAAGGTTAAGATTTCTCCTCACCGAAGTTTTCCCAAATTTCGGCCCTTCTGGCAGGGGCATGGTGAAGTGGTATCACAACGGATTCTGATTCCGCTATTCTTGGTTCGATTCCAAGTGCCCCCGCCAACAAATCTTTCCCCATCCCCGTATTAAGCCCCATATCGCATCCGCTTTTTGTCCGATAGACTATTTCTGTTAACTCCAATTTTGTGCTCAACACACAAACTGCCA
>DCTK01000074.1:0-237 GCA_002329575.1 Sutterella sp. UBA1442 | reverse complement strand
CACCGAGGCTTTGGATTCTGCCGGCGTTCCATGCTCTGTACTATTTGGCATGCCAATGGTGAAGATGTGGGACGAAGATGCCCCTGTTAAACCGTCTTACTATATGTCCAATAACTCGCGCTGTTATCACTATAGCGCCACGGACTATATTTTCTTAAAGCATCTCAGCGATGCTCCTCAAGAGGTTCAAGCTCGCTTTCTGCCCTTTATCTGCGGTGTTAACGTCAGTAAAATCGC
>DCTK01000125.1 GCA_002329575.1 Sutterella sp. UBA1442 | reverse complement strand
GAAACCTCTGACTCTCACCGAAATCGACCGCCTGGGTGAACTGCTCGCCTCCGTGCCCGATCCCTTCGTGCCGATGGAAGCCGATCAGCTCGACGGCTTTCTCACGGCGCTGTGTCTGCTCAAGGTCCCGCCCTCCATCGACGATTGGTTCATCTACGTGCTGGACGCTTCGGGCAATCGCCGCGCCAAACTGGCCGATCCCGCCGAACATGCCGAACTGCGCCGTCTGGTGCTGGCCCGCGGCGCTGACATCGAGTCGCGCATTCTGCATGAAAAGCCTGTCGATCCCATCATCTACGACGAGGACATTGATGAGGACGATCCCGAAGGCGAATTGGCCGCGCTCGCACCCTTTGCCGATGGTTTTGCCTTTGCCTGCAGTCTGTGGCCGGAACTTATGAAGTCGCAGAACAAGGCCATTCAAGCCGCTTTGGTTGGCATTCTGCGCCACGAGTCGCCTGACGAAGAAGACGCAGAAGAGGAAGCCGAGGCAGATGACGCAACAGCGGAGGTTCTCTTTGCCAACCTCGACGAAGCTCTCGAAGACGTAGAAGCCTGCGTACGGGAAATCGCGGAAGTCACCCGCAAGGACGACATCAAGAAGGCTCCCGCGAAGAAACCTGCTTTCGCAAAAAAGCGCCGTTAACCTCAGTCTTGAACTGTTCCGGACGCCGCCTCGTGCGGCGTTTTCTTTTTGCGAACAACGCCAGCCAACACCACCAAAATCAAAACCGGCACGCCAATGGCAGCGGTTGCCGTAAAGAAAGTCGCGTAACCGACCGACTGCACCGCCACACCGGAAAAGCCCGCCAGAAACTTGGGCAAAATCAGCATCACGGACGAAAATAGCGCGTACTGTGTGGCGCTGTAAGCCACATTGGTCAACCCCGAGAGATAGGCCACGAAAGCCGCAGAAGCCAGACCTCCCGCAAAGTTATCGGCACTCACCGTCAGAACCAGAAACGCCGTGTCGTGTCCGCGCAAAGCCAAAGCCGAGAAAAGCAAATTGGTCGCAGCCGACAACAGGCCGCCCAAAAAGAGCGTTCGCATGACACCGATGCGCGAGGCAATCGCGCCGCCCGCAAAGGCGCCCACCAATGTCATGATCAAGCCGAAGACTTTGCTTACGGCCGCCACTTCCTCTTTGGAAAAGCCCAAATCCGCATAGAAGGGATTGGCCATGACGCCCATCACCACATCTGAGATTCGATACGTGGCAATCAACGCCAAGATCGTCACGGCCTGCCAGCGATAACGAGAGAAAAAATCGATGAAAGGTAACAGAGCGGCTTCGTAAAACCAAACGCTTAATTGTGCACGACGATGAGAATGATTCGGGTACTTTTGTTGATATTGCGACAAACGTTCGGCAGATAATGCCCCGCGCTTTAATGAAACTTCAGTCTTCGGTTCGGGCGATAGAAATACTGTGACAATCCCCACCAACATGCTTGCCGCCATGATGCTGTATGCCGCTTTCCAAGCACTTTGATCATAGGCCAAATTTCCATCGGCAAAGAAAGCCGCTAACGCCAAAGAACCGGCACCGGCCCAAATCATCGCCAAACGATAGCCCGTTTGATAGGTTGCGGCCAATGCGGCTTGCTCATGAGCAGGTGCACACTCGATTCGGTACGCATCCAGCGTAATATCCTGCGTTGCCGAGGCAAATGCCGTAATGAGCGTAAAAATCACCATGGGTTGCAATGCTTGCTTGGGATCGCAAAAAGCCATTGCCAACAGACTGACTGCAACCATGCACTGAGAAAGAATCAACCACGAACGGCGACGTCCCATTAATCGACTCAAAATCGGAATCGGCAATCGGTCAACAAGCGGTGCCCAAACCCACTTAAACCCATAAGCTAATCCAACCCACGTCACCATCCCGATGACATGAAGCTCAATGCCGGCTTCTCGCAACCAAAAAGAAAGAGTCCCCAACACCAAAAGTAACGGCAAACCCGACGCAAACCCTAAAAAGAACATCCTCAATGCCGCAGGCTTCGCATAAACCTGCAACGCTTCTCGCCAGGATGTTTGTTGCGCGTTCATTTGCCTTACCCAAGAATGTCTTCTTTAGAAATAAAACGCCATTGCCCTGAAGCCAAATCATCCGGCAATGCGTAAAAGCCAAACTGACAACGATGAAGTGATTCGACACGATTGCCGACAGCTGCCACCATACGCTTAACTTGGTGATACTTCCCCTGAGTCAGGGTCATGTTAAAAACACGATCAGTCACCATTTCCACGGCCTGAGCCTTCACCGCTGTCTTTTCTCCCTCAATCATCACACCTTGCGTCAGTGTTGACAACATGGCCTGCGTCATGAGGTGTTTAGCCGTTACACGATACGTTTTAGGCACATGACGCTTCGGATGAATGAGACGATGTTGTAATGCACCGTCATCTGTCAGAATCAAGAGCCCTGTCGTGTCTTCATCTAAACGCCCCACAGGCTGCAGCCCCCTCACTCGCAAAGGAGCTGGCAAAAGTGTCATCACCGAAGGATGATGAATGGGCTTTTGTGAGCACTCAAATCCTGCTGGCTTATTCAGCGCTATCACGACTTTATCGAAGTAGGGCCATTTGACACCATCAACTGAAAAAATCAAACCTTCGACAGGAACATCTTCGTCAGGGTCTGTGTGTGTGATGCCATTAATCTCGACGTGGCCCAGCGCAACAAGCCCTCGGCACTCATGTCGAGTACCAAACCCCTGTGAAAAAAGAACTTGTTCTAGCCGCATCGTCTCAGATCTCGTAATCAACAATCATCGGAGCGTGATCGGAAAATTTTTCATCAGCATACACCGAAGTCACCCGAGCCTTTTGCGCCAACCCCGGCGTTGCAATTTGATAGTCAATACGCCAACCTACGTTTTTCGCTCGTGCTTGACCGCGCTGACTCCACCAAGTGTACTGTTCTTTTTCAGGCTCTAAGTATCGGAACACATAAACCCAGCCAAGGGCAAATAGACTATCTAGCCACGCTCGTTCTTCGGGTAAAAAGCCCGAATTTTTAACATTACCCTTCCAATTTTTTAGGTCAATTTCTTTATGAGCGATATTCACGTCAGCACAAAAAACTACTTCTTTGCCGCGTGCACGAAGTGACTGCAGATGCGGCAAGAATTGATCTAAAAAACGATATTTCGCGCTTTGACGGTCTTCAGAGCTGGTCCCCGAAGGAAAGTAAACCGACAGAACAACATAGTTTTCAAACTCCGCTTCAACATAGCGGCCTTCGGCATCGAATTCTTCACTGCCAAAGCCGATTCTTACATTAAGCGGTTTCTGACGGGTGTACAGTGCTACGCCTGAATAGCCTCGCTTTTGCGCCGTATGCATGTAAACGTGATAACCCTCGGCATGCAGTACTTCTGCATTGAAGTCGTTTTCCTGACCTTTGAGCTCTTGGATACACAGAATATCGGCCTTTTGAGCATCAAACCAAGTCCAAAAATCTTTTTTTGCCGCGGAGCGCAACCCGTTGGCGTTAAAGGTAACAATACGCAACATGAGTCTTTTCTCGTTAGAATTATCTAATTGTCTAATTATGTCCAATTACACTGGATTTTGTGGATTCCGCATCATGTCTTTACAACATCAATTTATCGAATTTGCCCTCGATACCAAGGTTCTTCGTTTTGGAGAATTTAAAACAAAGGCCGGCCGCTTATCGCCTTACTTCTTTAATCTCGGCTTGTTCAATACCGGCGCAACGCTTGCACGATTGGGTGAGTTTTATGCAAAAACGCTTCTACAAGCCCGCGAGCGCGGCCTCATTGAATTTGACATGATTTTCGGCCCCGCCTACAAAGGCATCCCCTTGGCGGCAGCCGTTGCAATCAAATTGGCAGAACTCGGCTGTGACGTCCCCTATGCCTTTAACCGTAAAGAAGCCAAAGATCACGGTGAAGGCGGCACGATTGTGGGAGCTCCTCTGAAAGGTAAAGTTATTGTGATCGATGACGTTATCTCCGCCGGTACCTCCGTGCGCGAATCCGTCAAACTGATTGAAGCTGCCGGAGCCACACCTTCCGGCGTTCTCATTGCGCTCGATCGCATGGAAAAAGGCGGTAATGCCGAAGTGATGACCGAAGTCTCTGCCGTACAGGATGTGCGTGACACGTTCAAGATGCCCGTTGTAAGCATCATTAACTTGAACGATTTACTGGCCTTTATGGATGAAGATACGCCGATGGCTCAGCAAGCTCGTCCCTTTAAAGATGCCGTAATCGCCTATCGCAATCGTTACGGGGCCTGATGTTTTTTTAGCCCCAATCAAAAGGACTTCCTTGATTGCTCAAAGAAGTCCTTTTTTGTCGCCGTACAGGTTTATGCAGACAGTTTCTGACGAAGCAACTGATTGACCTGGGCAGGATTGGCCTTGCCCTTACTGGCCTTCATCACTTGTCCCACCAAACCGTTTAAAGCCTTTTCTTTACCGGCACGGAACTCTTCCACGTTCTTGGGATTGGCGGCAATTACTTCATCGACAATCTTTTCAAGGGCTCCGGTATCAGAAATTTGCTTCAAACCGAGCTCCTCGATCAAATCATCCACGGACTTATCACTGCCTTCCAAAATTGCCGTGAAGACTTTTTTGGCGCCCTTGTTATTGATCGTATTATCAAGAACACGACCGATCAACGCTGCAAGTTTCTCCGGAGTGACCGGCAGCTGATCAATCGTCCAATCAGATTGATTCAGTGCAGCAGAGACCTCCCCCATGACCCAGTTGGCTGCAATCTTTTTATCTTGCACACGATCGGCCACGGCTAAGTAGTAATCTGCCATGGATTTAGAAGTCGTCAAAATCGTAGCATCGTAATCGGACAAACCAAACTGCGTCATCATGCGTTCACGCATCTGTTCCGGCAATTCGGGCATCTCACTGCGCACGCGTTCCAACCACTCACGAGGAATCTCTAACGGCAACAAGTCCGGATCCGGGAAATAGCGATAGTCCATCGAATCCTCTTTCGTGCGCATCACTCGTGTTTCACCCTTATCAGGATCATACAAACGTGTGGCTTGCACCACTTTGCCACCATCTTCAATTAATTCGATTTGGCGACGCACTTCGTACTCAATAGCATCTTGTAAGAAGCGGAATGAGTTGAGGTTCTTAATTTCGCAACGCGTACCGAACTCTTTTTGGCCTAGCGGACGCACACTGACGTTAGCGTCACAACGGAAGTTTCCGTTTTGCATATCCCCGTGGCTGATGCCGAGCCAGACCACAAGTGCATGCAATGCTCGGGCGTAGGCAACAGCTTCTTCGGCTGAACGCAACTCAGGCTCCGTCACAATTTCGAGCAACGGGGTGCCGGCACGGTTTAAATCTATACCGCTTTTGGCCATTTCTAAGCCATGAACACTCTTACCGGCGTCCTCTTCCAAGTGAGCACGGGTTAAATTAATTGTTTTGCGATAGGGTTCGCCTTTTTTAGGCGTAACCATAAAGGAAACTTGGCCACCAATCACAACCGGCCACTCAAATTGACTAATTTGATAGCCTTTGGGCAAGTCGGGATAAAAATAATTTTTACGGTCAAAAATCGAACGTTCGGCCACCGTGGCGCCAATCGCCAGACCGAACTTCATAGCACGTTCCACGGCTCCTTTGTTGAGCACAGGCAACGTCCCCGGCAAAGCCAAGTCCACAACGCATGCGTTTGTATTGGGCTCAGCACCGAAATCAGTCGAGGCAGCCGAAAAAATCTTCGTCGAGGTGGACAACTGCACGTGAGTTTCCAAACCGATAACTACTTCCCATTGCATAGTCTTTATTCCTTCTTATCGCTTAGTAACCAGCGGGGAAACGTTTGTGCCAATCCGTTTCACATTGATAACGGTGAGCCAAACCCAACAGTTTCGCTTCAGTAAAGCGTGCGCTTACCAATTGGAAGCCTAACGGCAATCCGTTGGAATGAATGCCGCACGGTAAACCAATGCCAGGAAGCCCTGCCAATGAAATTGGCACGGTATACAAGTCGCTTAAATAGGCCGAGACAGGATCGCTCTTTTCACCGAAACGATAGGCGGGACCGGTAGCGGCCGGACTGATGATAGCGTCGACTTCATTGCAAACGCCATTTAACTCATTGGCAATCAAGCGACGCACACGTTGAGCCTTGATGTAGTAGGCGTCGTAGTAACCATGCGAGAGCACATAAGTGCCGATCATAATCCGGCGTTGAGGCTCTGCACCGAGAGCCTCTGAACGAGAACGCTTAATCATGTCCTGGATATCGGTATAGCGATCTGCACGGTAGCCGTAACGGACACCGTCATAGCGACTCAAATTAGAGCTAGCTTCAGCACAAGCCACAACGTAATACACCGGTACCCCTAAATCCACTGTCGGCAACTCAATGTCGACAATCTTGGCTCCCATGCGTTCGTACGTGCGAATTACTTCTTCGATTGAAGCCGCTAACTCGTCATCCAATCCCTTTGCAAACCAACTGCGAGGAATACCAATCTTCATACCTTTGATATCGGTATTGAGGTAACGAGCGAAATCTTCCTTGGGCAAATCCACACAAGTAGAGTCCTTCGGATCAAACTCAATCATTTCGTTCATGACGAGTGCACAGTCTTCGGCCGTACGAGCAAGAATCCCCGGCGTATCCAAACTGGAAGCAAAAGCAATCACGCCCCAACGACTCGGACGACCATAGGTGGGTTTTAAGCCGGTGGTACCGGTAAAGACTGCCGGTTCACGTACGGAACCACCCGTATCTGTACCTGTCGAAACAGGCGCAAGCCCTGCAGCAACAGCAGCCGCCGAACCGCCCGAAGATCCCCCAGGTACACAACCTTTGTCCCAGGGATTTAACACTTTGCCAAAAGCGGAATTTTCATTACCGCCACCCATGGCAAACTCGTCACAATTGACCTTACCAAGACAGACCATGCCGGCACGATCGAGGTTTTGTACAACAGTTGCATCGAAGGGACTCATGTAGCCCTCAAGCATTTTGCTAGCAGCTGTTGTTGCCCATTGACGTGTCACAAACAAGTCTTTGTGTGCGACAGGGATACCCGTCAAGGCTGTCGCCTCACCGCGGGCGATACGTTCATCGGCTGCGCGCGCCTGATCAAGTGTCACTTCGGGGCGAACATCTAGATAAACGTTTAAATCACGATTTTGCTCAATACGGTCGAGAAACACCTGCGACAATTCCACAGAAGAAATCTCTTTGCGGGCGAGCATCCCGCTTAACTGCGCCACGGAGGCGTGAAAAAGTTCAGTCGCCATTATTCAATCACCTGCGGAACTAAGAAATGACCTTCAGCTTGTTCGGGAGCGTTTTTCATATTATTTTCCCGATCATTGATTTCTCGAACGATGTCTTCGCGCAAGCGTTGTGCACCGTCGTGCGGATGCGGCATCGGTTCGACTCCTTCGGTATCAACCGCTTGAATGCGTTCGATCATTTGAAAAATATTGTTTAACTCGCCTTGCATGCGCACGGCCTCTTCATCACTGAGTTCCAAGTGACCGAGATCGGCAATGCGGCGGATATCTTCGATAGCCAGCGTCATAAAAATTCCAAAAAAGACTCCGACGTCTCAAGTGTCGGAAATAATTGCACCACCCTGCAAGTTATTCTCAATCGCAGGGCTTAACCCGTGAATTTTAACGGTTTTCAGATTTTTTTGAGCCTAAATATCAGAGCTCGTCATCAACGATTGTTCCACGATTTCTGAGCATACGCTGATGCCGAATATAAAGACCAATCAAACCGAACATCGTGATAATCCAACTTAATGGATAAACCATCATGAGAGTTTCATAGGTAGGAGACAAGGGAAACGCGGTATAGACCCAAATCAAACGCACTGAGCAAATAACAATGAGCGTAACCATCGCCGGCGGCATTGAGTAACCATAACCACGCATACAACCGGAAAGCGTGTCCATTACCACACTGATGGGTTGCGGCAGTACGACCCAAAAAATACGAATCATGCCCAAAGCAATCACTTCTGGATTGTGGGTGAAAATNNTAGATTTCTGCCAAAAATCAGCACTAACGTTGTCATCAAGATGGTGGCCAACATGTTAAGCCCCATAGCGGTCCACATCACTCGACGGCAACGTTCAAGATTACGGGCTCCATAATTTTGACTTACAAATGTGGTAGCAGCTAAAGCGAACGCATTGATAAAACAATAGACGTTAATTTCAATCGTAAAAGCCGCCACTGAACCAGCCATAGCCTCAGGTCCTAGGCTATTGATGGCCGNNCCAGCGGGCCAGCCGATACGAACGATACTTCGAAGCGCCGAGGAATCGATTTGAAACAATTGACTCGGTACCAACCGTAAAGGGCCTTCCAAATGCGTTAAGCGAACAAACAATATGACCGATGACAACAAATTAGCCAAAACAGTAGCTAACGCAACACCTGCAATTCCCCAATTAAACACAAGTACAGCTAACAGATTGCCTGCGATATTAAACAAGCTTGCTGCTAACAAAGCCCAAAGAGGTGTTTGCGTGTCGCCCTGACTACGAAAAACTGCCGCAAGAAAGTTATAAACAGCAATAAAGGGCATGCCCAGCAAATACACGCGTAAATACATCAACGCATCATCGCGGACTTCAGCTGGCACATCCAACCACTGCATAGCAGGGCCCGCTAATAATTGCCCGATGATTAAAGCCACTACACCAAAAACAATAGCTGTAAGAAATGAAGTTCTGACTGCTTCATTGGCCTTACGGTCATTTTTCATCCCTAAAGCGCGGGCAACGACGACATTGACACCCAAGGCCAAGCCCATGCAAAAACTGATGATCAAACCAATGACCGGAACATTGTTGCCCACGGCCGCTACAGCAACGTCAGAAACAAACCGCCCGAGTACGGCAACGTCGGCAGCGTTATAGAGTTGTTGCAACATACCCGTAAAAGCTAGCGGCAGGGCAAAGACAATCATCTTGTCCAATAGGCTACCTTCGAGCATATTGATTTTTTTTGTTGGCGGCCATAATTCGTATACAAAGGCGAAGTAAATCGTTAATTTCAAACTAGTATCAGTGCCGAAAAAGTTCGACACCGATGCTTGATAGTACTCCTGATTGTACGCCTAAGTGGCTATTTAACATAGCCTAAAAACTAAAAGTCTGTCACAGTCCACCGATTAGAAAGAAAATCCGTGATTACCTGTGTTATTCGTCTTTGTTTGCAATCCGATAAACACCTTAACTTATCACCAATTTATTCTTTTTCACAAAAACTTTGCGCCTAATTTTCGACAAAGGTTCTGAATGCTTATACTGTCCTAAGAATTTATCTTGATGAAAATTTCCACTATGAATTGTTCTCGTGTTCTTACGCTTCTGAGTCTGTCAGTGGCGCTCGCGTTAACAGCCTGCTCAGGCGGCGGTCGCTACTACAAAGATGACGGCCCTCCGTCTGTTTCAGCGTCAAAATACGCCAATGCCCCCGATGCCGTGCCTCGATATGAAAAACCTCACTCGGGCGCGAATAAACCCTATCGCATCAATGGCAAGCGCTATACGCCGATCACGGGTGATAAGCCCATGAAAGAAAAAGGAATTGGATCTTGGTACGGTAAGAAGTTCCACGGTCGTCAAACTTCAATCGGTGAAATTTACAACATGTACGAAATGACGGCAGCTCATAAAACAATGGAGCTGCCCAGTTATGCAAAAGTTACCAATTTAGAAAACGGCCGTAGCGTAATTGTTCGGGTCAACGATCGAGGCCCCTTTGTTGATAATCGCATTATTGACCTCTCGTATGCCGCAGCTAGTAAACTCGGCTATGTCAACAAAGGAACTGCCAAAGTTCGAGTTGAGCGTATTCGGATGGCCGACATTAAAGCAGGACGAGTACCGGAAGCTGCCGGCACCGTGATCAAACAATTTGACATTGACAAAATCACGGACAACAGTGCTGACATCGCCGCCATTGCCTCCGTGATTGGTACTGCTGCAAGTGTAGCCAAAGCGGTACACGACCGCCGCCAAGATGAACAAAGCAATGTCAAGGCATCAAATCCGCCGACAACAACTACCTCAACTGCAGCAGTAACGCTTGATCCCTCGCCTACGACTTCAAACGTTATTACTGAAGTTGTGGATTTATCTGGCGCTGTTAATTTGACTGAAGCAGCAAAAGAAGGAATGGTTAGCACGGAGGTCGATTTAACGACCTCCCCCGTGATAAGCGACCTGACTTGGAGCATCCAAGCCGGCGCGTTCAGCTCCCAAACCAATGCCGATAATTACGCTAAAGAGTTGCGAGCAACGTTAACCGACTCTGTGTCAGTTGTTCGTGATGGCAATTTATACCGAGTGATCATTGGGGATTTCTCGACCAAAGAAGAGGCTTCTCATCGTGCAGAAACTATCGGCTCGGTATTGGGTAAAAAACTTGTACCAATTCAAAAACCGTAGGAGTGACATCGTGACTATTGAACAAAGCGTGCAAACATTTTGGGACAAAGAGGCAGTTCCTGCTTTAATGGATTTCATCCGAATTCCTGCTAAATCAACGGCATTTGACAGTCATTGGCAGGAGCACGGCTATCTTTTACAAGCCTGTGAAAAATCTAAAGCCTGGATTGAGTCGGTATTGCCTCAAGCTCGATGTGAAATTTTGACGCAAAAAGACCGTACACCGTGCTTATTTGTAGATATCGCTGCCGACGGAACTACACGAGACAACACCATTGCCTTCTATGGCCACCTTGACAAACAACCAGAAGCGGGTGGCTGGGCTAAAGGTTTAGGACCATGGGAACCAGTCATTCGTAACGGAAAACTATACGGTCGCGGCGCAGCCGACGACGGATATAGTCTGTTTGCCATGGTTACAGCTATTGTGGCATTAAAACGCGAGCAAGTTCCTCACCCGAGAATTGTTGGGATTTTTGAAACGCAGGAAGAGTCTGGTTCCACGGATTTGCCGGAATATCTAAAACTTCTTAAAGATGACATCGGCAACCCTGCCGCTTTCATTATTTTGGACAATCACTGTGGCGACTACGAGCGACTTTGGTTAAGTACTTCTCTGAGAGGTGTCATCAGCGGTACTTTACGTGTACAAAGCATGCACTACGGAGTTCATTCAGGTAGCTATTCCGGCATGGTTCCCGATCCCTTCAGCATCGCCCAAGCCCTTGTTGAAAGATTGCACGACCCGATCACAGGTTTTGTCAAGGTGAGCGAATGTCATGCCGATATCCCCAAACGTCGCATTGAGCAATTGAAAAAAGCATCGGACGTGCTTGGTGATTTGGTCTGGAATCACGCTCCGCTTGTCGAAGGGGTTCAAACCAAACATATTTCAAATCACGAAATTTTCTTACAACAAACTTGGAAACCGGCACTAACCGTTATTGGCGTTGACGGAATGCCAAAGATTGAGGATGCCGGCAATGTGGTTCAAGGCAGTGTTGCATTGCGTCTGTCCATGAGAGTGCCGCCAATGATTGATTTTGAAAAAGCGGCTCAAGCTGTAGAAAACGAATTACTGCGGGATCCTCCTTATGGATGCAAAGTGTCATGGCGCTATCAAGAAAATCATGAAGGATGGTGCGCCAGCTCAGACTCGGAAGAAT
>DCTK01000053.1:2706-9146 GCA_002329575.1 Sutterella sp. UBA1442 | reverse complement strand
TGGCCACCTCAAAAGGTGGCCATTTAGTTTTTAACGCACTAATGGATTAAGCACGTTTTTCGAGCACAGGTTCCGTAACTCCATCGATACCGACAAGCACTAAGCTCGTCAACAAAGCCAATTGCGGGCCAAGATAAGCATCGACCGGCTCGTACCATTCCTTGACGTTGTGGTTAAAGCCTTCTTTACCACCGCCGCCCAAGGTCGTTGCAGGAACGCCCTTGTTCACAGCCACATTGTGGTCCGTGGAAGCAAAAGCATACGAGTAAAGCGGAATACCCAAAGCAGCCATTGCGCCACGAGCGGCTTGAAGCACGCTCACATCATCGGCTTGGCCGCCACCCGGACGATGACCAATCGGCTCAAGCGTCAACTTGACACCGTCTTCATCGGAGTAACCCCAGCGAGCATTTTCATCCTTAGCAGCTTGTTCGAAAATCGGAAGAATTTGAGCTTCCAATTCATCGAGCTCGCTTGCACCGGCAC
Source organism: Sutterella sp. UBA1442 (assembly GCA_002329575.1). GTDB lineage: Bacteria > Pseudomonadota > Gammaproteobacteria > Burkholderiales > Burkholderiaceae_F > Aphodousia. The sequence goes on along the minus strand of DCTK01000053.1, from coordinate 8,660 downwards.
TACGCATATCCAATTCCATTTCAACATGGCCGGCAATCGAGTTAACCGTTGTGCCACCCTTGATCGTACCGCACGTAAACGTCGTCTTAGGCTCAGTCTTCGTTTGCACGTCAGCAACCTTGGCAATGGCACGCCCCATAGCATGGATTGCGCTCGGGGTACCAAAAGCATTCCAAGAGTGACCGCCCGGGCCATCATAGTGCACGCGATAGCGCTTAGAACCCGTAGCACCGCGAAGCACACGATTCACATTCACGCCGTCAACGGAAATGAAGCCGTCGATTTGAATGCCGCTCTTGTTGAAGAGATACTTGGAACCACGTAAGTCACCGTTACCTTCTTCGCCAACGCTGGCAACAAAAAGAATGTCGCCAACCGTTTCAATCTTGAATTCTTGCAACGTACGCAAGACTTGCAAAATCGCTGCCAAACCACGAGCATCATCACTGATACCCGGGGCAAGATAACGATTGCCTTCTTTGCGAACCTTGGGGTTGGTACCGGCCGGGAAAACCGTATCCAAGTGAGCGGCCAACACCAACGTGGGACCATTACCCTTACCGGCGCGACGAGCTAAAACATTACCTTCTTCGTCGATGCGAGCTTCCAAACCCAGTTCTGTCAGACGACGAACAAAGTCTTCAGCGCGAACTTGTTCGTTAAACGGAGGGGCTTCCACTTCCGTGATCGCGATTTGATCGGCAAGCGTTAATTCATCATCGCGCTTGACCGCTTCAATAGCAGCCTTCACCGTTTCACAAGCCACGAGCTTGTCAACAGCGGCCTGAACATGCGCCAAAAGGGGCGGCATTTCCAAGGGCTTAGCATTGACAGGATTGTCCATTTTGAACTCCTTATGAGTGGGAAAAAACTCGGCACCGTCTGTACCGTTATCTTGCTAATTGTAATCAAAAACTAAGTAAGATTTCTTAGACGAACCTTATCATTTCGCTAATACTCTCATCGCTTTAATTTCATGAAAGCACTGGCCATGGCTCCCATAGGACGCTCTTGTTGAGCGGGTTTTGCACGAGGAGATCGAATAGCCGCTTTTTTCGCATCTTTGCTTTTCATCGAAAGCGAAATCCGATTACGCGCGACGTCTACATCTGTCACGCGAACTTGGACAATCTGCCCCACCTTAACAACGTCTCGAGGATCCTTAACAAAATGGTCTGCTAATTCAGAAACGTGCACTAATCCATCTTGATGCACCCCAATATCGACGAAAGCACCGAAAGCAGCAACATTTGAGACAACGCCTTCGAGTTGCATATCGACACGAAGATCGGCAATCGTTTCAACGCCTTCTTTGAATTCGGCAGTTTTAAATTCTGGACGTGGATCTCGTCCCGGCTTTTCCAACTCAATCAAAATATCTTTTACGGTCGGCACGCCGAATTGCTCATCGGTAAAGTCTCTCGCATTGAGTTTTCCCAGCACATCTCGATTGCCAATTAACTCTGAGACCGCGCTGCCGGTTTTTGCCACAATACGCTCGACCACAGGATAGGCTTCAGGATGCACAGCAGATGCATCCAAGGGATTGTCTCCATTGGGAATGCGCAAAAAGCCCGCTGCCTGCTCAAAAGTTTTTGCCCCTAAACGCGGCACTTCGAGCAGTGCTTTGCGATTTTTAAACGCACCGTTTGCATCACGATAGTTCACAATGGCCTGAGCGACGGTCTTCGACAAGCCAGACACGCGTGACAGAAGCGGTGCACTGGCTGTATTTAAGTCCACCCCTACGGCATTCACACAGTCTTCAACCACCGCTTCGAGCTTGTGAGCCAAGTTCACTTGATTGACATCGTGCTGGTACTGACCGACTCCGATTGCTTTAGGATCAATTTTGACAAGTTCTGCCAAAGGATCTTGCAGTCGACGAGCGATGGAGACAGCTCCGCGATAACTCACATCCATATCAGGAAACTCTTTGGCGGCTAGCTCGCTTGCAGAATAAACACTTGCCCCGGCTTCACTGACCACCACTTTGGTCAGCTTCAATTCCGGGTACCGTTTAATCAAATCCGCTGCCATCCGGTCTGTTTCTCGACTGGCCGTACCGTTACCAATACTGATTAATTGGACAGAGTGACGCTTGGCAAGAGCGGCTAGCACTTCAATCGATTTATCCCACTCACGACGAGGCTCATGAGGATAAATTACGCCCGTTTCTAACACACTGCCTGTTGAGGAGATAACGGCGACTTTCACACCTGTTCTGATTCCAGGATCAAGACCAATAACGGCCTTGTGGCCAGCCGGCGCTGCCAACAGCAAGTCCTTTAAGTTAATTCCGAATACGCGAATCGCCTCTTCTTCAGCCTTTTCGCGCACCATCTGGAAAAGCTCACTTTCCATAGCGAGGGCAAGCTTGACACGCCAACACCAGCGACAAACATCCATCAACCATTGATCCGCTGCACGACCAACATTTTTAATACCGAAATGCTCAGCAATCAACTGCTGGCAAGGGTGAGGAATTTGCGCCTCTTCCTCATCACTTAAGCTGAGTTTCACGGATAAAACACCCTCTTGACGTCCCCGGAAAAGTGCCAAAGCGCGATGGGAAGGAATGTCAGTGATCAATTCGTCAAATTCAAAATAATCCTTAAATTTAGCGCCCTCGATTTCTTTACCCTCGATGACTTCTGAGACGATAAAACCACGCTTTGTGACAAACTGACGCAACTGAGCGAGCATTTCAGCATTTTCGCTAAAACGCTCGGACAATATGTCTCTCGCACCATTTAAAGNNTTAAAGCATCCTTGGTAGTTGCCACCCCTTTTTCTGAATTAATGAAGCCTTGCGCTTCTGCCTCGGGATCCAAAGTCGGATTCTCAAAAAGTCGATCGGCTAACGGTTCAAGTCCGGCCTCTTTGGCAATTTGCGCACGTGTGCGACGTTTGGGCTTATAAGGTAAATACAAGTCTTCAATTCTTTGCTTCGTATCTGCTTCAATCAATGCCTGCTCAAGTTCGTCGGTAAGCTTGCCTTGACTTCGAATCGACTCAATCACTGCACTTCTGCGATCTTCCATTTCTCGCAAATACACCAATCGTTCCTGAAGATTGCGCAACTGCGAATCATCAAGGCCGCCGGTTACTTCTTTACGGTAACGAGCAATAAAGGGAACGGTCGCCCCTTCATCGAGTAAATGAGCAGCGCTGGCGACTTGAGAAAGAGAAGCTTCAATTTCGCGAGCAATTGTTTGAAAAATACGATTTTGAACGTCTTGGTTCATTTCCATGGTTTTAGTCTTTCAATAGGGAGTTGTTGGAAACGGGACAGGTTGAGTCAACATCACCAGTCCCTGAATGTCGATTAATCCAATGATTCAGACTTTTTCGAGTTTTCTACGATACGCTCAAGTAACTCTCGGTCTTTTTGTTCGTATGCTTTTCGGCGTAAACCGAGATAAATGTCTTCGTCTAATTCGCTGTCACAGTCTTGCTCATACAAAAAACGCACGCAAGCTGATTCAATAAAAATCGTCATGCGACTAGCCGGATAATCATCGCAACCGTCCACTTCCGTGACCATCGTCAGATGGTCGGGAAAGTAAACTCGATCGTTAACTTTAGTTTTCCCGAAATGAAGCTCTCTAAATAAAACGTGACGACCTTCGTGATAGTCATCTCGTACGATTGAAGACTCCATGGGATCAAAATACTCATGAGGATGATGAGCAAAGTGCTCAAGACTGCGAAATAGAAAAGCCTCAGAGAGTTTTTCTGCCGCACTATCAATATCAGCAAGTGCGATCGTAAACTCGTGCACTTTACGCATGTTGATTTCCTTGCTTAATTCGTTTTTCGAGCCAGAAACTGTATCGCGACATCACAAGACTGCTAAAGAAGTAGATAGCTGCCACAAAAAGGTAACCTTCCACAAAAAACTGACGCCATTGCGGATCGCCCAATGCCAAGCGCAAAGAGCCCGTTAAGTCATACATGGAAACGACCGNNCATGAAGGTTGACAACAAACTGTTTACCAATGCCGGGATAACTGCCACAAGAGCCTGCGGCAAAATAACGTAGCAATAAATCTGCCAAGGCTTAAACCCTAGCGAAGTCGCTGCGTAGAACTGACCGGCAGGTATTGTCTGTAGACCGCCGCGCACGGTCTCAGCCATATATGCGGCTTGGAAAAGCACGATACCAATCGTAATTCGCCAAAAACCGTCGATCCCCCAACCAGCAGGCAAGATCAACGGGAAAATATAAGTTGCGACAAAAAGAACCGTAATGAGCGGTACACCGCGGACAAGTTCGATATAGGCTGTAGAGAGCAGGCGCAACATCGGCATCTTAGAGCGGCGACCTAGCGCCAACAAAATGCCGATCGGTGCAGAAGCCGTCATGCCGATCAACGTCAAAATGACAGTCAAAGGCAACCCACCCCAAGAGTCCGAGTCAACCGGTTCAAGACCGAACACACCACCGGCCATTAAAGCGAAAAACGCCGCAAATGCAACCACCCAGCCGGCCGTCAGAATTTTGCCGCCCGTGCGCGTCCAAAAATAAGGACACGCAGAGACAATCAACATCAAGATGACCAGTGCCGTACCTAAACCCGCTCGCCACTGCAACTCATAGGGGTAACGACCGAACAAAATCAGGCGCCACTTCTCAGCCACGAACCCCCAACAAGCTCCGTCTCCTGCTCGACACATCTGAAGATCGGGCGCAGTTACAGCACTAATGACTCCCCAGTCGAAGAAATTGATTGCCAACCACAACAGTGCGCCGGCAATGACCACTGTCAAAATTGATCTGACAGGAGTTCCAAAATAATCCTGAGTTAACTGACGCGATAATTGAGCATTGATAACCATCTTTTCTCCCTTATCGCGGCGCAGCCACAACACTGGCATTGACCCTGCCCATAACTAAGGCAATGATCAAATTCAACATCAGATAAACAAGCATGATGATCATGATGGCTTCCAACGCTTGGCCCATGATCACGATTGACGTGTTACCCACACTGACAATATCAGGGTAACCGATGATGACGGCTAAAGAAGAATTCTTCGTCAAGTTCATATACTGGCTAGCCATGGGAGGCACTACCAGGCGTAAGGACTGTGGCAAAATGACATAACTTACGGACTGCATGCGTGTCATCCCCAATGCTTCCGCGGCTTTCCACTGTCCCTCCGGCACAGCCAAAATACCGGCTCGAACAATCTCAGCAATAGAAGCTGACGTAAACATCGTCAGTCCTAACCACAACGTGATAAATTCAGCGGTTGCCTGTGCGCCCCCGATGATTAAAAAACCCTCTTGATGTGGCAAGCTCCAACCACTGGCAACCCCTGTAGCAAACCAGAAAAGTAACCCTGCGCCAATCCCTATCAAAATGGCGTTCACGGTTGCCATCAAAGTGGTCAGCCGGGCGATCATCCAACGACGAGACAACCAAACAACAATCAGTCCGACAAGCGTTGCGCCAAGATTAGCAATCCAAAGAGCGTTCGGGACGGCGAATTGTAGACCGGCCTTTGACAAAAGAGCCCATGAGCCGAATTGCATCGGCGAGAAAGAATCTGGCAAAAACTCTGTAATAACAAGGTAAATTGCAAAAAGTTGAATCAGCAACGGAACGTTACGATAAACCTCAACGTGAGCCGTGCCTAGTAGTCTAATCAGTGGGTGTTGAGACAGACGCATCAACCCAATAACAACACCCAAAATGGTTGCTGTAATAATCGATACGCAAGCCACTCTAACGGTATTGAGCATTCCGGCCAAAAACATTCGGCCAAAGTTGTCATTAGATGAAACTGCAATCAGTGACTCGCCGATTTCGAAACTGGCTCGATCGTTCAAAAAGTCGAAACCGGAACGAATATCTCTTGCTTGAAGGTTTGCAAAAATATTTTGAGCGAACACGTAAAAGAGCGCCACAATAGCCACGACGACAACGACCTGCCAGAACCATTCC
>DCTK01000053.1:0-2637 GCA_002329575.1 Sutterella sp. UBA1442 | reverse complement strand
TTTTACTTCTTTGACGTTATGTCCGATTAGCGGATGGGCGGAGCGTACAACAATCCGCCTTTAGTCCACAGATTGTTGTTACCACGCGGCAAGCCGACTTTGGAGTTCGGACCCAAGTTGGCTTCAAAGCTTTCGCCATAGTTACCGACTTGCTTCACAATACGATAACTCCATTGCTTGTCCAAGCCTAACATTTTACCCATATCCTCAGAAGCACCGAGCAAGCGTTGTACATCAGGGCGCATGTCGGTCTTGAGTTTTTCATCCACATTGGCCTTAGTCAAGCCCAACTCTTCAGCATTGAGCATGGCAAAAATCGACCAACGGACAATGGAGAACCACTCTTCGTCACCACGACGCACGGCCGGAGCCAACGGTTCCTTAGAGATAACGTCGGGCAAAATCTCGTAGTCAGCCGGATTGGCAGAATTCGTGCGAGCACCAGCCAAGTCGCTCATATCCGTCGTATATGCTTGACAACGACCAGAGAAAAACGCCGCTTGCGTTGCCTCAGTCGTATCAAACACCACGGTTCGGAACTTCATGTTATTGGTCGTGAAGTAGTCTGCAAGACTCTTTTCACTGGAAGTGCCGGATTGAACACAGATAGTGGCACCGTTTAGCTGAGAAGCCTTCGTTACCTTCAAACGCTTCGGAACCATGAAACCTTGGCCGTCATAGTAAGAAACCGCGGTAAAGAGAGCTCCCGTTGTCGTATCACGGTTCATCGTCCACGTGGTATTTCGGGCAAGAATGTCAATTTCACCGGCTTGCAAAGCGCTAAAGCGTTGCGGAGAGTTCAAAGGAACAAACTTCACCTTCGAAGCATCGCCCAACGTAGCGGCAGCAACAGCACGACAGATATCCACATCCAAGCCGCTCCATTGACCCTTACTGTCAACGGAAGAGAAACCGGGGGCAGCCGTATTGACGCCGCAAATTAATTGACCGCGAGCTTTGACTTTTTGCAGCGTATCGGAAGCAGCTTGAGCTTGAAAGGCCAACAATGCGCCAAAGCAGGCAACGGCGACAGCTGTAAATCGATTGTTCATCTTTCTTGTCCTCGGGTTAACGTCAAAACATCATCTAACTTAATGTCTTGACGGGAAATTTTGAGAGTTTTGTTTATTCTTACTTAATTTATCGCAAACGACAATAGTCAATATGCCCACATGGCGCGGTTTTAAGCATAAAAAGGGCAAAAAACCTTTATTTTTGTTATACTTAGCAAACTGTAAATCTTTTTATATTGCTTATGTCTTTTACTACACTTTTCTTACTTTTACTGATCATAATTTTCACCAGCAGTTTTTTTTCTATCTCCGAAATCTCACTGGCCGCTGCCAAAAAAATCCGTTTACGCGCTCTTGCCGATGAAGGCCATAAAAAAGCTTCTCAGGTATTAAATTTACAAGATCACCCGGGGCACTTTTTTACGGTTATTCAGATCTGTCAAAATGCACTGTCTCTTGCAGGCGGTATTCTTGGTGAACGTTTTTTCACCCCCACATACCTTACGCCCCTTTCCGCAGTAATCAGCGATCCGCAACTGGCTCACACCGTCGCGTTCTGGCTTGGGTTCTTATCGTCTACCACTGCTTTTATCTTGCTGGCCGACCTAATTCCGAAGCGTCTGGCGCTGATAGCCCCCGAAGTGATTGCCATGCGCGTTATTTCTCCCATGGGGTTCTTGATCAAGCTATTGAAACCGTTTATTTGGTTTTTTAATGGCATTGCCAATATCATCATTCGTCGTCTCGGATTGCCTGACCGCACTAAAGATAAGATTACGTCCGCAGACATTATTGCGACTGTTGACGCTGGTACTGCTGCGGGCATTATCGCTACCGAAGAACAAACCGCTATTGAAAATATTTTTGAGTTGGAAAGCCGTCTGGTCCCGAGCGCCATGACCCCTCGCGAGGGAATCGTGTACTTTTTGCTCGACGACAGTCAAGAGGTCATTTGCCGTAAAGTCATTGACACACCTCACAACCAATACATTGTCTGTAACAAAAATCTGGACAGTATTGTCGGTGTTGTCGACTCCAAGTCTCTTCTTGGTCGCATCATGAACAACCAGTCGTTTTCACTCAAAGATGACGGACTTGTTCGACCAGTTCAAATGGTTCCTGACTCACTGACCTTGTCAGAAATGCTTGATGTATTCAAGCGTACACACTCCGATGTTGCCGTCATTATCAATGAATATGCTCTCGTTGTCGGCATTATCACTCTCAATGACGTCATGAGCACCGTCATGGGAGACTTGGTTAATACGGAAGAAGACTCTCTGATCATTGAGCGCGATGACGGCTCTTGGTTGGTGGACGGATCCACTCCTGTGGATGATTTGGAACGCTTATTGGGCTTTGACAGTCTGCCAGAAGACTCCACCTACGAAACGGTTGCTGGCTTCATGATGTATATGCTTCGTAAGATCCCGAAACGTACGGATCGCGTGGTTTACGAAGGTTATCGCTTTGAAGTTATCGACGTTGATAATAATAAAGTAGACCAAGTGTTAGTTTCGGTCTTAAAACCCGAGAACGGGAAAACTGCCTAAAGTCTTTTAACCGCTTACCGATACTTTAAAAAAGTAACCCACCGGCATGATCTGGACCCCAAAACTTGGAC
>DCTK01000092.1:499-7441 GCA_002329575.1 Sutterella sp. UBA1442 | reverse complement strand
TTGTGTCAAAAGCGAATCCACCCCCACGACCAACACTTGGCTCTTGGTGTGAGCAGCGGCTTTGGACTTGCTCGTAAAGAGTTCTTCTTTTTTCTCTTCTTGAGGCTTAATGACTTTTTCAATCGTTTTAAGCCCAAATTCTTCTTTGGCGGCGCCGACAAATAGGTCATCGACCGTTTCATAGCCCAAACGCTTAGCCAAATCTTCGAGCTTAAAGGTTGATTTCCCGAGACGAGCCAAATCTTTTTCAATGATTTCACGGCCTTCGTTGATCATCTCGGCGATGGCTTGTTGGTGGAACCATTGACGCACCTTACTTCTGGCACGGTTAGTTACCACAAAACCTAATTCGGGATTAAGCCAGTCACGCGAGGGACCTCCCGTTTTAGCCACCACCACTTCAACGGTTTCGCCCGTCTTGAGCTTATAGTTCAACGGAACCATTTGGCCGTTAACTTTGGCGCCTCGACAACGGTGCCCCAATTCACTGTGTAAGTGATAGGCAAAGTCAATCGGCGTAGCGCCACTGGCCATTTCAACGACACGACCTTGAGGCGTGAGCACATAAACATGATCATCCTCAAGGCCTGAGGGCCCTTCAGGTTTTACGTCACTACTCCAAGCCAAAAGTTGACGCAACCATGCCACTTTNNGACGCAACCATGCAACTTTTTGATCTTCGGTTGAGGCTTGGCTTTTTTCCGAATTCCCCGCCTCTTTGTAGCGCCAGTGAGCGGCCATCCCGAGCTCGTTGTATTCATGCATCTCGCGAGTGCGGATCTGAATCTCAATCGGTCGGTCTTTCGAATCCAAAATCACTGTGTGCAACGATCGATAACCGTTGGGTTTCGGGTTGGAAATGTAGTCATCGTACTCAGAGCTCACGCCCTTGAAATTGGCCTGCACAATGGAGAGCACTTCGTAACATTGCTCCACCGTTTGCACAATCACCCGTAGGGCACGCACGTCATAGAGTTGCTCAAAACGAAGGTGTTTGCGCTCCATTTTTTTGTATATGGAGTAAATGTGCTTCGGTCGACCTGAGACTTCGGCTTCGATCCCCCTAGCTGTCAACATCTGACGAATCTTGTCAACGGCGTCACGCATAAAAGCAATACGCGCTTCACGGCTTTCATCGAGATGTCGAGCGATGTCGTTATAGATGTCGGGCTTTGTGAAGCGAAGCGACAAGTCTTCAAGCTCCCACTTGATTTGCCAAATCCCTAAACGGTTTGCCAACGGCGCGTATAGCGCGAGCGTATCGGCACCGTAGGTCTTTGCCCCTTCAGGGTCGTCTTTTTTCATCGCATAATAGCGAAGAGTTTGCAGACGACTGGCCAGGCGCAAAATCACGACGCGAAGATCGCGACACATGGCCAACACCATCTTTCTCAAAAGCGCATCCTGAGCCTTGAGCATGAGTTTATCGGCAGGTTTACCGGCATCATCGGTCGGCAACAACCGGGTCTTACCGTTTAAAACAATTAGCCGATGGAGTTCGGTAACAAGTTCTGCCACCCCGTTGCCAAAGTTGGTTCTGAGCCACTCTTCAGGATTGGGCAGGCAGTCGTGGACTGCATAGAGATAACAAGCGGCAATGAGCTCTTCATCATCGCGAATACCTCGGACGATGCTCACCATGCCGTCTGCGTGATTGATTCGGGACTCGCCCGTAAATAGGGTTTTATCGCGGTACAAGACTGCAGCCTTTTCCCGCGCTTCTATACTATCAACCGTTTTTTCTTCTGACATTTTGACACTCCCAGCCTCTCAAATATCCCAAGCGCTCCCTGATACAGAAGAGTCGCTCTGCGGGACTAAGGGTGCTTCATCAACAGCGATTAATTTTATCAAACAACGCCGCCAACGCCTTGTCAAATCGCGCAATAGACTGTAATTAATCTTTAACCGCACAGTGCAAACTGTGCTGGATTTGCATTGGAAATCTAACGCCGAATCAACCCACCCAAAAGGGCTGCAACCGGCGCCTTCTTTTCTTCTTTAGCGCCTCGAGTGGGCTTTACGGGTGTCGCAACAGGCTCTTGGGGTTGCGGCACTGACGGTTCATAAGGCTGATCAAAGAACGGATCAGAGCTCACCGGACTCACAGGAGGCGGTGTATAGACTTTTCTCGGACCGCGTCCTGGACGTCTTCTTGCACGCACATCCAAACGGTTGCGAGAAAAATGTTGCTTTGTCAGCGTTTCAATGGCGACCAAATTCTTCTCATCAGCGCCCGGACACATGAGTGTGATGGCCAACCCTTTACTACCCGCTCGACCCGTACGACCGATTCGGTGCACGTAGTCTTCGGCATTAAACGGCACATCAAAGTTAATCACAACCGGCAAATCGGCAATATCGAGTCCTCGGGCGGCAACGTCGGTCGCAACAAGCACCTTGACCTCACCTTTTTTAAACGCGTCAAGCGTCTTTAAACGCTCTTCCTGAGTTTTATCGCCATGAATGGCATCGCTTTGAATGCCATACTTCTCAAGCGTTCGAGCCAAACGTCGACAACTGATTTTGGAGTTAACAAAGACCAAAATGTTCTTGGCATCCTCGCAGGCCTCGTCATCCAAAATTTCCAAAAGCGCATCAACCTTCTCAGAATCATGCACCTCGTAGACTTTCTGTGTGATGGTCTTGGCAGTGGAATTTTCACGAGCCACTTCAACGAGCTTGGGATTGTTCAAGAAATTGCCAGCAAGCTTTTTGATCTCTGGCGAAAAAGTGGCTGAAAACATCAGACTTTGCCGGGCTACCGGCAAGAGTTTCAAAATGCGAGAAATATCGGGCAAAAACCCCATATCAAGCATTCGGTCTGCTTCATCCAAAACAACAATTTGCACTTGAGAAAGTGTGATGTTGCGCTGTTCAACATGATCGAGCAAACGTCCCGGAGTAGCGACTACCACTTCAACCCCACGACGCAACTGTCCCTCTTGGGTACGGATGTCCACACCGCCGAAAACACACGCCGTGCGTAACCCCGTGTATTTGGCATACGCAGACAAATTCTCATGAACCTGATCGGCTAATTCACGCGTGGGTGTTAAAACGAGCGCTCGAACCGGATGACGCGCAGGCGAAGCACTTGTATTGGCAAAACTTAAAAGGCGTGCCAAGAGCGGCAAACCAAAAGATGCCGTTTTACCCGTGCCCGTTTGTGCAGCTCCCATCACGTCTGAGCCAGCCAAAACCAAAGGAATGGCTTTGACTTGAATGGGAGTCGGTTTCTCGTAACCCATTTCTGCGATAGCACGTAAAAGCGTATCGTGTAGCCCAAAATCGTGAAAGGTTTGCGTCTCTGACATGCAATCAAATCCCTAAAAGAACTCGGGCAGGTCGCCCGAGGGTCAATAATCTTTTGATTTTAGCACGCAGGATTCTGATTTATTTCGAGTTTTCGGCCTAGAGCAGGCAACTGCCCCTAAGCAATACCGATTGTTTAGCAACAATCTCAGCCACAACCTAGAGTTGTCTTAAAATGTGCGTATAAACTTTTATAGGACCATCAATATGCCTGAGACTGCTTGTACGCTTTACCGAAAAATCGTGGACCAACACACCGTCAAAAAAATCGATGACCGCACCGTGTTGCTCTTTTGCGATATTCACTTCGCTAACGAATACACCTCTCCTCAGGCATTTGCTGGGCTACGAGAACGCGGACTACCGGTTTTTGCACCCGATGCACACCTGTGCGTCGTTGATCACATCATCCCCACCCACGATGAGTCGCCTCGTCGGATTATCGATGAAGCCAGTCTGATCCAAGCTCAAACTTTAGAGAAGAATTGCCAAGACTTTGGCATCCGTGCCTTTTACGGCGCAGATAACCCCAATCAAGGCATTGAACACGTTGTCATTGAGGAACAAGGGCTAGTTCGGCCGGGCATGGTTGTTATTTGCGGCGACAGCCACACGACCACGCACGGTGCTTTAGGAGCCCTGGGTTTTGGCATCGGCACAACCGAAATTGAGCATATTTTGGCCACGTCGACACTCGTCTATCGTTTGGCCAAGACAATGCGCATCACAATCAACGGTCAAGTGAAAAAACCGGCCACCGCTAAAGATCTCGCGCTTTTTGTTCTGAAGAATATCTCCGCACGCGGTGCATTAGGGGCAGTGGTGGAGTATGCGGGCGAAGCTGTCCGAGCGCTAAGCATTGAAGAGCGCATGACGTTATGCAATTTGACAGTGGAAGCCGGTGCACGAGGCGCTTTGATTGCCCCAGATGAAAAAGCTCTGCAATGGGTATTCGATCATGCAGCCCATTTGTCTGACGAAGAAAAGTTGGCGATGACTTCATACGCATCGACACTGACAACGGACGATGATGCAAAGTTTGATCAAGAGGTAACGCTTGATGCCACCGGCCTTCGTCCCATGGTGACTTGGGGCACTAGCCCAGACCAATGTGCGCCCTTTGACGAACCGGTACCTGCGCCCGAGAGCTTTGCCACTGAAGTTGAACGAACGGCATCCCAACGCGCGCAACACTATCAAAAAGTGACTCCCGGCGTAGCACTTAAGGGACTACCGATTCAACACGTCTTTATCGGCTCGTGCACCAATGCCCGTCTTTCTGATCTGATGGAAGCGGCCCGCATTCTTAAAGGACGTCATGTTGCCAAAGGCGTCCGAGCACAAGTGGTCCCTGGCTCCATGCAAGTACGCGCCCAAGCCGAAGCGATGGGTTTGGATAAGATTTTCAAGGACGCAGGGTTTGAATGGCGAAAAAGCGGTTGCTCGCTATGCCTTGCCATGAATGACGACATTTTAGAGGCCGGTGTGCGCTGTGCCTCGAGCACCAACCGCAACTTTGAGGGCCGTCAAGGACGCGACAGCCATACGCACTTAGTCAGTCCACAAAGTGCAGCGTCAAGCGCTGTCATGGGTTATTTATGCGATGAAACGGCACTAGTCTAGGAGAAAATGTGATGGAAAAATTCTCAACCTTAACGGCTATTGCCGCCCCCCTGCCCATTGACAACCTTGACACAGACCAATTGATGCCGAAACAATTCCTGCGTGGCATTGATAAATCGGGGTTGGCTAAAGGACTTCTGTATCACTTGCGATTTGATGAAAACGGCCAATTAAGGCCAGACTTTGTTCTGAACAAAAAAGGTTTTGAGCAAACTCACTTTATTGTTGCTGGACCGAACTTCGGTTGTGGCTCAAGCCGTGAACACGCCGTCTGGGGCTTGTTGCAGTATGGCATTCGGGCCGTTGTGGCTACGGGTTTTGGAGAAATTTTTTACTCCAATTGNNATTGCTTCAATAACGGCCTGCTTGCCGCCAAGGTCAGCCCTGAAGATGCTCTGCAACTGATGAACAGTTTAAGCGCTGACGATCCTCGAGAAATGACTATCGATGTGGTCACGCAAAGTATTTCAACGGGAGACTTATCCTGCCACTTTGACATCGCTCCCCGCCACAAAACGATGCTGCTCGAAGGCCTTGATATGCTCGGAGCTACGATGAAAGACTTGGAACTCATCAACTCGTTTGCTCAAAAGCATCGTCAACAATTCAGTTGGATGAGCGACTTGGCCGGAAAACGCCTGGATTAACTTCGAGTCATTGCATTGACTATTATTCAATTGAGCATACGGCGCTTGAAAACCGGCTCATGGCGCCGTAACTCTCCTACTTTATTGATGGCTTCTACAAGTTTCTGCCTAAATTCTCTATAACAGTCTCTAGGCCTATTGGTACAATCGAAAAACGCCCATCTCTTCAGGGCATTCAAATTATCGGCCTTGCGGTTTCTCGCGACAAATCCCTCTTCTCGCGTTGTCACTAGCAAGCCCTAACTGTTTTTTGTCAGGATACAGGTGCTTGAATGGATCTACTGAATACTTGGATTTTGGAATTTAACAGTGTCCTTTGGGGTGTCTTCGTGCTCATTCCACTTTTGTGCGGCACGGGGATTTTTTACACAATCAAACTTCGCTTCGTACAAGTTCGCCTCTTTCCCACGGCACTGCGCTTCTTACTCAATAACGCCGCCATTTTCGGTAAAAAAGCCGATAAGAGCGGTATGAGCAGTTTTCAAGCACTGGCAACGGCAGTTGCAGCCCAAGTGGGCACGGGTAACGTAGCAGGTGCGGCAACCGCCATTGTCGCCGGCGGTCCAGGCGCTCTCTTTTGGCTTTGGGTTGCTGCCTTTTTCGGCCTGGCAACCATTTTTGCCGAAGCTGTTTTAGCCCAAACCTACCGCGGCGTAAACGCCCAAGGTCACGTGGTCGGTGGCCCGGCCTTCTACATGCGACAAGGTCTAGGGGAAAAATTTAAACCGATGGCAATCTTTTTCTCCGTTGTGGCTGTCTTAACCATGGGCTTTACGGGCTCTCTTGTGCAGTCCAACACTGTCTCGCACGCCCTCAACGAAGCCTTTGGTATTCCCCTCTTGGCCTCCGGCATTGGTGTTGCGATTGTTTCCGGCCTGGTCTTTTTCGGTGGTATGGGTCGCTTGGCTAGCGTTGCTGAAAAGATCGTGCCCTTTATGGCCGGTATCTATATCGTAGGCGGCACCTTTGTGCTCGTGACTCATTACGACCAAATTATTCCTGCCTTTGAGTTGATTTTCACGGCTGCCTTTTATCCCGAAGCTGTTGGCGGCGGCGCCTTGGGCTTGACCGTGGCCAAAGCTATGCAATTCGGTGTGGCCCGTGGTCTCTTCTCGAACGAAGCCGGTATGGGTACGACTCCTCACGCTCATGCCGTGGCCAAAGTGGAACATCCGGCTGAACAAGGTTTGGTGGCTATTTTTGGTGTCTTCTCCACCGTTGTTATCGTAACGTTGACGGTCCTTGTAATTTTGGTGACCGGTGTTATGGACTTCAGCACCACGGGTATTGCGTTGACGCAAAAAGCGTACTCCGTCGGCTTGGGCTCTATCGGTGTAGGTTTTGTTGCGATCTGTTT
>DCTK01000092.1:0-420 GCA_002329575.1 Sutterella sp. UBA1442 | reverse complement strand
TATCATGGTGATCCCCAACGTGATTGCCTTGGTGCTTTTACATAAAGTGGTTGGCAATTCGTTGAAAGATTTTGAAGAAAAACTTAAAGCGAAAAGATTGCGTTGATTGCCCAATCGTCTGACCCGATACTGACTGTCGCCCCAATGGAAGGCCTCACCGGAGCGCCTTTCAGACGGGTGCATGCCAAATTTTTCGGTGCAGCAGACCGCTACTACCTGCCTTTTGTCACACCGACCACTGAGCCTCGCTTTACCGCAAGACAACTTTCTCGAGANNCTCAACTGCTGACACGAAGAGCAGAAGACTTTATCTGGGCTACTAAGGCTCTAGCGGATCTCGGTTATCAGGAGGTCAATCTTAATCTTGGTTGCCCGGCAGGCACCGTTGTTGCTAAGGGCAAAGGCTCGGGCTTTTTGCAG
>DCTK01000057.1:3146-8907 GCA_002329575.1 Sutterella sp. UBA1442 | reverse complement strand
CTCCATCAGGGCCGCTTCGAAGAGGTGTTCCAGTTTTAACCTAGAGCACCTTGGAGAGAAAGAGTTTCGTACGGTTGTGTTGCGGATTGTTGAAGATTTGTTCAGGTGTACCTTCTTCAACAATGCTGCCACCGTCCATGAAAATCACTCGGTCGCCCACTTCACGTGCAAAGCCCATTTCGTGGGTTACGACGACCATTGTCATACCTTCCTTGGCCAACTGCTTCATCACATCAAGCACTTCTTTGACCATTTCAGGGTCCAATGCCGAGGTCGGTTCATCGAAAAGCAAAGCCTTGGGACGCATGGCCAAAGCGCGGGCAATTGCCACACGTTGTTTTTGACCACCAGAGAGCTGTGACGGATATTGATCGGCTTTCTCACGCAAACCCACTTTATCCAAGAGGTTATAGGCAATTTCTTCTGCCTTGGCCGGCTCCATCTTTCGCACTTGAATCGGAGCCAACGTAAGGTTTTGCAACACGGTCATGTTTTCGAACAAATTGAAGTGTTGGAACACCATACCCACTTCTGCGCGAATGCGGTCGATGTTCTTTTCATCATCAATTTCTTCGCCATCAATCAGAATATGACCTGCCGTGGGCTGCTCCAAGTGCGTGATACTGCGTAAGAGCGTACTTTTACCCGAACCCGAAGGACCGATAATCACCACCACTTCCTGGGCCTTAATCTCCAGATTGACATCGGGCAACACCACGTGATCCCCGAAGGCCTTCTTCAAATTCTTAATTACGATCATTCGTCTTAAACCTCTTTTCCAAATAGGCCACCAAACGCGTGATGGGCAACGTCATCATCAAGTAAATCAAAGCCACGGCTGTCCAAATTTCCATCGCGCCGTACGTACTGGCAATGACCAACTGGCCTTGACGAGTCAATTCCTCGAAACCGATCACCGACACCAAGGACGAATCCTTCAACATGGCAATAAATTCATTGCCAAGCGGCGGAATAATGCGCTTGAACGCTTGCGGGATAATGATAAAACGCATCGTTTGGGACCAATTCAAGCCCAACGAACGCCCGGCTTCCATTTGCCCCTTGTCAATCGACTGAATACCAGCACGGAAGATCTCCGCAACGTAGGCGCTACTGTTAACAGAACACGCAACAATGGCAGCCACGAAAGGATCAATGCGCGTACCGATTAACATCGGCAGAGCAAAGTAAATCATGAAGATCTGTACTAGAAGCGGTGTGCCGCGCAGAAAGTCGACATAAACCTTGGCAGGAATGCGGAAAATCGCCATTTGCGAAATTTGAGCAATCCCGATAAACAGACCGAAAATCAAACCCAAACCGACACTGATGATCGTAATTTGGAGCGTGACACCTGCCCCCTGAATCAACAGTGGTAAAGAGTCGATGATTAATTGAAAGTCGTACATATCCCGAACTTCGTTCCTTTACAGATTATTGTTTAGTACCGAACCACTTGGCGTAGATTCGGTCATACTCTCCGTTGGCTTTGATTTCTTTCAAACCTTCGTTGAGCTTATCCAATAGCGCCTTATTGCCCTTTTTGACGGCCATGCCGTAATTTTCAGCATCGAAAACTTGCGGCAAAGTCATCACAGAGTCGTCACCACGGCGCACAAGGTAGTAATCGACCACGGGTTTATCGTTAATAACGGCAGCGCAACCTCCGGCCTTCAACTCCATAAAGGCTTCAGTAATACTGTTGAATTCCGTAACTTTTGCGTCTTTCACACGATTGGCCATCATGGCACCGGTCGTACCGATTTGAGCGCAAAGACGCGTACCTTCAAAAGCCTTTAAATCCGTGTACTTAGCAGCATCAGCCTTACGAATCAAGATAGTTAAACCCGATTGGTAATACGGTTCGGTAAAGTCCACACGCTTTTGACGCTCCGGGGTAATCGTCATGGCCGCAACCGTCACATCAATGATGCCGGCTTGCAACGACGGAATCAGACCGTCAAAGCCCATATTGTGCAAACGCACTTTGTCACCCGTAGCTTTGGCTACCGCTTCGATAATTTCCATATCAAAGCCCGTTACCTCTTTGGTTTTTTCATCCATAAACTCAAACGGGGCAAATGTTGCTTCGGTACCGACGTTGAGCGTTGCCGCACAAGCCGAGCCACCGATAAGCGCAGATGCAAGCACCGTTGCTACGAATTTCTTAACCATAATCGAGTCCCTTTCTCATAAAAATGTCGCCCCTTAGCGGGCCGCCGTGGATGACAGTTTATTGAAAAGCCTTTCTCAGGCAAGCGAGATAACCGCCACTGAAACTCTCGCTTCTGTCGAATATTTTCAACAACAAGTCGACAAAATACAGTTTAAAATCGTTTCATTATCAACACAAGTAAGAAATCTTCGTAAAAATAACCGCTTTTGCTAAAAATTGTCGCCACAGCGTCAATTCGCAAAAAGTCCTTGATGTTCTAGGCATTTTGTCCTATTTATAAATAAATTCCACAAAGCAACAAAAATGGACTCGCCGAGCTCATTAATTCATTTTCATTTATTTCATTAAAAATCAATGCATTAGAAAATTAAAATAGCTTCCCACTTATAAAAACTCAAAAACATTATTGTCGACTAAACACTCTTTTGCGTTAGCTCAAACTTTTGAAGAAAAGCAATACAAAACGGAACAAATCAACCGTTGTGGCCAACAATTTGTCGAAGCGACTCCATTTAGGCTCCGCACCGACTAACCGTTAGTAAAGACCCACTCAATCAAAGCATCAATTGGTTGATCGGATTCGGTTGCACGCGCTCCTTCAACCACACAGAAAAAGCCGTAGCGTTTACCGCTTGCCGCTTGAATGATGCCACCGGCGGATTTCACACCATTAAGTAGACCTGTTTTAACATAGGCGGAACCGGCTGCTGCTTGACGCTTTTTCATCGTCCCGTCAATGCCGGCAATCGGAAAAGACGTCACCCAATCGGGCATCCGAGGACTTTTCCATCCGTATTCAATCAAGGCAGTCATGGCCTGAGCAGTCACCCGACTTTTTCGAGAAAGACCCGATCCGTTATCGATAAATACCTCGGACGGCTTAACTCCAACACGATTATCTAACCATTTTCCTATCAATCGGCGCGCCGTTTCATAATCCGCCGGCTTTTCAGGATGAGCTTCTGCCGCTAACGTTAGCATCATATGTTTGGCAAACACGTTGTTGCTAAATTTGTTCGTTTGCCGCACAAGTTGCGCCAACTCCTCTGACCAAGCATCAAACAGTACAATCGCATTCTCGGGAGTCTTAGCCTCAACCACTTTCCCTCGCCACAGGATGGACAGCTGTGCAGCGGTGCTTCTGAACACCGACTCCCAATACCGGTTACTATCATCGAAAAGATATGAGAATGTTTTCTCTTCACATGCCCCGGGTAGCCCTCCGCGAATCTTGGGACGCAGACCGTTTTTCACGTCAGCTTGTAGCGCTTGACGCCACCGCACACATGCTTGTCCTGCAATCAGCGGAATCGTCTGCGGCACTTGCAAATCACTCATGGCAGGTTGTGCAAACACTTCAGCCACCGAACGCTTGACATCCGGTTTCAATGTAAGGCTTACAGATTGGAAGTTCAGCAATGCTGCATCGGCAACTGCCGTGTAAGGCCGATCCCAATCGTCTTTAAATTCAGGATCTTGATGTTCGCGGGCAAATCGCGAGCGATCAATGGCGATATTGCCTTCAATGCGATAAATCCCTTGTGATTTCAAGCGAGCCAAATCGCGCCACAGATTTCCTACAACGTATTTAGGATCTCCGCTCCCCCTAATATAAAGAGTACCTTTGAGTGTTCCGGAGACAATCTTTCCTTGATAGGCGTACGAAGTCTTCCAACGATAGGCTGGTCCGAGCAATTCAAGCGCGGCCAATGTTGTGATCATTTTTTCGGTTGAAGCGGGACTGACTGACTTATCCGCNNCTCATACTCAGAGGGCCATCGTCCAACGCCACCACTTTCGCGGACAGTTGTTCGGACTTCAACTGCGTTGCCTCTAGAGCCTTGATAACAGAAACGGGCAACATTTCTTGACAAAAACCCATTGTCATTGAAAAACAAAGAGTTAAAGTCACAGCTGTTCGGGTAATGGTCAGAAATTGCATCTTTTTTCGCTTCGCCCCTTGAAATCTGAAAATGCATCCCCATATTCTGCATTAGTTCCAAGGGCAGTTCTCTTGTTTGATGTCGATATTGTCCCTCAAACGAGAAGAAATTACCCGATGAAGGAAACCGAAAAGGTTTATAAACAACGATTGATTGAATTCAATAATTAGGAGAAATTCCAAATGCAAATCCGTCCTCTGCACGACCGCGTTATCGTCAAGCGCTTGGAAGTCGAACGTATGACTGCCGGCGGCATTGTTCTGCCTGACAGCGCCGGTGAAAAGCCCGATCAAGGTGAAGTGTTGGCCGTAGGCCCGGGCAAGCGTGACGAAGCCGGCAAGCTCATCCCGATGGATGTCAAGGTGGGCGATCGCGTGCTTTTCGGTAAGTACGCCGGTCAAACCGTCAAGGTTGACGGTCAAGAATTGCTCGTGATGCGCGAAGAAGACATCATGGGCGTGCTCGAATAATCGAGTGTGATATTTGAAAAGAATTTTTTGAATTTGGAGTAATTACCCATGTCTGCTAAACAAGTTTTGTTCGGTGATGACGCCCGCGTTCGCATGGTTCGCGGCATCAACACCTTGGCCAACGCCGTTAAAGTCACTTTGGGCCCCAAGGGTCGCAATGTCGTGCTCGATCGCAACTTCGGTGCTCCGCTTGTCACCAAGGACGGCGTGACCGTTGCTCGTGAAATCGAACTCAAGGACAAGTTCGAAAACATGGGCGCTCAAATGGTCCGTGAAGTGGCCTCCAAGACCAATGACAACGCCGGTGACGGTACGACCACCGCTACCGTGTTGGCTCAAGCCATTGTCGTCGAAGGCATGAAGTTTGTCGCCGCCGGCATGAACCCGATGGACTTGAAGCGTGGCATTGACAAGGCTGTTGAATGTGCCATTGAAGAATTAAAGAAGATCAGCAAGCCCGTTACGACAACGAAGGAAATCGCTCAAGTCGGTTCCATCTCTGCCAATAGCGATCGCGAAATCGGTGAAATCATTGCCGAAGCCATGGAAAAGGTCGGCAAGGAAGGCGTGATCACGGTTGAAGACGGCAAGTCCTTGAAGAACGAACTTGACGTGGTTGAAGGTATGCAATTTGACCGTGGCTACCTCTCGCCCTACTTCATCACCAACCCCGACAAGCAAGTGGCCGTGTTGGATAATCCCTATATCCTCTTGCACGACCAAAAGATCAGCAACATCCGCGATTTGTTGCCGATTCTTGAACAAGTGGCCAAGGCCGGTCGTCCCTTGTTGATCATCACCGAAGACTTGGAAGGCGAAGCCCTCGCTACGTTGGTTGTCAATAGCTTGCGCGGCATCTTGAAGGTGTGCGCCGTGAAGGCTCCTGGCTTCGGCGATCGTCGTAAGGCTACGCTCGAAGACATCGCTATCCTCACTGGCGGCACGTTGGTGACCAAGGATGTCGGCTTGTCGCTCGACAAGGCTACGCTCGAACACTTGGGCCAAGCCAAGCGCGTTGAAGTCAACAAGGAAAACACCACGATTATTAACGGTGCCGGTGATCCCGCTTTGATTGAAGCCCGTGTGAAGAACATCCGCACGCAAATGGAAGCTGTCACGAGCGACTACGACCGCGAAAAATTGCAAGAACGCGTGGCCAAGTTGGCAGGCGG
>DCTK01000057.1:0-3134 GCA_002329575.1 Sutterella sp. UBA1442 | reverse complement strand
GTTGATGACGCCTTACATGCCACGCGTGCAGCTGTGGAAGAAGGTGTGGTCCCGGGTGGTGGCGTTGCTTTGGTGCGCGCTCAAAAGGCTGTGGCCGGCTTGAAGGGTGACAACGAAGAACAAACCGCCGGTATCAAGATCGTCTTGCGCGCTATGGAAGAACCGATGCGTCAAATCGTCGCTAACGCCGGTGTTGAACCGAGCGTGGTTGTGAACGCTGTCGCCAACGGTGAAGGCAACTACGGCTTTAACGCTCAAACGAGCGAATACGGCGACATGGTTGCTATGGGTGTGCTCGATCCGACGAAGGTAACGCGCACGGCATTGCAAAACGCCGCTTCCGTTGCCAGCTTGATCCTCACGACCGACTGCATGATCGGTGATCTTCCCGAAGACAAGCAACCGGTAGCCCCGGCCATGGGCGGCATGGACGGAATGCCCATGATGTAATCGGTTCTTTAACCGTATAATTGCAGCGGCTTTCGACAAAGTTCGAAAGCCGCTTTTTCATAAACTTCTTAAGCCATGGCAGAAAGCTACACCGTCCCTGATCTTAAACCCGCTCAAACCTATCGAGTCGAGCAAATCATTCACCGCTCGCGCTTTATCACGACCATTGCTCGCGTGAGAAATCCGCAAGAAGCCAAGGCTTTTATTGACTCGGTGCGTGCCGAACATGCGCAAGCCACGCACAATTGTTGGGCTTTTCAGGCCTCTGAACCCGGAAGCACCGCACAAGTCGGTGCAAGCGATGACGGAGAACCGAAAGGCACTGCCGGCCGCCCCATGCTCACCGTCTTACTTCACTGTGGTGTGGGAGAAATTGCGGCTGTTGTCACTCGGTACTTTGGCGGCATACTGCTGGGCACAGGGGGACTCGTTCGGGCCTACCAAGGCTCGGTCAAGCTTGCTCTCGAGACGCTACCTGTTACCGTTAAAGTTCCCTCAACAAGCATCGAAGTCACGCTTGAGCATCGCTTTGTCAATCAGGCACTCAGACTTTTTGATGATTACCGTTGCATCATCGCCAACAAAGATTTCGGCATGGATGCCGTCTTTCAACTCGAAGTCCCCGACACACAACTGCAAGCGCTCACCGATGCCTTAACGGAAATGAGTTCAGGCGGCGTGTTAATCGAAACACTCCCTTGACGCTTTCCCCTCTCTGACAAGGGTTTTACGGCCCCTCTTGCATAAACTTCGCCACCTCTAAGGTGGATATTTAGCTTATTGTTAATGCAACGCGATTTTAAGACAACTTACACAACGCGAAAATAAGACACTTAACAACATTCTTATTTTCTTTCCAAATTTTCCTTTTGCCAAGAGAAAAATTTTGGATTAACAGACACCTTTCAAAGGGACAGTGGGGAGGGCTGTGAAGCGTAGCGAAACAGCCCTCCCCACGTCCGCGTCCGATTCCCTTCTTCCTTTTATTCAGGCACAATGACACCGGGAGAATAGACGTTATTCAGCGGATCGGCCTGCCTCGGCTTTTTGCTCCACTGCTTTAACTTCTTTCTCCCTTTCTTCGAGAGCTTTTTCTGCAGCTTCACGTCGTCTATTGATCCAGTTTATGCGGCGAGTTTGCTCACTCATCCGGATCTTGTCCAGGCGGGCATCAACCGTTTTACTGGTTTCGTAAACATTGAACTCCGGCACCTGGTCTAACGTCGTTTGCCTGAAAGAAAGCAAGGTATGCTTTTTGCGGTTTCCTTCTACGTGGATCCATAGCAACTCAAGCCTCCCGTCTGAGTACTCGATAATGTTCACCGGTTGCAACGCCAAGGTCATCCGGCGTTGAGCAATGACTTGTAATTGCGACGATTTAAACCGACACGTCAATTGCTTGGATAGCTTCCGAGGATGCCACAGCGCGCACACACGCCGGGCCGACTCAAAGTCTTTACTCTGAAGTTTTACATGAGCATCTTCCAGAGCTGAAGCGTCTAGGCTGAAGCTACGGTTATGTTGATCAATGTAGTCTTCAATCACTGCATTGGCTTTGTCGATACTGCTGATCTTTTTAAGTCGGAATTCCTTCGGCCAACGGTTTTGCAACGTCTTAAAAAGCCGCTCAATCCTCCCCTTGGCCTGGGGACTGTATGCCCGTATAGGATCGATGCCGAAAAAGGCGCAGACTCGCTGATATTGAGTAGGGTTTGATTCGCCGTTATAGTCCTTGATCACCGCATCAAAGATGCTGTGCCTGTCGCTGTAAAAAGCCACCGGAACGCCATACTTGAGCAAATGATGTTCAATACAGTGCAGGTACGCCTCTGTGTTTTCGCTCTCGCAGAAATAAGCATCTGTGATCATACTCGTGGCGTCGTCAATGAAAGCGATCAGACAGCACGCAGGACGCTTCTCACCGAACCAGCGATGGGGACTGCCATCGATTTGAATCAGCTCTCCGAAGCGCTGTCTTCTTCGTCGCAGACGGTGTGGCACACCTCCCTTTGAAGTCTTCTCTGAGGGCGATATTTGTCGAAATAGGCGGCGTACGGTTTCTCTGCAGACCTTAATGCCTTCTTCACGCTCGAGATACTCGACGGCCAGTGCCGGCTGAAAATCGGCGTATTTAACCTCAAGCAGCTCAAGAATTCTTTCCCGTTGTTTGTCGTTGAGCTTATTGCTTGGGGGTTGGTCTTCATTGCCGTGCTTGAGAGCTTGTCTGCCGCCTTGAACATAGCGATCACAGATCCTGTAAACAGAGCTACGCGACAGTTTTAACTGATGCATCGCCTCCTCAACGCTGATTTGTTCGGCTAGAAACAGTTTGATGACATTCTCTCGATGCTCAAGCTTTTCTTCTCTAGTCAGCAATTTAGTGTTGCGTTTTGCCATTGATGACTCCTTACGAAAATTCAGGGGGTCATCTGCCGTTATAGACGAGACGCTATGTCTGGCAAAATCGCGTTGCGATGTGTCCTATAATCGCGTTGTCAAATGTAGCGTGTTCGCGTTGTCGAACGTCTTATGTTCGCTCGCGCCATGTGTTTTATTTCTGTGTTGTTAAGTGTCTTATCGGCCCTTTGTTAGATGTCCTAGAGTCGTTGAGGCGTAACACTTGCGTTTCGCCATGGCTTTGTGTAAGATACCGAACTCTGATTCCCCGATAGCTCAGTCGGTAG
>DCTK01000071.1 GCA_002329575.1 Sutterella sp. UBA1442 | reverse complement strand
GAGCGCCAATGAATTTGCTCGCGTGGGCGGTGCTTTAGGCACATTTGCCATGGCCGTATTAAGCGGTTCAGGTGACGCTGCGACCTTTGCATTTAACGAGGCGGTGACTCCGCACGCAGCACAATTCGGCATGACGATTACCGAGCTTGGTAACACTGTGATGTGTGCTGCTCAGTTAGGTCGTACAACGAGTCCTATCGCCGGTGTTGTGATTTTATTGGCCGGTTTGGCTCGTGTTTCTCCGATTGACCTCGTTAAGCGCACAGCTGTTCCGATGGTTGTAGCGTGGCTTGTGTTGATCCTGGTTTTCTAATTTATCGAAAATTTAGCATTAGGTCCTACTAAATGCATCGGGGTGTCTGAGTAAATCAGGCACCCCGATGTCATTTGAAACGTCAATTCGCGAGTCTTAACGTCTTTCGTATCGACGGATACTGAAGCTATACGGATGCGTGTCGGTGGCGGGGAATGTGGCCTCTTCAACCAAGTTCCATTCGTCATCGGTTAAGGGTTTGAAGAATGCATCTCCTTCAAAGTCTGCATTCAATACCGTGATGTGCGCCACTTCGATTTGAGGCATGGCTTCAGCATAGATTTGTGCGCCGCCCATAATAAACGCAATGGGCTCGTCCTTAACGGCAGCTACGGCGTCTTGAAGATTGCTATAGACTTCTGCCCCTTCGGCCGTAAAGCCCGTTTGTCGGGTTACGACGATATTGCGACGACCGGGTAAAGGACGTCCCAAGGACTCCCAAGTCTTTCGTCCCATAATGACGGGTTTTCCCAGCGTTGTGCGTTTGAAGTGCTTTAAGTCTTCGGGCAGATACCATGGCAATTTACCTTCTTTACCGATAACGCCGTTTCGCGCATGTGCAACGATTAAATGTAATTGAGCCATAGTGAAGTCCCTCAATTAAACCGCAACGGGTGCTTTAATCGTCGGATGCGGATCGTAGCCCACAATTTCAAAGTCTTCGAACTTGTAATCGAAAATCGAGTCCGGACGACGCTTGATGACTAATTGCGGATAGGGGCGCGGTTCACGCGACAATTGCAACTTCACTTGTTCAAAGTGATTGTTATAGAGGTGGCAGTCGCCGCCTGTCCAAACAAAGTCGCCCACTTCCAAGTCACATTGTTGAGCGAGCATGTGCGTGAGCAACGAATAGCTGGCAATGTTAAAGGGCACGCCTAAGAAAATGTCGCAAGAGCGTTGATAGAGTTGGCAGGACAACTTACCGTCGGCCACATAGACTTGGAACATCATGTGGCAGGGCGGAAGCGCCATTTTAGGTAACTCAGCAACGTTCCAAGCTGTCACGATCATGCGGCGAGAGTCCGGATTGGTTTTAATCGTATTGACGAGTTCAGCGATTTGATCAACGTTGCGATCGGCACCGCGCCAATTTCGCCATTGAACGCCATACACTGGGCCCAAATCACCATTTTCATCAGCCCATTCATCCCAAATCGACACGCCGTTATCTTTGAGGTACTTGATGTTGCTCTCGCCCTTGAGGAACCAAAGCAATTCATGAATGATGGAGCGAAGGTGAAGTTTCTTAGTAGTGACCAAAGGAAAACCTTCCGAGAGGTTAAAGCGCATTTGGTAGCCAAAGACAGAACGCGTACCCGTTCCTGTACGATCGCTTTTATTGACACCGTGAAAATAGACATGTCGCATTAAATCTTCATACTGATGATAAATCGTCATGTGAGTACCTCAGATACCTAGAAATCAAATTCAATGTTCTAATGATACCGTTACTGATCGCACTGCGTGTGTCCAATTGGGGTAGTTCTAGGGCTAGAAACAGTTATGCTATAATTACTCAAAACTACTTTATATTAATTAAAATGAGTAAATTGTATAGCATCAGCCAAGCCGCGCAACAATTGGGCGTTGCCGTTTCCACCCTCAGACGTTGGGAGTATGAAGGCAAATTAATCCCACAACGCACGCGGGGCAATCAGAGAAGGTATTCCGCTGAACAACTTATGGGCATGGGACGAAAACTACCGCCTCAATCCGAACGCGTCACTCTAGCCTACGCCCGGGTATCGAGCGCCGATCAAAAGCAAGATTTGGAAAGACAAAAGACGGTTTTGGAGATGTATTGTGCAGCCCAAGGCTGGACTTTTGAACTCATCAGCGATCTCGGCAGCGGAATGAATTACCGGAAAAAAGGATTGCAGTCTTTACTGGAAAAACTGCTTAACGGTAAAATTGAGCGCCTGGTCATCACGCACAAAGATCGACTGCTGCGCTTTGGAGCTGAACTGATTTTTTCAGTCTGCGAAATGAAAGGGGTTGAGGTGGTGATCATCAATAAGGGCGAAGAAGCTTCTTTTGAAGAAGATTTAGCCAAAGATGTGTTGGAAATCATTACTGTGTTTAGCGCCCGCCTGTACGGTTCACGCAGTAAGAAAAATCAGAAATTAATTAATGGGATGAAAGAAGCCGTTAAAGCGGCTCAATAGATAGAAAGTTCAAAAAGATGACTATTCACCGTGCCCATCAGATTGAGCTCATTGTGAATGAAAAGCAAGAGCTGTACTTGAAGAAAGCGGTCGGCTGCGCCCGATTTGCTTTCAATTGGGCATTAAATGAGTGGAAACAAGAGTACGAGGCCTATAAGAAAGATCCTAGTTTACCGAAGCCGAGTCAGTACAGCATCCGTCGCAAGCTCAATGCCGTAAAGCGGGAACAATTTCCGTGGATGATGGAAGTGACCAAGTGCGCCGTGCAGATGGCGATCATCCAATTAGGTCAAGCTTTTTCGAATTTCTGGAAAAATCCCGAACACTTCAAATATCCGAAGTTTAAAAAGAAGTATGTTTCCGATAGCTTTACCATCAGTAATGATCATTTTGAAGTCAAAGGTTCACGCATCCGTATACCGAAGTTAGGTTGGGTGCGGATGCGTGAGCCGTTGCGGTTCAAAGGAGCGAAGCTGCTTTGGGCAACGGTGTCGCGACGCGGCAAAAGGTGGTACGTGAGTGTGTCATGCGAACTGACCGATCTCAGTTACTTGAAACCGGCTAAAAACCAAGGCACGGTGGGGGTAGATCTGGGGGTGAAGTCACTGGCGGTGCTCTCGAACCATAAGAAGTTTGAGGCGTTGCAGCCATTAAAGAAAAGTCTGTCGAAACTTCGGCGTCTGCAAAGAAAGTTAGCCCGAAGTAAGAAAGGCGGTAAGAACCGTCTTAAGTTGGTACTGGAAATCGGCGAATTGCATCGCAAGGTTTTCAACTATCGCCAGAATGCCTTGCATCAGCTGACGAATTATCTGACCACGCACTTTTCACGGATCGTGATAGAAGACTTGAATGTGAGCGGGATGCTCAAGAATGGGAAACTGGCGAGGTGCATAGCCGACGTTGGTTTTTATGAGTTTCGCCGTCAGTTGATGTACAAAGCCGAGCAACGGGGCTGTGAGGTGGTCGTGGCGGATCGCTATTACGCGAGCTCGAAGACGTGCGGTTATTGCGGTCAGAAAAATGAGCAGTTGAGGCTATCGGACAGGCGATGGAAGTGTGCGCATTGCGGTGCCGTGAGTTACACGGTGAACGCCTTTGCCTGCAGAGAAGGGAGAAAACTCGGGACGTGACCCAATGCAGGCCTGAAAGACTCTCGCGAGAGGGTGTTTTGGTGAGAGATGAGCGCTGGCTTCGGAGAGATTCGAAGTGAAACTCATCCCGATGATGAAGGAAGAGAAACCGGAAGTTGAGCAGGTATTTTGACTATATCTGATCAACATCGACCAGGTTTTTCGTAACGGAAAATTTAGGGTTTGGTCTCTTCAAGAAAGAATTAAAGAGTTACTTAAAAAGTTTTCTGCATTGGCGGATTTTCAGGGTTTTGAAGGAAATTTTGGTAAAACTTTAACTGCGTGGTTTTTGCCACGCATCAAAATTAGCGTTTTAGCCGTTAGAGATTTCACAAACGGTTAATTAAAATAGTCAGAACTTTGTATAGACCGCAAAGACGCTTCGAGAATATCACTTTTGAGCTTGGGAGAGCCCAAGAGCGAACACTCGGAAATCATCATTAAGGAGAAGACCGAGGAAAGAAATTTCTATTCGGTAGGATTTTTATGACCCCTTTAATTTTTGGTGCTTGGGACGGAGTCTTTTATGACAACCGTTCAACCTTCTCGCCGAGTGCGCCAGAAGGTTTGGATATCAATCAATTCTCACAGTTTAATCCGGGCAATCCTGTGATGAGCTTTGTTTGCGATCGAGGCTTTTTAGTGCTTGACCGCCGAGCCAGCCTTGTTTTTAGTCTTTGGCGCTACTATGAGCGCGCAGCGCGTGAGACGTGCGGCAAATGTACGCCGTGTCGCATTGGTACCCAAATTATTGCTGAAGCACTTGAAAGTGCCGTCAAGGGGCAGGCCGCCACAGTCGATTGGGACTTTGTTGTGAAAGTGGCCGAGCAAATGAAAGAAACGAGCCTTTGCGGTATTGGCCTCACGACGCCCGTAGCACTCTTGGCTGCACTGAAATTCTGTCCGGATGAAATTAAGAAGGCTCAGCCTGTCGCTCGAGACGTCTATGACTACTACAGTCTTTTAACGGCGCCTTGTATCGAAGCTTGCCCGGCTCACGTCGATGTCCCGCGCTATATCGATTACATTAAGGCCGGCGAGCCAGAACTGTCCGCTGCGGTACTTTTGCGTCACTATCCGCTCGTGGGCAGTTGCGGTCGCGTCTGCGTTCGCTATTGTGAAAAGGCCTGCCGACGTCAATTCTTAGACGATGCCGTGGACATCAAAAACCTTAAACGTTATGCCGCCGATGCGACGGGACCAATGGAATCGCTTTTCCATCGTGCTTTGCGCGAGAAAAAGCCCTTGGCACCGAAAGTCGCCGTGATCGGGGCTGGGCCCGCTGGGATTAACTGTGCCTACCACTTACTGCTTCAAGGCTACGAAGTCGATATTTTCGAAGCCAATCGCCACGCAGGCGGCATGGCTCAAGTGGGTATTCCGCAGTACCGCCTACCTAAAGGCTTGCTAGAAAGTGAAACGGACGTTATTGAAGAATTAGGCGGCCGTTATCATTATCGTCAGCGCTTGGGCTATGACTTCTCTTTAAATGATTTGTTCGCCCGTGGCTATAACGCGATATTTATTGGTGTCGGTTGCTCCAAAGGGATGTATCTGGGGCTCGAAAATGAAAATACGGAGCTTGAAGGCTACTACAACGGCATTGATTTCTTACATCGCGTAGAGCGCTCCGTCTCAGGCTCCAAGCCCTTTAAGCTCACCGGTGATGTTGTTGTCGTCGGTGGCGGAAACGTAGCCATGGACTGTGCGCGTTCAGCCGCTCGCTTAACAAATGGCACTGTACATGTCGTCTATCGCCGTACCGAAGAAGCGATGCCGGCTGACCACGAAGAAGTGCTCGCGGCTAAAGCTGAAGGCATTCAATTCCATTTCTTGTCCGTTCAAAAGGAAATTTTGGACGAAGATGGTCATGTGACGGGATTAAAGATCGCTCGTATGCGCGAAGAACGCAAAGAAGGTGAACGTCGGGGTCGTTTAATCGAAATTGAAGGTACTGAATCTGTTTTATCCTGTACGAATTTGATTGCGGCCATCGGTCAACGTCTCGACCAAGAAGTGCTTTGCGATGATGACGGCATCATGTTTGACCGCAGAGGCAATATTCAGGTCTCAGACGCATTGGCTACGACCCGTCTGGGTGTGTTCGCAGGTGGCGACTCTGCTACCGGTCCTACCACCTTGATTGACGGCATGGCTCAAGGCCAAATTGCGGCTCAGTCTATTAATGAATACTTGACCCGAGGCTCGGTCGGTTTTGTCCCACGTCGCCGCATGGGTGAGATGATCAAAAAATGCGATCTGATGAAAGAAACCGATCCTACAATTGATCTTTGTAAAGCTCAACGTCATCAATTAAAGACACTATCCATTGAGGACAGACGAGGCAACTTTGAAGAAGTAGACCTCTCAATGAGCACCAAAGATGCCATTGATGAAGCCAATCGTTGCATGCGATGCTACCGAATCTACGGTGTCGTCACCCAGTTACCGATTCCGGGTAATGTCGCCCACATTCAAAACCAGGCAGTGTAAGAGAGGAGAGCAAAGATGACAGAAATGACAAATTTTGCCTGGTTTAACGGTCAAAAGGTCGCGCTCGAAGAGGGTGAAACGATTTTAAAGGCTGCTCGCCGAGCAGGAGTCTTTATTCCGACCTTGTGCGCA
This sequence comes from Sutterella sp. UBA1442, assembly GCA_002329575.1. Classification (GTDB taxonomy): domain Bacteria; phylum Pseudomonadota; class Gammaproteobacteria; order Burkholderiales; family Burkholderiaceae_F; genus Aphodousia. The sequence continues at coordinate 2,009 of DCTK01000071.1, read as the reverse complement.
TTCATGCCGTTGAATCACACACCGGGCACTTGCCGGATGTGTTTGGTTGAAGTCTTTGATAACGGTAGCGAAGAAGGCCGTGTGGTGACAGCCTGTACGACACCTGTGAAACCCGGTCAACGTATCTTCACTCGTAACGAGCGTGTTCGTAAGATGCAACAGTTGCAAATGCAATTGCTTTTTGCCGACCATGATCAGGACTGCAAGAGTTGCTCTCGTCATGGTAATTGTGAATTGCAGGACGTTGCACTGTTTATCGGCATGCCTCACACGCCTGCCACGCAATCCTATATCACGCCAAGACCCTTTGATGACTCATCGGCTGGCATTGTGCGCGATGTCAATAAGTGCATTCGTTGCGGCCGCTGTGTTGAAGTGTGCCGTCAAGTGCAAGGGATCGGAGCTTTAACGATTGACGGCTTTGGGACAGACTCGGGGGTTGCACTCACAGGGGCCAAGCGCTGGGTAGATTCCACCAAGTGCGTGCAATGTGGTCAATGCACACTGGTTTGTCCCACGGGCGCATTAAGTGAAAAGGATGAAACCGACCGAGTGCTAAACATGATCGATGATCCGGATACGGTCACGATCTTTACCATGGCGCCGGCCGTTCGTGTCACGTTAGGCGAAGAGTTCGGTCTGACTCCGGGTGACAATGTTGAGGGCCTTATCGTTGATGGCTTAAAGAAAATTGGCGCTGACTACGTCATGGATACTAATTTTGCTGCCGACGTGGTCATCATGGAAGAAGGCACGGAGTTGTTGCAACGCGTCAAAGCTCGAAAAGCAGGCGAAGATGCCGCTTTGCCGATGTTTACTTCGTGTTGCCCGGGTTGGATTAATTATGTTGAAAAGCACATCCCCGAGGCGATGGAGTATCTTTCTACGACTCGTTCTCCTCAAGCTGTTTTCGGTGCTTTGGCAAAAGCTTATTTACCGCAAAAGCTTGGCGTGGCAAGAGAAAATCTTCGGGTGATTTCTATCATGCCGTGTACGGCGAAAAAGGGCGAAGCCAAGCGCCCCACGTTGGAGCGAGAAGAAGGTCATGACGTGGATGCAGTGCTCACGGTGCGAGAACTCTCGCGACTATTACGTCGTTGCGGAATGCACTTAAAGTATTGCGAACCGCGTCCTTATGATTCTGATCTTTTCTCGACCTACTCAGGCGCAGGTGCCATTTTCGGAACTACGGGCGGTGTGATGGAAGCCGCTATCCGCACAGCTTACGCATTAACGCACAATGGCGAAAGCCTGGCTCCTATTGTCTTTAACGAAGTGCGTGGACTGGATGGCGTCAAAGGTGCTGTGGTTGATCTCGGTGATCTTGGCCAACTTCGCGTGGCCGTGGTGCACGGTCTGGCACGTACCCAAGAGTTAATCGATGAGATGGCCAGCGGCAACTGCATGTACGACTTCGTTGAAGTGATGGCCTGCCCCGGAGGTTGTATTGCCGGTGGCGGAACACCGAGAAAGAAGAATAATTACCACAGCTTTGCCCAGGATCGACAGGCAGCACTTTATAAGATTGATGCCCACAGTGCTATTCGTGAATCGCACAAGAATCCTCAAGTCACTGAAATTTATAGTGATTTCTTGGGCGAGCCGGGCAGTCACTTGGCTCATGAGCTCTTGCATTGCGAGTACCGCTCGAAGAAGACCGAGAAAAATCCGCCCGATATTCGTAAATTGTGGCACATTTTGGGCAAACGCTATACGCGACAGACCAAAAAGCGCTAAAATCTCCCACTGACTCAGGGCGGGGTGAAATTCCCCACNNGTAACAGTCCGCGAGCGCGGCGACCGAGTATCTCTTCGGTCTCCGGTCAGCAGAGCCGGCGCAATTCCGGCACCGACGGTCACAGTCCGGATGAGAGAGTAGACACTGATCCTCCCTTTATAAAGGCGAGCCTTGTCTGCGCGTCTTTATTCCCTGATGCTTGTAAGTCTTATAAGAATAGAAAGGACCATAAATATGCATCAGTCTGAAAACCTTTTAGAGCGCTACGGTG
>DCTK01000084.1 GCA_002329575.1 Sutterella sp. UBA1442 | reverse complement strand
TGACGTTCATGCGTCAGCCGTGAACCAATCGTTTTTCTCAAGCGATTTCCCTGCCGTTTGTTTACAATGCGATTGTTTAAGTTGTTAGCTATTTTGGAGCCTCTATCATCATGTCAACCACGCTTTTGACTTTGGAAGAGTTAGCTGAACTCGAAGAGCGTCAATCCCACATTCTGCCCGCCGGTACCTTGATGGATCGTGCAGGCTTTGTTGCTGCCAACTGGATCGATGATCAATGCGATGCCGCAAGCACCATTGTGATTTTGTGCGGTCCGGGCAATAACGGCGGAGACGGTTATACAGCGGCCCTTCACTTAAAAAGCCGCGGTCATCGAGTAATCTGTGTCACGGTGGGTTGCACGAAGCCCAAGACAGAAGATGCGTTGCGTGCCTATAACCGCTGGATCGAAAAAGGCGGTCAAGTCATTGATGATCCGTACATGGCTCCCAAAGCTGATGTGGTGGTCGATGCGATGCTTGGCGTGGGTATTCAAAAAGCCATTTCAGGCGACTTCATCGATGCTGTGCTTTGGTTTAACGAACGTCAAGCGCTTCACATGGCCATTGACATCCCCACGGGGCTTGATGCCGAACGCGGCAACTGGGTCGGCGGCATCAAAGGTTGCATGGCTGACATGACGCTTAACTTAATCAGTGCTAAGGCCGGTTGCTTTATGAATGACGGTAAGGATGCAAGCGGCATGGTGACACTGTCTGAACTGGATGTCTCCGTTCCCCTTTCCTCTTTAAGCCTCATCGACACGGATGACTTCAAGCACATTTTGGAGCTTCGCAAGTATCACTCTCACAAAGGAACCTACGGTCATTGTGTTGTGATCGGTGGCGATAAAGGTAAAGTGGGCGCTGCATTATTAGCCGCTCGCTCGGCGTTAAAGCTTGGTGCAGGTTCGGTCACGGTTCAATTGTTAGCCCAAGGCGCTCCCCTCTACGATCCGGCTCAACCCGAATTGATGATTACCGATGATGACGTTGATCTCTCGACGGCCGATGCCATCGTCATCGGTTGCGGTATGGGATTCTCTGATCGCGCACGACGTCGTCTTCAAGAGGCTATTGCCACTAACGTGCCTTTAATCATTGATGCTGATGCTTTGGTCATGATCTCTCAAGACCAAGCGCTTGAAGATAAGGTTTTGGCCCGTAAAGCTCACACAGTGTTGACGCCTCATCCTGGCGAAGCCGCCAAGATGCTTCATCGTGACGTCAAGAGCATTCAGGCCGATCGCGTCACAAGTGCTCGTGAACTCTCGCTTCAAACCGGTGCAATTGTTGTCCTTAAAGGAACCGGAACTGTGGTTACGCTCCGTAGCTCTCGCTCTTGGATTAATCCGACGGGCAATGCCTGTTTGGCAACAGCAGGCTCCGGCGACGTCTTAGCGGGCATGATCGGTGCTTTCTTTGCTCAACAATTTGATATGGTGAGCGCTACCCTGGGTGCTGTATGGCTTCATGGCGAATCTGTCCGTGCCCGCAATAGCGGCATCGTTGCGATGGATATCTGTGATCGTGCTTCCCGCGCATTGGAAATTCTGCGCTGGGGCGGCAATCCGGATGATCTCGTGGATCCGTACGATGAAAGCGAATTTGTGCTCGATGAAGACGGTCCTGGCGAAGCCATTGCTCGCACAATGGGTTCTGAAGAACCTTAAGAGCTCGGTTCGATTCACAGCGGGACCTTCGGGTCCCGTTTGTTTGTCTGAGAGCACAAATCCAAAAATTAAGCCCGGATAAACCGGGCTCAATTTTAGGATCTTTGTTGACGATTATTGGACATCGTCTTCAGCGGGTTGATACCCGGGTTTGTATTCATCCTTGAGGATTTCAACACCGAATTTATTTTCCAAGGCGTTCATGAAAGCGGCTTGTTCAGCGTTGGAATAAAGCTGAGCAAGTTCAGCCTTACGCATGGCCAGCTGTTCAGGAGCTGCTTCAACCTTCTTGGCACTTTGCACGTTAATGACCGTGTAGTTGCCATTTCGCGTTTGAACGCCGGTAAAGCTCGGCAATTTGTCAGCTTGAGGACGCAGAGCGGCGGTGACCACTTCGTAGGTGTACTCACCGGGATTTTCGCGAGACAGCGTCGAAGCCTTGCCAAAGCTACGGTCAATCTTTTCACCCTTTTGCAACTTCGCAAGCAAAGTCTCACCTTCGGCCTTGGCTGCTTGGGCAGCCTTGGTGTTCGTCAAAGCCGTCTTAATATTGCCCTTGACCTTATCCAAGGGCTCAACCGTTTGCGGACGATGATTGGTTACTCGAGCAGCCAAAAGCGTATTGGCTGCAATTTCAATGGCGTTCGTATTGCGCTTATCTTGCAACACATCAAAGCTAAAGAGCGCTTCAACCACATTGGGGTTAATGATCGCATCTTCATGATTGCGCGTAATACCGGTGGCTTTTTGCACCGTGAGTTTGAACTGTTCTACCACCGGAGCAAGCGATTCGCTTTGTTCATAAACCATGTTGGAGAACGTTTCAGCATCTTCGGCAAACATACGAACGGCAGCTTCTTGACGATAAAGCGTTTCGATTTCACCGCGCACTTCAGCCAACGGACGAGCTTTTGCGGCCTTAATGTCATCGATGCGAATGATGTGATAACCGAAATCGGTCTTCACGGGAGCTACTAAGTCACCCTTCTTGCCGGCAAACACGGCACGGTCAAACTCAGGCACCATCATGCCTTGGCGGAAAAAGCCCAAGTCACCGCCTTCACGAGCGCTACCCGGGTCAGCTGAGTGCTTACGAGCCAAAGAAGCAAATTGCTTCGGATCGGCTTGAAGTTTGGCATAGAGTTCATCGGCTTCTTTCTTTGCGGCAGCCTCGTCCTTGTCAGCATCAATAGCAATCAAGATGTGAGAAGCACGGCGTTCTTCAGGAATGGAGAAGCGTTGCAAATTTTGTTCATAGAAACCACGAACGTCTTCTTCGGAAACCGGAATGTCTTTGTAGACTGCAGGCGAAAGCACGACGTATTCAATATCAACCGTTTCAGGCACATTGAAAAGCGATTGA
>DCTK01000117.1 GCA_002329575.1 Sutterella sp. UBA1442 | reverse complement strand
TTTTCGGTGCGTTTTACCCAATGAACGGAGCTGCCTAGTACATTAAGTCCTACATTTCGACCGGTCTGTTCAATACTGTGTTGCAGGTACTTGTTCGTATCACTGGGCTCTTGCTCGATAAAAGGCTTATTCGCGTAGAGCTGGTAGTTTTTTCGAACAACTCTTGGTGTTATGTTAGGCATGATGACATTGCAACCATGCATGATGCCTTTTTCTCGACCGTTGTCTTCCAACGCATGGAGTGCAGTTGCAGCTGCCATGTTGACATCTGGAATGACAAGACGGGTAGTGGCAAGCATATTCAGTGACAGTCGCATGAGAGCGGTTTTGTCCATCATTCCTTCGTCGGTCATATCGGCCCCGTTGCTGGTGATGTAAGGGCCCATTCCGATCATGTCTAAGTCTAGTGCTTGAAACGTGCGGATGTCTTTGCAGAGATGCTCAAGCGTTTGTCCGGGTAGGCCGATCATCACACCGGAGCCGACTTGATAGCCAGCTTGGCGTAGTCTGCCAAGCGCTTCAAAACGACGTTGTAGACCTTTTTCATGCAAACCGGCACCGTCGTGCAGATGATTGAAAAGGGTTTCATCAGAAGTTTCAAATCGCAAAAGATACCGCAGGCCTTTGGGGTTGCCACTGGCTTCTGCCCATTGGCAATACGTTTCAAGTGTTTGTTCTCCCATAGACAGCGTAATGCCCAAACCGTCTGGTAATTCGTCACTGACAGTTCTGGCATGAATGTCTTTGAGAACATCCGTGACAAATTGTATGAACTTGGGATCGCGGCGTTCACCGGATTGCAGACAAATGGACCCGTATTGGTTTTTCGCCGCCCAAACGGCAGCTTCAACAATTTGCTCATGCGAGAGCTCATATCGAGGGACTACGTGGTTGGATTTACGAATGCCGCAATATCGACAGTCAAGCGTGCAAATATTGGAAAACTCAATAAGTCCGCGGTAATAGACGTTGTTACCCAAGTGGCGAGTTGTTGTTTCATAGGCAGCCTGTCGCAAAATTTCGGCCTCTTCAGAGTCCGTAATCGCTAACAGACGCACGATATCGTCATCAGAAAATTCGGTTTGTTTGACGATGTCAGCAATGGTTTTCATGAAATTTAACGTTCCTACTGAGAAATGGCTTTATCAAAAGCGGCTTTAGCCTCAGGATGGCAAGCAAGTACACGAGGTAAGACGCCTTGTAAATACGAAATGGTGATGCCGTAATTGGTCATCGGGACGCCTTGAGCACGAGCTTCGCGCAAACGAGCCAGCATATGACGGCGAGTGACGATACATCCGCCGCATTGAATGATGACCTTATACGGCGTTAAGTCAGTGGGGAAGTCCTTACCAACTGCTACATCGATTTGGACATCACCTACAACACTTTTGAGCCAATTAGGGATTTTTACCCGACCGATGTCGTCTTTTAGCGGATGATGAGAGCAAGTTTCTGCAATGAGCACTTTGTCGCCGGGTTGCAACTTGGTCAGTGCGGCAGCGCCTTCGGCCAGTGCGAACAGGTCACTCTTAGAGTAAGCCATTTGGATCGAAAAGGTCGTCACGGGAATGGGCTCGGGAACCTCTTTAACAACGCGTAAGACTACTTGGCTGTCAGTAACTACCAAATCCGGGGCTTTTTTAAGCTCTGCCAATGTTTCAGTGATGCGGTCCTCTTTAATGACCAAGCATTTAGCCCCGGCATCCAGCAATTCGCGAATTGCTTGGACTTGCGGCAAAATCAAACGGCCTTTAGGGGCTCCTGTATCAATAGGGGTGACTAAAAGGACGGTATCGCCAGCTTTAGCTAATTCCCCCATGAGCGGGCGATCGGGCTCAGTCTGAGAAAGGACAGTCTCAACGATGGCCGTCCGGAGCTCGTCAATGCCTTTGCGTTCGACTGCTGAGGTCAATACGACACGATAGCCTTCCTTACGCAGTTTGGCGATTAACGGTTCATCAACCGAGGCAAGATCCACTTTATTGAAAACGATAATAGTGGGCGTGGCATTGGTTTTGGTTTGATGAAGGATATTTTCTTCGTGCTCGCTCCAGGTGCCTGCCGCACAGACCACAATGGCAATATCCATCCATTGCAGCACCGAGAGGCTTTTTTGTACGCGAGCAGCTCCTAAATCGCCCACGTCATCAATACCTGCGGTATCCATGAAAACAACCGGTCCTACGGGAGACAGTTCAAAGGCTTTTTCCACAGGATCGGTCGTTGTGCCGGCAACACTGCTCACAATAGAGATATTTTGGTTGGCCAACGCATTAATGAGGGATGATTTCCCGGCATTGCGTTTGCCGAAAAGACCGAAATGCAAACGGAGACCTTTCGGTGTTTCCAGACGGCTGGCAGGCATAATGAAATTCCTTTTGGATATAAAAAAGGGGACCCGCCAATAATAGCGAATCCCCTGGATTTAGACGTAACTCAGATGAGTACTTTCGTATAAATTATTTTTCCAAATTCGTACGAATAACGTCTTTTTCCAACCACTTCGGAGAGTGGTGTTCGGCAGCTTCGTAAGAGATCGTGCCTTCGCCCGGACCCCAGATGCCCTTGAAGTGTTCCCAGGACAGTAAGGCGAGCGGGATGTGAGCACCGACAACCATCAAAGAAGTGATGATAGAGCCCCAAACATGGAAAATGTACATCCACCAGAAAGCGCCCTTCGGAATCGCCGGAGCGAAGTAAAAGAGCATCCAACCGGTAACGGCCAAGCCGTACATCATGAAGAAGAAAATGAGATAGCTCATCTTTTGGCCGCCGTTGTAACGACCTTGAGGCGGAACTTCTTCAGGACCGAACGGAATCTTGAAGAAACGGCGCGGATAACCGCCGAAGTTGCGGAACCACTTGATCGTGTCCATATCCCAGGTCAACAAGGCATTGAGCGTCGTAGCGAAGCGTTGCGGCGCAAACACCAAGTAGCCGATCAAGTTAAAGGTATAGACAACGGCAATCCAGATGTGCCAGATCATCAAATTGTTGGCCGTTTCATCCGACAAATTGCAGAAATACACTGCAGCGCCGGTAAAGAGCAAAGCAAACCACGTCACCGCATTGACACCGTGGAAAATCTTGTCGGCGGGGTGGAATCGTAAGATACGTTCAGCCATTAGTGTTTACCTCCCATTGCCGCCAACTGAGAACGCGGGTAGTAGTGGGTATGTAAGAGATCATGAGCCAAGCCACCGACCGGTTCCGTCTTCATGTCAACATAGAAGCGTTGCACAGACGGATTTTGGTGTGAGTTGGTCAAGCCATTCTTTTGGCAGATCTTGTCATCACGGTACAAACCGGCCTGACGGGCTTTGATCACGTCATGGCGGCGTTGGAGAAGATCAACAACGGCGTAGCCCGTGACACCGAAAGCTAAAGCGGTAACGCCAACGACTTTCAAAAAGCCGCGACGGCCCAACATAGCAACGGTTTGGCGTTCGGTATATTCATACTTGCGCATTTATTGTCTCCATCCAATTAGATTTGCATCGGAATCGGGAAGGTCGGATTCAACCAGGTAGCACTGTCAGTGCGAACCGGTTGACCACCACCGTTGACACAACCGCCCGGGCAGTTCATCACTTCAATGAAGTGGTAGCGATTCTTGTCTTCTTTGATGCGACGCAATACGGTTTCAAGTCCTTGCATAGCGCCGTTGACAACGCACACACGAACTTCAAAGACCTTGCCGCCGAGTTCCTTAATGGGCACCGGAATCGTAGCTTCAACAATTGCGTCGGTGTGACCGCGAACGATCTTGATGTCAGGATTCTTGAGTTCTTCGCCGGAGAGCACGAAGTAAGCCGTACGCAAAGCAGCTTCCATCACACCGCCCGAGGCACCGAAGATCGTGCCGGCACCGGTATAGATTTCCATCGTGGAGCGTTCACGCGTCTTGGGCATTTCAAGCGGATTGATGCCCTTGCGGCGGAAGATTTCAGCAATTTCACGAGCCGTTACAACAGCGTCTACGTCTTGGAAAGAAGGCGTGTTGGCAGGAATCTTGCCCGTTTCAACCAAGTGCTTCCAAGCAGAGTTCATTTCCGGACGAGCCGCTTCGAAAATCTTTGCCGTGCAAGGCGTTACGGCGACGACATAGATATCACGCGGGTCTTTGTTCCAGACAAATTCGGCAGCCCAGGTTTTGGCAATCGGGCCACCCATTTGAATCGGGCTCTTGGCCGTGGACAAATGCGGAAGGATGCCGGGGTGGAACGTTTCAGCGTTGCGAACCCAAGCCGGGCAGCAGCTTGTAAAGTGCGGGAACGGATGTTCGGCCGCTTCTTCCAAGTCAGGGCCGCGCTTACCAAGGACCCAGTATTGGATCTTCTTGACGAATTCCATACCTTCTTCAATGATCGTTTGGTCAGCGGTTTGGTTCACGTCGTACGTGACAAAACCGGCTTTTTCCAAAGCATTGACGAATTGTTCGGTCACGAGTTCGCCGGCCTTGGCACCGAATTCTTCACCGACGGACACACGAACAGCAGGCGAGGGGTGGGCCACGACAAGCTTCGTGGGATCGTCAAGCTGCTTCATGACTTCGTCAACGAAGCTCATTTGTTCAATTGCATTGAAGGGGCAAGCGATCAAGCATTGGCCGCAAGCCAAGCAGGCATCTTCGCGGATCGTATGAACAACACCCAAGCCGCCGGAGATGGCGTGAACCGGGCAGACCTTGCGGCAGGTATCGCAACCGACGCAATTGTCTTTGTTGATCTTGATCACGCCGCGCAATTCACCGCGACGAAGATTGCCAACGTATTCAGGTCCGTCTTCCCCATGCGCATTGGGCGGAGGGGCAAACGTATTGACCAGTATCGTTTTGGACATGTTTAAATCTCTCCCAAGATTCAAATAACAAACAAAACAGCAATCACTGAGAGCATCAAGCGCCTTGTGCACAGACCTCTTGTTCTCAGGGATCGTACGTACAATTCCTGTTAAACGGCTGCCGGTAAGCAAATGTTGCTACCGGCTGCACCCACAATATAAGGGAAAATTAAGCAAATTAGGGGCTCTTTCGGTCGTTTTGTGCTACCTACTAATGGAGGGTAAAAAATGTTACATGTCGATTGCTGAGAGGGGTTTTCTTAGTTCGGCACGAACATTGTCCATGCCCGAATAGAACGCCTTCATCATCACAAGCCCTAAGAATTTACCGGCATCGGTAACGATGAGATTGTCAGGATCGGCGGGATTTTCTTTGATGGCACCGGCTAATTTCAGGCCGAGCATTTCTTTAAATAAGGCTCTGTCAAGCTCCACGCCATGAACTTCTCGGAAGTATTTACGCGACAGTCTGGCCGCGAAAAGCCCAAGAAGCAGTCGATATTGCAAAATGGAATGCTTGTTAAAACGTCTACGACGTTCCACCCCCATCTTGCCTTGTGCAATACGTTCGTTATAGCGGCGAAGACTGAAAGTGTTGACGTAAAGAGAATCGCCTAAGAAGCTGAAGGCTCCGGAGCCCAAGCCTAAATATTCGTCATGATCAACAACGTATTCGTCAAAACCTTCATCGTTGGAACGGCCGAAGGTCCACGAGGTCAACTGATTATAGTTTTTGCCTAATGTATCGAGAATAATGCGGTATTGGGCCGCCAAGTCAGCGCTGGGAGCAGCAATGTTATTGCGAACGCTCGCTTTGGTTTGCGTTGTGACCATCAACGGATAGGTGGTAATTTGACGCGGATTCAGTTTCATGAGTAAGTCCACGTCACGTTGTAAAACTTTCTCCGTTTGACCGCGGAAGCCAAAGATCATATCCACATTAATAATGGGGAAAAGTTCTTGAGCAGCTTGGATACGTTCAAAGATTTGTGCACCACTGCCGAATTTCTCGAAACGTTCGGTCATGCGCAAAATATTGTCATCAAAACTTTGAACACCGATCGACATACGGTCAACCAATCCCTTGAGATCTTTAAAAGAAGGATTGGCCAAATGGGCAGGATCGGTCTCGCAAGAGACTTCTTTCATCGATGGAAAGAGCTTACGGGCAAGCTCAATAGTCTTAATGAGCTCGTCTTCGAGCACCGTTGTGGTACCGCCGCCGATATACATCGAAGTGAAATCGTAGCCCATGTCATGCGCCATCTGCATTTCTTTACGAAGTGAGACGAAGTATTCACGAGCTTTATATTCTTTAAATAAGAAACGGTGGAACGTGCAGTAAGAGCAGAGTGTATGACAGAACGGAATGTGTGCATACATCATGTACTCATGACCGGGTTCGGGCAACGGATGACGATCTAAGACAACGGGGTCAAGTGTCAAATCTCGCTCGATATAGTATTTCATGATGCGGTCAGTCAAACCGATCATCCAATCCGGCAATAACTTTTCGTGTTCACTCATTTCTTTTTCATTTTCCTAAAACGATAGCGGGCAATCATACACGTTTAGCGATGTCCGGCATAAAGTGTCTGAATTTGCGGTGCGTATTTTTGAGCTAAGGCTTTGCGTTTGAGCTTCAAAGTCGGTGTCAAAAGTTCGTTGTCGATCGTCCAGGGATCAAGTGTTAACCATGCGTTGCGCGGCAAAGCGTATTGGGGAAAATCTTTGGCCGCTGCCTTAATGCGTTTCAAAACCGCATTACGGGTGACTGTTGCATGCAGACTTTCGGGATCATTGGGGTCAAGATTGAGCGTTGTGGCCAGTTTTTTCCATTCTTCTTTATTGAGCACGATAATCGTAGAGATAAACGGACGGTTTTCCCCAATGACGTAGGATTGCTCAAAAAGAGGATCAATTTCAATGGCTTGCTCCAAGTCAGCCGGCGGTACCTTTTCTCCGGTACTGGTCACAATGATTTCTTTAATGCGGCCAACGATACGCAAATAACCTTCGTCATCGAACTCGCCCACATCACCAGTCTTAAACCAACCGTCTTCAGTAAAGGCGTCTTTGGTGTCTTGGGGACGATTCCAATAGCCTTTCATGATAGAGTCCGACTTCACCTGAATTTCGTTATCCGCGCCCAAACGTACTTGCGTGCCGGGCAAAGGCTTGCCGACAGTGTGGGGATGGTTGTAGGAAGTGGAGTTTCCGGCAATGATAGGACTAGATTCCGTCATCCCATAACCCTGCGTAATCACAAGGCCAAGGCCGCAGAAAACTTTAGCAATTTTGCTACTTAAGGCAGCTCCGCCGCTGATGGCTATTTGCACTTGCCCGCCGAATTGATCCAAAAGCGTTCTAGAGACGAGACGGTCAAGCACGGGCCAAATGACGGGGTCAAGCCAACTTGTCGAAGTTTTCTCTACAGGCATGCCGAAGCGTTTACAAAAACGTCGCCAACCGACTTCAACGGCCCAATTAAACATAAAGCGCACGAAAGCCGATTCGCGGGCAAGCTTTGCCTGTACCTTGGCATAAATTCTTTCATAGATGCGCGGAACGGAAATAATGACATTGGGCCGCACAATGCGGAAGTCTTCTGCCAGTTGTTGAATCGAGCGAGTATAGACAATTGTGCATCCCATACCGAGCGCCAAATAGTAACCACATTGACGTTCAAAGGTATGTGAGACGGGCAAAAAGGATAAAAAGACCGAACCCGGAGCCGGTAAAACGGTTTTTAACGTATTGACGACGTTACTGACCACGTTTTTGTGTGTCAGCATCACACCCTTGGGACGGCCCGTGGTTCCCGAGGTATAAACAATGGCAGCGAGGTCATCTTCTTGTGGTCCTTCGGGCAATTCCGTGACATCGTGTCCGGTCGCAAGCCAATTTTCTAAATCCCAGTGGCGCACACCGTCATTGCGATGTTCTGGGGCGGATTCTTCCGTGAAAATCACTTCTTTTAGCTTTGGCATAACCGTATGGGCAAGATAGATACTGTCCCAACGATTTTGACGCGTGGTGACCAGAACTTTGGCTTCGGAGTCAGCGATGATGTATGCGCTTGATCCTGCTGTGTCAATGGCGTGAAGCGGAACCGGAACATAACCGTTAGCAAGAACGGCTTGATCACAACAGACGGAGTCCACTCCGTTAGGCAATAAAATCGCAACTCGATCGCCACGCTCCAGTCCAAGCTTTGCGAATGCGCGACGCCATACCATGATGCGCTCACTGAGGTCACGGTAGGAAATGCGTTCCCAGGTGTTACTGCGACGATCAAATTGACGCAATGCCTCTGTATGCGGAGCTACAGCAGTGCGAGCCGGGATAAATTGGTCCAATGTTTTCAGGCGACTTAAGGCTTCAAATCGAGCTTGACTGGTATCGGCCACGGTAAACCTCAAAAATTAAAAACTTAATCCGTTAATTGTAAGGCTAAGAACGACAAAAGGCAGTAACAAAAAAAGGCATGTAACGAAGCAAAGTGTTAGTGGCGGATTTTATAGCCACTTTTCAGTAACGCAACTGCTACAGTACTGATCACAAGGACAGCAATCAGGACACAAGTAAGCGCTATCCAAGGCTCTGTTTCAAAGTTGCCGATAAAGCCACCTCTGAATCCATCCGTGAGGTAATAAAAGGGGTTGATACGGGTAATCGTTTGCCAAGTACTCGGTAATGCTTCTACGGTGTAGAAAATGCCCGACAAAAACGTCAGCGGCATAACGATAAAAGTTTGAATGACTCCCATTTGTTCGTATCGATCAGCCCAGATGGCTGCAATGAGTCCAAGTGCTCCCATGAGGGCGGCACCAGCAGTGGCAAAAGCGACAATCCATCCGATGTGCGAGACCGTTGGACTGACCCAAAGGGCAGTGACAATCCAAACGAAAAACCCTACTAAAAGACCTCTTAGCGCCGAGGATAGGATGTAGGCTGTAGCAATGACCGTATCGGGAATGGGTGGCATCAGAATAAAGGCTAAGGTGCCGGAAATTTTGGATTGGATAAAGGAAGATGAACTGTTGGCAAAAGCGTTTTGCAAAACAGCCATCATGACAAGTCCGGGCACTAAAAATTGCGAGTAAGACACCGATGAATCAAATTCGATTTTGTTGTCAAAGGCCGCGCCGAAAACGATCAAATACAAAAGCGAAGACAGCACGGGAGTAGCGATCGTGTGAAAGGCGACTTTTTGAAACCGAACAACTTCTTTTTTCAAAAGAGTCTGAAAGGCTCTGAGGGCATTGAATGGATAGGCTTGCATATTAGTTTTTGTTCAAAAGCTCGGTAAAGACTTCTTCAAGACCTGCGCGTTCGATTGAGAGATTTTCAGGCTCGACTCCCAAGTCATTTAAGCTTTTTAAGATCATCGTTAAATTCTGCAAATCCGTGTAGCGGAGTACATAGCGTCCGGCTTGGTTTTGCAGAACTTGTGACTGCAACACATCAGGTAGCGTGCACGGAAGTCGAAATCTCACGGTATTTTCTTGGGCTTTGGCAAGAAGCGCGTCAGTTTTATCAAGCGCAATAATTTCGCCTGCATTCATGATTGCAATACGCGAACAAAGGTTTTGAGCTTCTTCAAGATAATGCGTTGTCAAAATGATCGTGTGACCTTCACGGTGCAATTGACCGATGAAGGCCCAAAGCTCACGACGAAGCTGAACGTCGACACCGGCCGTCGGTTCATCAAGCACGATGACCGGAGGTTTGTGAACAAGTGCTTGCGCGATCAAAACTCTTCGTTTCATACCTCCTGAGAGCATTCGGACAGGTGTACTGATTTTGTCTTCAAGCCCCAGCTTGGAGACGATCGTATCAAGCCACGCTTCATTATTGCGAAGTCCGAAAAAACCGCTTTGAAAAACTAGGGTCTCGGCGACTGTGAGAAATGGATCGCAAACAATTTCCTGAGGAACAATGCCGACCGACATAGCCGCATTTGTGCGATTGTCTCGAATATCGTTGCCCATGATACGAACATAACCAGAAGTCGGTTTAACCAATCCGGCCAGCGAATTGATTAGTGTGGACTTGCCTGCACCATTTGGGCCTAACAGTCCGAAAAATTCACCTTCTTGAATCTCTAGCGAAAGATCTTTGATGGCACAAAAACCATTTCCATAGGTTTTATTTAATCGAGAAATTTCAACGGCGATAGTTTTTGACATTATTCGATCTCGTATCGTACGGGAATTTCCAAGGTGGCTGCTTCACGAGCAGCAGTTTGGACGCCTTTTAAATGACGCGCAGCATTCATGGTCGCGCGTCGCAAAAGAGCGTTGCCTCCGTCTTTGAGTTTGAATTCCACCACACTGCCTTGGGCGTTAACAGTAACAAGCAGGTGCGTTGTACCTTCAAGGCCGATATCCCGAGCACGCTTGGGGTATTGTTTGTGACGCTCGATGATTTCAACAATTTGGCTCAACGCATTGGACATATTGTTTGTTTGTTGCCCAGAGCCAGTCACTGCCGGAGCAATTTTGGCGCTACCGGCATTCTGTTTAGCTGCTGTACGTGGAGTTTTTGGTTTCTCAACAGGTTTTACAGGTTCTTTAACCGGTTCTTTTTTGACGACAGGGGGTTCTTTTTTCTCAATAGGTTTTGGAGCAGTAATAGGCTCGGGCTCCTCAATGAGAACTTTCCAAGCCCCTGCCGGGACCGTCATGATAATCCAGTCGCGTTCACGATGAATGGGCTCAACCGTGATGCGTTCAACGCGTGGAGTGACAATAGACTGCAAAGCCGCTTTTTGCGGTAGTGCTAATGGGTTGGAGAGGGCTAGAAAGCTCACTGCCAAGACACTGCCAGCTACGACAGAAGTTAATAATTGCGCCGAAAAAGTCGCATTGCGGTCTTCGGGTGTTGTTTGTTGACTATCGTAGACGATATGTTGACGGATCATTTGCGAGCCTGTGTGCTGATAACAAAGCGCCCGTTGTTTTTCTCTTTAGCAAGATCTACCAACGGAACGAAACGGTTAAAAGCAGCAGAGCCGTCCATGTGAATATTTAGCACTGCATTGTTTGACTTCAAAAGCGCAGCCTCTATCTCTGCGATTGTTACCGTCTTATTGTCCATCCAATACGAGCCGTCATTGCGCACATGAACGCTAATTTGGCGATCGGCGCGTTTGACCTCTGCGGTTTCGCTTTCAGGCAATACGATCTCAAGCACCGGTCTGGAAAAGCTCATTGTCATGACGAAAAAGATGATCAGCATGAAAAGGCAGTCAATGAGCGGCGTCAAATCAATTTGCGGCTCTTCATCCAAAGGAGAGAGCCCTGGTGGCATAAAGACACTCATACAGCGGCCTCAAGATCTCGGTTATCGGGTTGATGAATTCTTTTGCTTCGAATTCGTGTCATGACTTCCAAAGCTCGATAGCTGTGTTCAACGGCTTCAATGTGAAAACCGCGGAATTTAAGCATGAGAGCGTAGTAAACCATTAGAACAGGGATGGCGATGCAAAGGCCCATGACAGTCGTAATCAGGGCTTGCCAAATGCCAGAGGCTAATATTTCCGTTGATGGAACAGTGGTAAACGACAATGATTTAAAGACTTCGACCATTCCGAAAACTGTACCCAGCAGTCCTAAGAGAGGGCTGATGACGCTGATTAGCTTGAGCCAACACAGTCGGTTGCTGACGCGCTCAAAGTTCCGGTGAAAAAGATAGGCAACTTCAGCGCGAATATCGTCAGAGTGCGAGCCGTGAGTGGCCACGATGTCATGCACGATTCGAATTAAAGGATTGGCAGTTTTCAGATCTAGATCCTTGAGACAGCGGTCTTTGCCGCTCTCCAAGTCAAGAAAGTCTCGGCGAAAATTTTTCCATACGCGGTTTAAGTACACAATCAGCCAAGTAGCAATGTAAATGGCATAAAGTGCTACGAAGATCAGCGCAACGCCTGCGGGTCCCAAAAGCGCGTACAAGGATTGAAGGTTATCCATGAAGTGTTGCCTCAAAAAAAGGATGCGAAAGTTCTAACGGCTTCTTGAAGGTCGCGCTCATCAGGGTGCGTGGAAGCGCGTTCACGACGTGCACGTGTTTCAGGCGTTTCTTTGTAGCCGGGTAACTGTTTCATTTTTTCAATGAGAGCCGGGTCAATTTTGCCCTGGCACAAGAACGTTTCTTTGAGAACGTTATTGCGATCGGTCCCGACAATGACAGAGCACTCGCGCTTGAACCATGCTCGAGCACGCTCACTTTCGGGGTCGCCGCCCATGGTGCAAAAAATCCCGAGCGTTTTGTCATGAATGCGAGGCAAAGTTTCCGCTAACGCCGGAGGTAACCCACCCTTATCACACCAAAAACCGATAAGAATTTGTTGAGCAGACTCAATCGCTGAAGGGTGCTTAAGAGCGTCTTCCGTGCTCATGAGCGTGCTGTTCGGATAGGCACTATGAATGGCTTGAGCGACCATTAAGGTGTTGCCCGTGATGGAGCTCACCATGATCAAAGTTTTTTCTGACATGTCCCAACCTTTCTTAATTAGCAAAATTTCTCTTTAGCTTTGAAAAAGCCTTCTTTGACAGACTCAATCAATTGATGGTTTTCGCGCCCCACGTATACGCAGAAGTGAAGTTTTTCATCTTTGCCAAAGAAAGCGACATAGTGCGATTCACGTCCCATAAAGGGCATCGTGATAAAGGCGACATGACNNGCATCGGCATTTAAATGACCACCGATAACGGCATCTTTTGCAAGAATGTTGTAGTAACCCATGGCACGTTTGCCTGCAGAGAGCTTGGATTGGATTTCAAAAACATGCCCTTCATGAATAATGAAAAGCGTCACTTTTTCCCATTGACTCATCTCAGCCCAAAGTGCATCAAAATCAGCGATGTCACGCATGAATGCACGATTTTCTGTAGGCAACATATGAGCGGCAGCTAAATCCGTACAACCTAATTCACGGGCGATGAGCCCGAGAGTGACGGGTTTATTGCTTTGCATGAGTTGAGTGACTCTTTCATGGGTAGTCATAGTGAAGATTCTCCTGAAGAAAAGTTGGATTGTTTTAACGAATGCATGCGTAATGCTCGTTGGGCACACAAAGCCAAGAGCTCTAAATCATGCGTAATGAGTAAAACGGCTTTACCATCAGCGGCAGTTTGGTTCAAAACACAGGCGACTCGCTTCATGTTTTCTCCATCTAAGCCACTTGTCGGTTCATCAAGAATTAAGATGTCGGGGTCCTTTGCTAATGCACAGGCGATGACAAGACGTTGCTTTTGGCCGCCGGAGAGCGATTGAGGATGACGATCGGCAAGCGGTAGCAGTGAAAATGTGTCCAAGAGTGATTCGATTTGAATTTCATTGGTGGAATCACGACCTGCTGCAAATAAACATGCTCGAATTTCTTCTCTAACACTTCGCATCTGTAGTTGATGATCTGCGTTTTGTAGTACTAGGCCTGCATGTTTTAAGAGTTCATCGTTTGGTGTTGGTCTGCCACGAACAAAAAGCTCTCCGGTGCCGTGATTGAGGCCGGTAATAAGACGGGCAAGCGTCGTTTTACCGCTGCCGTTATCGCCGATTAACGCTGTAATGCCAACAGGTAGTGTGAAGTTAATGTTTTCAAGTAAAACGGGTCGATCTGAAGGAGCAGCAGTGGAGGCAAAGAGTTTCTTAAGTTGCGCGAATCCCTTTTTATGATTGTTGTGTTCATAGTCAAAGGTCAGCCCTTTGGCTTCAAGAACACAGTTGTGGCGGTCGGTCTCCGGTAGTGTTTGTCGCACGTCGGCAACTTCAGCTTCGCGCAATCCGTACTCTTTGCGAAGAGCTACGTCATTGAGAATATCGAAAGAACCGCGACGACAAATGCGTCCTTCTTTCATGACAATTACTTCGTCGGCAACATCTCTGAGCCAATGCAAACGATGGTCGACGATCAAGATGGCATATTCTGCTTTTTTCAATGTGTGGAGTTCTTGAGCAAGTCGAGCAGTTGCCTCAGGGTCAAGGTTTGCAGAGGGTTCATCAAGTATTAATGCTCGCGGGAGCGTCACAAGAATTTCCCCTAAAGCAACGCGTTGTTTCTGACCCTCAGAAAGTGCAGAAATAGAGTTCTTGAGTAGTTCTGTAATTTCTAGTCGAGCGGAAACTTCGTCAATGCGCTTTTCGACTGTCTCAGCTTCTACTCCAGCCGTTTTAAGGGCAAAACCCATTTCGTCTCGGACGTTAAGCGCAAAGAATTGATCTTCAGGGTCCTGGAAAAGAGTCCCCACCATTTCAGAGAGCTCTGAAACGGAACTCGTTTGTGTGTCTTTGTCGAAAATTCGCACGTGCCCGTCAAGACTTCCCTCGTAGTAGTGAGGACATAGTCCGTTGGCAAGCCGCATGAGCGTGGTTTTGCCACAGCCGGAGACTCCTGTGACTAAAACCACACTACCGGGCGAAACGTTAAATGTCAGATCGCTCACTGCATCAGTGTCTTGAAACGGATAACGGTAAGAGACGTGATCAAATGAAATCATGGCAGTGTTCGTTTAGTGCATTCGCATAGAGCTCGAGGAAATGCCGAGTTCTGGTTGTGTTAATTCAAAGAAAAGTGCCACGGCTAAACCAATGGTCGCAAAAATAAAAAGCCAGAGGTCGTTTCGAGAGAAGTTTTGTTTGTTACTGAAAGCGTTTGAAGCCTGTTTGC
>DCTK01000066.1 GCA_002329575.1 Sutterella sp. UBA1442 | reverse complement strand
GACATTGAAAATGCCTTTCAGGACTTCAATGATTTGACTCACGGTCGCTTGACGGTAGCCGCCTCAGCCTTAGTAGGAACGTATTTTTTGCCTAAGATTTTTGCTATTTTCAATCAGCGCTATCCCAATATTGACATCAAACTGCGGGTGGCAAACTCAGACTTTGTGAGCAATTGGGTACTTAACCGCGAAGTTGATTTAGGTTTGTGCGGCCGAATCGACAATAAGCCCGATCTGGTGCAGTACCAGCTCTTAAATGAACCATTTCGTCCGGTAGCAAGCCCCTCCTCACATTGGGCTCGACTCGGCCGACCACTCACGCAACAAGAGTATGCCTTAGGCAGTATCGTATCTCGGGAACAAGGCTCGCGGATGCAAACTAAGCTTAGTCGCTGGTTTGAAGAGCACGATCTGACACGCACGAGCGGCAAATTCATCGTGGACTCCATGGCCGTGGCCAAACATTGTGCCTTAGCCGGCCTGGGTATTGTCACGTTACCGGAATTGGCTACACGCGATGAAATTGTCAGTGGCGAACTCGTGGACATTGAAGTCGAAGACTTCAGGCTTAACACCGGCTACTATCTTATCTATCGAGAAAACGCCAATCTGTCGCCTGCTGCGTTGAAATTTTTAATGTTGCTGAAAGAGCATCGGCGAGACTTTTTGGCAATTTTGTAGCTATTGGCAACAATTTACAGCAGTGCTCACTTCAATGTGGCATTTCGGTTGAAGACAAGTTCCCGACTTTCAGCCCATTTGTTAAAATAGCGCTTTATTTGAATGCCTGACAACGTTGCCGTTGTCATTGATTTTTTTAGAGGTTTTAGCCGTGATTACTGATCAAGATGTTCACCAATGCCGTCTGCAAACTATCCGTGATGTGATTCGTTATGCGATGACGCAGTTTGAAACACACAATATTTTCTGTGGCCACGGCTGCGCGGATACGTATGAAGAAGCGTATTTCCTCGTATTGCGCTCTCTGAAATTAAATTTTGAAGACTCCGAGCGATTCTGGGACGCCCGCGTCTCCAACGCCGAATTAAAGATGTTGCTCGAACGCATCGAGCGCCGCGCCATCGATAAGGTCCCGACGCCATATCTTTTAAAAGAAGCTTGGCTTGTTGATCATCCCTTCTATTGTGATGAACGAGTGCTCATTCCCCGCTCCTACATTGCCGAATTGCTCAAAGACGAATTGGCACCGTGGGTCTCTGATGCCGAAAACGTCACCCGAGTGCTTGACTTGTGCACGGGCTCGGGCTGCTTGGGTATTTTAGCGGCCGAAGTCTTCCCCAACGCCAAAGTCGACTGCGTCGATATCAGTCAAGACGCGCTCGATGTGGCCAAAATCAACGTTGAGCGCTACGGGATGCAAGATCGCATCGAATTGATTAAGAGCGACCTCTTTAATGAATTGGCCGGTCGTCAATATGATGTCATTATCAGCAACCCCCCGTACGTAACCGATGAGGCCATGGCAAACTTGACACAAGAGTACCGCCATGAGCCTGCCTTGGCGTTAGGCGCCGGCGCCGACGGACTTGACATTGTCCGTCGCATGATGAGTGATGCGAAAAACTACCTGGCACCCCGTGGTGTCATGGTCGTCGAAGTCGGTGACGGTCGAGCTGCCTGCGAAGCGGCCTATCCCAAGACTCCCTTTACCTGGTTGGCAACCGAAAACGAAGGCGAAATGGTCTTTTTGTTGCGCCGAGAAGAGCTCGCCTGATGTTACGACTACAAAATGTCAGTTTGATGCGAGGCGTGCGGATGCTGTACTCGCACGCCACGCTTTTAGCAACGCCCGGGGAGCGAATCGGCTTAGTCGGTGAAAACGGTTGCGGCAAATCCACACTGCTAGCTGCCATTCTCGGTAAGCTGTCCACCGAAGAAGGCACGATTGAAGCGCCTGTAGCCTCCCGCATTGCCCACGTTGCCCAAGACATTGAGGCGATCGATGAGAAGGCTATTGACTGGGTGCTCTCGGGCCACACCGAATTGGTCGCTGCAAAACAAGCCCTTCGGCAAGCCAAAGATGACATGGCCGTTGCCATGGCACATGCAACGCTTGCCGAAATCAATGAAGGCGCCGTCAGTGCGCAAGCTAAAATCATTTTGCACGGCCTCGGCTTTACCGAAGCCATGACAGAAAACAAAGTGCGCGACTTCTCTGGCGGTTGGCGAAACCGCTTGGCGTTGGCTCGTGCGCTGATGTGTCCGGCTGAGCTCTTGCTTTTGGACGAACCCACGAACCACTTAGACATGGACAGTGTCATTTGGCTTGAAGCTTGGCTTAAACGTCAAAAAGCCACGACTGTCATTATCAGCCACGACCGCGAGTTTCTCGATCGCACCGTTTCCACGATCTGGAGCATTGAAGACAATACNNACAATACGATTCGTCGTTATGCGGGTAACTACAGCGCCTTTGAACAAATGCGAATCGAACGTCTGCGTCTGCAAGATGCCGCAGCCAAAGCCTATGAACGAGAAAGCGCTCACCTTCAAGCCTACATTGATCGATTCCGTTACAAAGCCACCAAAGCCCGCCAAGCGCAATCGCGCATCAAAATGCTCGAACGTCTTCAAGCGGTCGAACCCGTGCGTGCGACCCGACAGTGGCGTTTTGAATTTTTGACTCCAGAGCGCTTGCCTGAGCATTTAGTTGAAGCCAAAAGCGTCTCATTGGGCTATGGTGACAAACGCGTCATCAATGCGGCCTCGTTTTCAATCCGAGCCGGCGAGCGCATCGGTGTGTTAGGCATTAATGGGGCCGGCAAGTCCACACTCATTAAAGGAATTTGCCAAGAACTCACCCCTCAAGCCGGCGAGTTCCGATTCGGTCAAGGGCTAACGATCGGCTATTTTGCTCAGCACCAACTCGAACAGCTGCGAGATGATGAGACGCCGCTCATGCACCTGAGATGCCTTGCTCCCGACGAACGCGAACAAGTTCTTCGAGACTTTTTGGGTCGGTTTAAATTCTCCGGCGACATGGTCAACGCCACTGTCAAGGCGTTCTCTGGTGGCGAACGAGCGCGTTTGGCATTGGCTCTTTTAGCTTGGGGCAAACCCAATTTGCTCGTATTAGACGAACCGACCAATCACTTGGATATGCAAACGCGCGAAGCGCTTACCATGGCACTATCCTCGTTTGAAGGCTCGGTTTTGCTCGTGTCTCACGACCGGCACTTACTAGCGGCCACCACCGATCGCCTACTACTCGTTCACGACTCGCAGGTCTCGGAGTTTGACGGCGACTTGGATGACTACGCTCGTTTGGTACTGGAGTCGCGTAAAGCAAGCCTAGCGACTGAAAAAGCCAAGTCTGACAGCGAGCGGAGTACCAACGTCAATAAAAAAGAAGCGCGGCAAGCCGCCGCGCTGGAGCGTCAACGCATTGCTAACCTCAAAAAACCGCTTTTAAAAGAGCTTGAACGAGTAGAAAAAGCCATGGCACCTCTGGATATGGAGCTCAAGGCTTTGGATGCCAAGTTGGCCGATGAGCACTTCTATACCGAGGGCGATCCGGATGAAGTGGCCACTACACTTAAAAAACGTGGAGAGTCAGCCCTAAAGCTTGAGGAACTCGAAGCCAAGTGGCTTGAAATCTCCGAACAACTCGAATCGATTGAATAATTGCTCTGATCTTGAAAGGTTTTCCGATGAGTCAAAAAACCGTCACCTACAAAGCGTTCTCCGAGATACTGTGCCCTCAGTATCCGTTTGCCCGACTGCTCGTACTCTTTATGAGTCTGGCGGTCTTTACCGTGTTGCTTTGTGCGCTTAACTTCGTCTTCCGTGAGTTTTATATTGACCGATTCATCAGTCAAACGGCCTTAGCGGCCACCGCTCACAAAGATGAATACATCGATATCTATACGGTAGGCCTGCGTTTTGATGCTAAACTGGCCTACCTTATGATGTTGCCAGCCGTAGCGATCTCATTTTTTGCACTCGTGCACGAAGTGTTTTACCGCCCCATCGTTAAAATCATCGCTGCTTGGGTAGGCGTCTGTGCCTTTACGATGATGACACTCACGTTAGCCAACATGAATTGCCTGGGTGCCTACGGCTATCCGCTCACCTTGGATCAAGTTCAGGCCTTCTTTGCAGACCCGTCCTCGGCCTTGGCGAAATTTCCCATCTTCTTTGATGTGATCATGACACTTTTTGTGACGATTTTATTTGTCGGCTTGTGGCAGCGCTTGACAATGATTTTCAGCACTTCGAGCCTATGGCATACCGAAGGTTGGATTAATTGGCTGATCGTTTTGTGTTGCTTTTGCGGCCTCATGTGGACTTCGGCTCAAACAAGCATCACAAGTACAACGCCTCTGACGGTCTCGGCTGCCAAGATCAGCAAAGAACCCATGATCAACTACTTGGTGATGAATGCTCCAATCTCAGTGCTTTGGAGCGATAAACTCGGCGTTTTAGGTCAACCTCAAACGCCGAGTCAGGACACGAATCCGTAACGATTAACGTTTTTGAGATTCTTGAGGCTGCGCAGGCTCAGTGGGCTGCGCAGCTTCTTTTTGCTCGGCAGCCACTTCATCCTTCCATTCCGGAAACCACGCATCAGGATCGTCAACTTCTCGACCCCAGCCGATATAGATCCCCGCGATCACAACAATCGCAAACAGGATGTTCAAAATTAAACGGATTGTCTTTTTGATTTTTTCAGCAGTCATGGCTCTTCTCATTGCTCAGGATCGACGGGCGGCGTTTCATCGGGGGCAAGGCCTGCAAAATAGTGAGCCCATCCGCTCATAAATGCATAGTAGTCTTTACGCGACATGGTCTCGCGCCCTTCTTCAGGAGCACGGGCATGCTCCATGAATTGGTTCAAGAAACGCTTTAAGGCAAATTCGATCACGTCACCATCAACATTTTTTTCGTTCTTTGCCAAATGGTCACGCAGTTCATCGCCGCACCAGCTGTTGCGACGATTCACACGCTTATCACGCGTCTTGCCACGCATAATCGAGAGCAAATCTTCGTAGACGTCCTTGGCCTGCTCGTGAATTTCCTGAGCCTCGGGATGATACGGTTCATGCGCTTCGATCCATTGGCTGGTGGAAGCCGTAATAGCAAGCTCCTCTAAGAGCTCCATCATGATGTCGGCGTTGGAGATATCGATGAGCGGCAAGGATTTTGCCGGGCGGGTCAATTGACCGAATAAAGCCATGATGCTATTCCCTTAATTGGTGGTTCTGACGGTGCCCTCGGGCAAGGGCAACACGGGTATACCTTCTTCGAGTAGTTCCAGTGCTTCGTCGGCCGTACAACGACCATGAATGGTTCGCTTGGGGCTTTTGCCCTGATGCACCGCGCGAGCTTCCTGCGGGAATTGCTCTCCGACATCGACACTGTCTTTGAGCAATTTTCTGGCCGAAGCAATCGCTTTATGACGAAGCATATCTTCAAACTCTCGTTGCGTGTAATCGGTTTTCTCTTTATCGCGCGAGGCAAGCACGTAAGAAGCCGTCGGCACTCGTTTAACATCGGTCGTGTCACAATACGGACAGGCAACAAGCCCCTCGGCGATTTGCTCATCGAGACTTTCGACGGAGTCAAACCAACCTTCAAAGGCATGACCGTATTGGCAAACACAGTTGAAAACTTTCAAAGTAAAGCCTTCTTAAAGAAAAACCCAAAGAATGATTTTAACGGGTTTGAAGCCAGTACTCCAACGCCGCCGATGCTAAAAGAGGCATCGCTTCAAATAGATCATATCCACAAGTCGATGCCCTTCTTCTATGATCGGATGATCGTAATGATCGAGAAAAAAGTCTTTCACCACGTGCGAATACTCAAATCCGCAAGCCTTGTAGAAATTCAATGTTGAAGGCGTATCACCCGTGCCGACTAAAAAGCATTTTGCACAGTCTTGATATTGGCCGATGATGTACTCAATCAATCGCCTACCGTAACCTTGCCGCTGATAAGACGGACGAGTAGCCATATTTTTGATTTCAAAAATGTCATCATCAACTGACAATACTACACAAGTACTGACGACGACCCCTTCAACTTCGAGTGCATACATTCTGCCTTTTTGCAAATAGCGCTCAATCATATCGAGTTGCTCATCGGCAAGCAACAGTAAGTCCATGTATTGGGTTTTGTCTGCCTGAGCAACTTCGAAAAATTGCATCTTGGTAAGCTCCAAATCAACAAGTCGCCGTTAGACGACGTCTTCGCTGTTCAAACAAGCAGACTGCGGCGGCTGCGCCTACATTTAACGACTCACACCCCTCGGTAATCGGGATGTAGTAACGTGCATCGGCAACGGATAAGGCTACTTCCCCCAACCCCTGCCCTTCACTGCCCATCATCCAAACGCAAGGCGTAATATGCCATTGAGTATCTCGGTAGAGGTCCTGACCGCCTCGGGCATCCGCAGCGAACCGTTTGGCGGCAAAGGCTTCGCTAAGTAAATTCGCAGGCACGTTTTCGTAAAGCGTTGCGGCAAAGTGCGCCCCCATACCGGCTCGTAACGCTTTCGGAGACCAGAAGTTCGCACATGCGGCCGATCCCGCAATATGCTTGACACCTGCCGCAACGGCCGTTCGGATCATCGTGCCGATGTTGCCAGGATCTTGCACACCGTCTAAATACAACACGTCAACGGGCAACGCTTGAGGTAAGGTCGCAGAAGGCACTTTGACTTCAAGCATTAGGCCACAACCGTGCTCGACCGGACTTAACACATCGTAAAGACGCGAATCCAAAACAAAGTACGGCACACGCTTGGCAGAAAACTTGTCAAAGAGCTCGGACGCTTCGGCATTCAATCCAGCCGCGCGCACGATCATGGCTTCGGGCACAATTCCGCGCTCTAAAATCGTTTGCGCCAAGTGCGCACCTTCGGCTAACGTCACGCCTTCTTTTTTGATGTGGCGGGCGTTATCAACTAACTTCTTCCAACGCTTAAAGCGTGCATTGGCTTCACTTTGAATCGTCTCACTCATCATCGGCCTCGACTCGGAAGGGCTTGAAAGTGGTTCGGTGAATGGGCAGTACGCCACAAGTTTCAATGGCCTTTAAATGTTCAGCGGTTCCATAGCCCATATGATGCTCGAATCCATACTCAGGATAGCGGAGCGCATAGTCGCGCATAATGGCATCTCGAGTGGTCTTTGCAATGATGGAGGCCGCTGAAATACAGTCAACTTTACTGTCGCCTTTAATCACCGCTTCGCAAAGATAGGGCCACTTGGGGAGCTGATTGCCGTCAACCCGAACAAAATCAGGCGTCTTTTTGAGCGCATCGACCGCGCGCCACATAGCCAAAAGCGTAGCCTGCAAAATATTGAGTTTGGCAATTTCGTGCACATCGGCACTACCGACTGCCCATGCCAGGGCTCGCTCACGAATGATCGGCGCCAAGGCTTCACGCTTGGCCTCCGACAGCTGCTTACTATCGGCTAAGCCTTGGATAGGACGGAAGGGATCCAAAATGACGGCCGCAGCCACCACGGGACCGGCTAATGCACCGCGGCCGGCTTCATCCACGCCGGCCACAATGTCATAGTCACTTGCATTGAAAAGATCAAAGGAGTCAACGGCCATAGGTTGTGAACTCTTTTCCCCTGTTGCGCTTAACCGCACACCGAGCCGATCGCTTCAGCGGCCAACGTCGGCGTATCACGAAGTAGCGACTCATGAATGGCGGTAAACCGATCCAATAACTTTTGATCGTTACGCTTTTCATAAGCCTGCCAAAGGGCAAAAGCCAGGGCCTCAGGCTTACAGTAGTACTGCAAAAGCTCAGGCACCAAACGCTCACCGGCCAAAATATTGGGCAAACTCACAAAATCAATAATCCCCTTTTTCTGCATCAAAACGCCGGTAACCCCGGGCATGGCGTAGCCCACAACCATCGGTCGCTTAAAAAGCGCTGCCTCAAGTGTTGCAGTGCCCGAGGCCACAAGTACGGCATCAGAGGCCTGCATCGAGCCGTAGCTATCTCGCAAAAGCACTCGAGAGGCTTCTCGAGCACGCGGGAATTTCTTGAGAATCGTGTCAATTTGCGCGCGACGAGTTTCATCGGCCGCAGCAATCAAAAAGCGAGCACGTCGATCAAAATCAAGAATACGCTCACAGGCAGCAAAAAATAGTGGCGCGCACCACGTAATTTCTGCTTCTCGAGAACCGGGTAACACAGCAAATAACGGACCTTCGGCATTGATGAAGGCAGTCATATTCTCGTCTTGCGCAAGCTTTTCTCGAGCTTGAGCTTTATCGGGCGACATCGGAATTTCTCGAGCCAGCGGATGACCGATATAGGTCGACTCAATGCCCGCTTCATCCATTAACTTCTTCTCGAAAGGAAAGATGAGCAACATGTGATCGACCGCACGCTTGATTTGATGGATGCGCTCAGGCCGCCAAGCCCAAATCGAAGGGCAGACCAGATGAATCGTCTTGATGCCTTGACCTCGCAGATATTCTTCAATGGCGAGATTGAAGTCCGGCGCATCCACCCCGATAAAAGCGCGCGGTTGCATCTCTTGCACCCGACGCTTCATTTCACTGCGAAGTTTCAGTAGCGAGGGAAGTTTCTTTAATACTTCCACATAACCGCGAACGGACAAGACCGAGGAGTCGTGCCAGGCCACAAGGCCGGCATCGACCATACGGCGTCCTCCGATACCCACCATGAGCTCATCGGGGTATCGGTCGCGAACGTGGGGTAAGACGAGCGAGGCGATAAAGTCGCCCGACGTTTCCCCTGCTAACCAGGCAATGCCTTTACTCATTATTCACCACTCTTGGGACGAATGATGCCGCGCTCGCTCGTAGCGATAAAGTCGCGCATCAATTGCAATTCACGAGCCACTTTCGGATTGTTGGCAATCAACGTATCCAACGCAACAATGGCTTCGGCAATACGCAAACCGTCACGATAGATCATCTTGTAGGCGGCCTTAAAGGCATTTAAAGCCTTTAAGTCATAACCGGCGCGACGAAGACCGACGATATTTAAACCGTGGGGTTCAGCGGGGTTGCCGTTACAGATCACAAAGGGCGGGACGTCCATCAAGAGAATGGATCCACCGCCCACCATGGCGCCTTCACCGATTCGGCAGAATTGGTGCACACCGGCTTGACCGCCGATAATGGCACGATTGGCCACTGTAGAGTGCCCGGCCAAACCGACATTATTGGCCAAAATCGTATCGTCACCGATGATACAGTCGTGGGCGATATGCACATTGGCCATGAAAAGATTACGGTTACCGACCACCGTAATGCCGTGGTCTTGAATGGTACCGGTCGCAATCGTGACGTGTTCACGAATGACGTTATCGTCACCGATCACCAAACGCGTGGGCTCACCTTTATATTTTTTATCTTGTGGGTCACATCCGATACTTGAGTTCGGATAAAAAATATTTCGCTCCCCGATTGTCGTATGACCGTTGATATTGACGTGCGAGAGCAGTTTGCAACCGGCTCCGAGCGTCACGTTCGGGCCGATGACACAAAACGGGCCTACCTCAACGTCATCGGCTAATTGAGCAGACGGGTCAACGAGTGAGAAATGATGAATTTTTGCCATGTCGGATGACCTTTACAGTGTTTATGTACTACCGTAGCGTTCAGGCTCCTACGGGTCCGGCCCAAACGCTACCCGATCGTCGTGGCTAAGCTTAATTGGGCTTACGACGAGCGCACATCATTTCAGCGCGACAAGCCAATTGACCGTCAACGGTCGCTTCGGCTTCGAACTTGCCGATACCGGCACGGTCGCGAATGTACTTGCAGGCAATGCGCAATTGATCGCCCGGTTCCACGACTCGCTTAAAGCGAGCATTGTCGATTGCAGCGAAGTAAAAGAGCGAACCGTCGTTGCGTTCTTCTTCGCTTAAACGATCCAATGCCAAAATGGCGCAAGCTTGAGCCATGGCTTCGATGATCAAAACGCCGGGCATCACAGGGCAGCCCGGAAAGTGACCGGTAAATTGGGGTTCATTGGCCGTCACATTTTTAATCACCACCGCAGTCGTTTTGTCTTCGGACATGCTTTCCACGCGATCGATCAACAAGAACGGATAGCGATGGGATAAAAACTTCATAATGTCATGAATGTTGTACTTCATTATTGACCTTCTTCTTTGGTTTTGAGTTGTTCAACGGCACTTTCCAGTGCCTTAATTTGTTTTCTTATCTCAGGCAAACGGCGAACGAGCACCGCTGCACGCTCATAGTCACGATTGGGCATTGCAGGGAAAAAGCCCATCATGAGTTTCGTATCGTCTTTAGGCCAAGCGGTCACAGTGGTGGCCGGACCAATCGTTGTATCACTCGGGATCTTAATGTGACCGTTAATATTCGCAGCACCGCCGACAATCACATGATCACCCAAAGTCGTTGAGCCGGCGATACTGGCAGCACCTGCCATCACGCAGTGACGACCGAGTTTGCAGTTATGCGCAATTTGAATCAGGTTATCAATCTTGGAGCCCGCTCCGATCACGGTATCTTCCAGTGCACCGCGATCCACGCAAGTGTTGGCACCGATTTCTACATCATCTTCAATCGTCACACCACCGATTTGCGGAATCTTCACCCAAGTGCCTTCAAACGGCGCAAAACCGAACCCGTCACCACCGATCACGCATCCGGGTTGGAAAATGCAACGAGCCCCGACTTTACAGTCATGCGCAATCGTCACATTGGGATGCAATCGAGTCGACTCTCCAATGACGGTTCGAGCACCAACGACGCTCCCGGCACCAATCCAAGCATGAGCGCCCACGACGGCGTGATCTTCCACCACGGCTCCTGCATCAACGCGCGCAGTGGGATCGACTTTAGCAGTCATGGCCACATGCGCTTGAGGATGAATGCCACTTTCAAACGTCTCCAACATCGCTTGTACGACTTGAAGCGCAAACGCAAACCAGGCATAGGGATCCGGCGTAATGATCATTGCACGGGGATTATCGGCCCCGAAAAGCTTTTCCTTATCCGCGGCTCGAAGAACAACGACACCGGCCTGACACGTTTTAACTTCATCAATGTATTTGGAATTGGCTAAAAAGGCGACTTCGTCGGGTTTAGCGTGCGAAAGTGATCCCACGGATCGCACCGCCACATCTTGATAGGGACCAACCAATTCTTGGGCCAAACGGCCATGACTTTGGCGCGTGACGGCCGCCACGAGCATTTCAATGGGATAGGCTTGACGAACTTGCATCGATTACTTCCCTAAACGTTTAATGACCTTATCGGTAATGTCGGCATTGGGACCCACATACACGGCTTCTTGCAAAATGAGGTCATATTTTTCTTCTTCAGCGATTGCACGAATAACATCGTTGCTGCGCATCAAGATATTTTGCAGCTCTTCGTTGCGACGACGATTCAAGTCTTCGCGCAACTCACGCTCACGGCGCTTGAGCTGGCGTTCACTGTCGGCGAGCTTTCGTTCGGCGGCAATGCGCTCCGTTTTGTTCATCTTAGAAGCACGCTTTTGGAATTTTTCCACATCGGCCTTAAGCGTTTTGGCGGAAATCGAGAGCGATTTTTCGCGCGAGGAAAATTCCTTTTCAAGTTTCTTTTGTGCTTCAATCGCAGCCGCGCTTTCACGCAAAATCCGATCAGGATTCACAACACCGATTTTCGTGTCGGCGATGGCTGTTTGAGCGGCCATCCCCAACACGCAAAGGGAGGTAAAAATCCATTTTTTATTCATCTCGTACTATTCTCCATGTACGCACAAGGGAAAGCGGGCGAATCTTCAACCCCTTTCCCTTTGTTCATGTTCGGCTTGACGCCCACTCGGTGTCAGACTTAGAAGCCTGTACCGATTTGGAATTGGAAGCGTTCGACTTCGTCGCCTTCCTTATCGTTGAGCGGAGCCGCAATGCTGAACTTCAACGGGCCCAAGGGCGAAATCCAGGCTACACCAATACCGACGGAGTAGCGCAGATCACCAAAATCAATCTTCATGCTGTCTTCAACACGACCGGCCTCGTTATAAGAGTCACCCCAGACCCAACCGCCGTCCAAGAAAGTGAACCAGCGCAAGGTGCGGTCGGCGCCCGGCAACGGCATTAATAGTTCAACTGAGAAGTTTAACGACGCTTGACCACCGGCATTCGAATCATCATCTCCCGTAGTACCATAGTCCTTCGGACCTAAACTCGAATTTTCGAAGCCACGCACACTACCGATACCGCCGGCGTAGAAGTTCTTAAAGAACGGATAGGCTTTACCACCCCAGCTGTCGCCGTAACCTACCTCGCCATTAAAGGCAAGCGTTAAGTCCTTGGTCATGGGCCAGTAGTGTTGCAATTGATAGCTGGCACGATAGTAGCGAAGATCCAACACCGGGAACGTTACTTCACCGGAGAAGCGTTGGTAAGTACCGCGGGTCGGCGCCAAGGCATTATCACGACTGTCGCGTGACCAACCGATCGTCGCGGCCACTGCATGAGGATCCTCTCCAAAATCGTCTACATATTGTTTATAGCGTCTAGGTGCTCCGGTACCTGCATCAACAGATGTACTTTCCCACTTCAAACCGAGGAACACACGGTCGAATTCGGTAAACGGAATACCCCAGTTAACAGAAGCACCGAGCGTTTCGTATTCGACATCATCGGTAATTTCCAATTCATCCATGTCCACGCGTCTGTCGTAGACGCTGATGGAGCGGGAAATGCCTTCCGGCGTAATGTACGGTTCTGTCAACGACACTGCATATGTACGAGAGCTGTCTGACGTATTGACTTCAGCACTGAAGGCCTTACCAGTACCGAAAATGTTATTTTGCGAGAAGCCCCCCGACAAAATCACACCGTCACTCGTGGAGTAACCTGCCCCCAAGCTCACGCTACCCGTGGGGCGCTCTTTCACCACAACTTCCAAGTCCACCTGGTCGCGCGTACCGGGCACTGGCTTGGGCTCAACCGTCACGGAATCAAAGAAACCCAAACGGTCAATACGGTCACGCGAGAGCTTCACGGAATCACTGTCAAACCAAGAGGCTTCATATTGACGCACTTCACGACGAATCACTTCGTCTTGCGTCTTGCTGTTGCCGGAAATGTTCACACGGCGCACATAAGCACGGCGACCTGGGTCAATCGTATAAACGATCTTGGCTTCATTGAGCCCAGTTACNNGGGGGGTCGGACGGGCCGTAGCAAAAGCGTAGCCCAACGTCGTGAGCTTATCGACCATAGCAGTCGATGCGTTATTAATTGCTTCAGCGTTATAGATCGAATCTTTTTCAATTTCGATTAACGATTCGAGCTCAGACTGCAGGCCCAACATGTCGCCTGTCAACTCAACGCCGGAAATACGATACTGCGACCCTTCGGTCACGTTAATCGTAATAAAGATATCTTGTTTATTCGGTGCAATGGACACTTGCACGCTATCGACCTTGAAATCCAAATAACCAGAATTCAAGTAATACGAACGAATCGATTCAATGTCGGCAGCGAGCTTTTCACGAGAATAGAGGTCACCCTTGGTGTACCAAGTCATCCAGCCCGAGGGGGTGAGCGACATCTGCTCGCTTAAATCATCAT
Organism: Sutterella sp. UBA1442; assembly: GCA_002329575.1. Classification (GTDB taxonomy): domain Bacteria; phylum Pseudomonadota; class Gammaproteobacteria; order Burkholderiales; family Burkholderiaceae_F; genus Aphodousia. Next base: position 13,758 of record DCTK01000066.1, on the reverse strand, counting down.
CGCTCATGATGTGGTTGCCCACAAAACGAATGGATTTAATGCTAGCGGCTTCACCTTCATCCACAACCATCGACAACCGCACGCGATTGCGATCCAACGGCGTCACCGTGGTTTTCACATCCACGCCGTAGTAGCCGCGGGCCAAATATTGGCGACGGATTTCTTGGTCAGCACGATCAAGCGTTGCGTGGTCAAAAATACGACCTTCGGCCAAACCGACATCACGGAAACTTTGTTCAATAGCGGTGTTATCAAAGGCTCGAATACCTTGCGTGGAGATGGAGGCCACAGCGGGGCGTTCCTGCACAATCACAACAAGCACGTCACCTTCGCGCTCTAGGCGAATGTCACGGAAAAGACCAGAGCCGTAGAGCGAGTGAATGGCCGAGTTACCCAACTCGTGCGTATACGTATCGCCTACTTGAAATGGCAAATGCGAGAGCACCGTACCGGGCTCCGTTCGGGCAATGCCATCAATGCGGATATCGCGAATTTGGAAGTCACCGGGCGCAGCAACGGCGCTTGCGGCAACGGTCATCATCATTAGAGCTGCCGCAACTGAGCGGCAAACGGGAGAAACTTTGACGTTCATTTTATTCACAAGTTGAGCGGTTGGCCTATTCTAGCAGTCTTAACAGGTCATTGGTTAACGCTAAAGCAGTCAATGCAAGCACAATTAGCAAACCGAGCTTTTGCCCTGCTTGCATCCATTTGTCAGAAACGGGCCGCCCGCGGACAATTTCCACCAAATAATACAGCAGGTGACCACCATCTAACAAAGGAATCGGTAACAAATTCAAAAGTCCTAAACTCACGGAAATCATCGCTAAAAAGGACAAATACACGCGCCAGCCCATCTGTGCGGACTTGCCCGCGTAGTCAGCAATGGTAATGGGGCCGGAAATGGTCTTCGTACTGGCCTCACCAACGAGCATCGATTTTATGGCGACATAGGTAGTTTTCGTTATGGAAGCCATGCGATCCACACCGCTCACTACCCCTTCGATCGGCCCTTTCTTAATCCAGATAATGTCGGGTTTGATTCCGACACGAACACCGATTATGGGTTTAGTCACTTGACCGCCTTGGCCATCATCGACCGTTTGCACACGCGCAACCACGTACACATCACGGACATAACCCTTTTCATCTTCAAGCGTGAGACGCACGCCATTTGCGCCCGAAGTACTGATACGAGTAATTAATTCTTGGACCGACAAACCATAAATGCCATCGGCGGCAAGAACCGCATCACCGGCTTTAACACCGGCAGCGTCAGCCGCAGAACCGGGTTCAACATCGACAAACCAAGGATCGCCATAATGGAAACGAATCCCGATTTGTTCAAAAGGCGAGGCAGCGTCTTCTTCAAGCTTAAGAGTAGAAAGATCAAAATCGGCCGTAAACCGTGCACCGTCTCTCATAAAGGTAATGGGCACACGACTCTGACCGGCGTTTTCCAGCAATGTCCAACTGAAGTCCTCAAGCCCCTCAATGTCGTTGCCGGCCACTGAGACCACTTTATCCAAGTGTTTTATACCGTGGGCGGCCGCTTGTGAGTGGGCCACAGGTTGACTCATCACAGGGGCAATCTCGGGTTGCCCCATCCAGGCCATAAACGCAAACAGAAAGACTGCAAGTAAAAGATTGGCGATGGGGCCGGCGGCCACAATGGCAATGCGCTTAAAAACAGACTGAGTATTAAACGCACGATGCCTTTCGGCTGGATCCACCTCCCCTTCTCTTTCATCGAGCATGGCGACATAGCCGCCCAACGGCAAAGCGGATATACACCACTCGGTTTGATCAGGTCCCAAACGTTTAGACCACAACTTGGGTCCAAAACCAAAACTGAACGTTTTAATCTTCACGCCACAAAGTCGAGCCACCCAATAGTGACCGAGTTCATGAAACGTAATCAGGACACCGAGCGCAACAAGAAAAGCCAGAAGCGTTACCATTGGGTAATCACCTCTTGCGTTTTAATGCGAGCCGCGCGATCAAGTTCAAGGATTGCTTCAAGCGTCATCGGCGCACTTTGCACCATCGTATCGAGCATTACTCGGCAAGCTCGAGCAATGTCTAAGAACTTCAAGCGACGGTTTAAGAACGCGTTAACAGCAATTTCATTGGCAGCATTAAGCACAATTGAAGCACCGCCTCCGGCGCGTAGCGCCTCATAGGCATAACCCAATTGCGGGAAGCGATTAAAATCCGGCTCTTCAAATGTCACCTGGCCGATAGCCGGGAAATCCACGCGTTTTGCTCCCCCATCAATGCGTTCCGGCCAAGCAAGACTATAGGCAATCGGTGTTCGCATATCGGCACTACCTAACTGAGCAATGACGCTACTGTCAGCGTATTGCACCATTGAATGAATCAAGCTTTGCGGATGCACGACCACATCGATGCGATCCGGCGTTACATCAAAGAGCCATCGAGCTTCAATGACTTCTAGCCCTTTATTCATGAGCGTCGCACTATCGACACTAATCTTTTGGCCCATGCTCCAATTGGGGTGCGCTACAGCTTCTTCAACCGTTACTTGAGATAAGTCGAGTCGGTGGCGGAAAGGGCCGCCAGAAGCTGTGAGAATCAATCGCAACGATTGACGATCGGCTTTGGAAGCACCGGCTAAAGATTGGAAAATGGCATTGTGTTCGCTATCGACAGGCAATAACTCAGCACCACTGTCGGCAATCGTTTGCATCAAGAGGTGCCCACCACAAACGACACTTTCTTTATTAGCTAGAAGCAGGCGCTTACCGGCTTGAGCTGCCGCAAAAGTCGGGGTCAAACCTGCCGCGCCGACAATGGCCAAAATATCGATATCAACTTCAGGTAACGCCGCCAATTTCGCAAGATCTGCCTCCCCTGCCCAAACCTCGATATCGGAGAGGTTACGTGAGGCCAGGGCAGCAGCTAATGCATCTTTTTTAGTGGAATCGGCTATAAGCGCAATTTTAGGATGATGCTTGGCACAAAGATCCGCCAACGCTTCAACACGGCTATTGGCCGTTAACGCAAAGACTTGAAAACGATCGGCGTGGCGCGCTAAGACATCAAGGCTCGATGCACCGATCGAGCCCGTCGCGCCGAAAATGGCGACATTTTTCATCAAATAAACTTTCAAAAAATCGAATGATTAACCGGCAACGGCCGCTGCAGCATTGGCCATCACGATAGAGACCACTAAAAAGCCTGCGGGCAAAGTCGGCATCATGGCATCGAGCCGATCATAAAAACCACCGTGACCGGGCAACAAATTGCTCGAATCCTTAATGCCGGCTTGACGCTTCAAGGCACTTTCAAACAAATCGCCGACAATCGACAAGGACACAAGCACGAAAGCAATCACAATCCAAGCGATATAACCGCTTTTTTCGATAATCACCGAAGGCACGGTTTGCACATCAGGCGCAATCCAATAGGCAAGAAGGCCCAAGAGAATCACACTTAGCATGCCACCAGCGACACCTTCCCAGCTCTTTTTCGGGCTGATGGCAGGGGCCATACGGTTTTTCCCAAATGCCATACCGGTGAAGTACGCCATGATATCGGCCACCCACACGATCATCAATAGCGAGATCACCATCGTGATGCCCAAGGCACCATACATGGCCACGAAGCTTAACCAAGCAGCCGGAGCAAAGAAAACGGCCGTCACGCCAACGATGGGACGAGCCACCTTCATGCCCGAATGACGTGCAAAAAACACTTGGATGGCAATGCCGACCCACAGAAGTGCGATCACGGCAAGATACAAAACAAAGAGAGTAGAGAGATTGGCGTAGAGAACTTGGTATTGGCTAGCCGCTTGCGAGAGAACTTGGATGTCTTGATAGACCAAAAAGGCTAAAAGGGCGCTTGAGCCTGTGACGATTAATGCCACAGCGCCGCTTACCATATTGGATAAGCCCGCCAAACGGAGCCATTCCCATTGCGCCAGCCCAAAACCAATCGCCATCACGCCGGCAAATACCACAGGGCCTGCCAAGTACGAGGCAATCAAAACAGCCAAAAGGATAATTGCCGTAATGACACGCTGCTTAAGCATCACTTCTCTCCTACTTTACTTCTCGTCAAGTCCTTTGATTTGTCGGCCCGTCATGCCGAAGCGCCGTTCCCGACCTTGGTACCATTGTAAAGCGGCCTGAAGGTCAGCGGCGTCAAAAGNNCCGCCTGAGAGACAAAAAGCTCGGCATAAGCGGCCTGCCACAAAATAAAGTTACTGATTCGTTGCTCACCACCGGTACGAATCATCAAATCCACTTCAGGTGCCCAGTCAAACGCCAGATTGTTACTAATCATCGATTCGGTGATTAACGACGGATCAGAGGCCACCTCAGGATGGTTTTTAAGCACCTTGCGAAAGGCTTCAACCACATCCCATCGACCACCGTAGTTAGCACAAATGGTCAATACCATCTTGTCGCAGTGCTCGGTTAGAGCTTCGCTAGCGGCAATACTGGTTCGAATTTCGTCGGAAAAAGCGGACAAGTCACCCGCGACACGCAGTCTTACCCCATGCTCACGCATCGCCTCGGCTTCACGTTTTAAGGCCGTGGCAAATAAACGCATGAGAGCGGAGACCTCGTCGGCCGGACGTCGCCAATTTTCACTACTGAAAGCAAAAAGCGTCAGGTATTCAATGCCAGCAGCAGCGGCTGCTTCAATGACGCGACGCACGGTCTGCACACCGCGTCTATGGCCTTCAGCCCGAGGCATAAAACGACGCTCGGCCCATCGGCCATTTCCGTCCATAATAATGGCAACGTGACGGGGGACCGCCACGCTGCCCGATTCAGTTTTTTTCATAGAAACTGAAGTGCTCATCAGAAGTTAAACCGTCATCACTTCTTTTTCTTTTTCTGCAACGCACTTATCAATTGCAGCGACATAGTTGTCGGTCAACTTTTGGATTTCCTTTTCGGCACGGCTTTCATCGTCTTCCGAAATTTCCTTAGCCTTCGTGAGCTTTTTGATTTGTTCGTTGGCATCACGACGCAAATTGCGCACGGCAACCTTGGCTTCTTCACCGATGTGACGGACCACTTTGGTCAATTCACGACGACGTTCTTCGGTCAAGGGCGGCAACGGAATGCGGATCAACATACCGCTCGTAGCAGGATTCAAACCCAAATCAGACATACGAATGGCCTTTTCCACCACGGCCACCATGTTCTTTTCCCACGGTTGAACCGTCAACGTACGGGCATCGGCCACGCCCACTTGAGCAACTTGATTAATCGGGGTCATGGTGCCGTAGTAGTCCACCATCACGTGATCGAGCAAACCCGTGGAAGCACGACCAGTACGGATACCTTGGAAGTCTTCACGCAAGGTTTCAACCGTACGGTTCATCTTATATTCAGTTTGCTTTTGAATTTCACTGATTGACATAAAAAACTCCAATCGTCAATGGTATGTTAAGGGTTGTACACCAAGGTACCTTCTTCTTCTCCGCGGCAAACACGGGCAATGGAGCCCTTATTGCGGATATTAAAGACCTTGATGGGGAGATNNAACCCTTGTTACGGATGTTAAAGACCTTGATGGGGAGATTTTGTTCACGACACAGAGCAAACGCAGTGGCGTCCATCACCTTGAGGTCACGCTTGATGACTTCATCGAAAGTGATCGACTTGTAGAACGTGGCGTTGGGATCTTTCTTAGGATCAGCCGAATAAATGCCGTTGACCATCGTGGCCTTTAAGACCACTTCTGCACCGATTTCTGCTCCGCGAAGTGCTGCGGTCGTATCGGTGGTGAAATAAGGATTACCGGTGCCGGCAGCAAAAATCACAATGCGGCCCTTTTCCAAATGGCGAAGTGCCTTACCACGAATATAAGACTCGGCAATGCGTTCAATATTCAAAGCGCTTTGTACGCGTGTTTCCACGCCGTTTTTACGCAATGCATCTTGCAACGCCAATGCATTCATGAGGGTGGCGAGCATCCCCATGTGGTCGCCCTGCGTGCGTTCCATCCCGGTCGAACCAAGGGCAACTCCACGGAAAATATTGCCGCCGCCCACCACGATACCGATTTGAACGCCCATCTCATAGGCTTCTTTGATATCTTCAACCGTTGATTGAATCGTCTCGCGGTTAATCCCGAAAGCATCAGGACCCATCAACGATTCTCCGGAGAGCTTCAAGAGCACTCGCTTGTATTTCACCGGCGTTTGTTCAGTCATTCTCACCACTCCCATTGGATTTGACGTGAATAGTCGCGCAAACTTCCGTCTCCGATGGCCGCACAAAACCGTACCCGTCGAGATTAACCTTACGGGCACAACCGAACGAACCGTCACGAGCACTACGCGCGATTTTCCACAATTCTAAAGGAAAGCGATGACAAGCGTGTGGAAAATTGTGATTTTTCCCTACACTGAAAGCAAAACGCGCCAAGGATCTCTCCCCGACGCGCTTTTAAGACTCAATTGAAAGATATCTCTCAATTGAGAAAGTTGATGCAAATTAGTTCATTTGCAAGGTCACGATACGGTTGTGATCGACCACCTCAAACGTATTGCCCTTCTTGACTAAGCCGCGGATGTCGGTCAATTCAGTCGGCAGTCCGTAAGCCGCTTCGATGCTCTCGGGCGCGATGTCAATAACGATTAACGTGTTGAAGTTCTTCGAGACAGCATAAAGCTTGCCGTTTTCGTAGACCATACCCGTGACATAGAGTTCACCGAGCTTGCGGCCATCCTTAAGAGCCTCGGCTACCGGTTCAAATTCGCCCGACAAGGTCCAGTCTGCCATCAAGGCCTTGGAGATCACGAACTTCGTCTTATTTTTGTTATCAGGCACCGTGGCGGTAAAGATATAGCGACCGTCGGTAGCTGAAGCATGGATGTAGGAGAGCTTGCCGCGCGTGGTATCGATTCGGGCACGACCCAAACCGCCCACTGCTTCAACTTGATCGCGACCGGCCGTAAATTCAGATTAGACAGAGTAACAAAAAAGCAGTGTAAACATAAAAGTTCACACTGCCTTTTGTTACCAGAGTGCGAATGATTCGCACTCAGCGGTTTGGCTATTAGGCCTTTTGAGCAGCAGCCATTTGTTCGGCCACTTCAGCAGCAAAGTCGCTTTGCTTCTTCTCGATGCCTTCGCCCACGACGTAGAGCACGAAAGAAGAAACCGTAGCACCGTTTTGCTTCAAGAGTTCGCCCACGCTCTTCTTGTCGTCCTTAACGAACGGTTGAGACAAGAGCGTAACTTCCTTCAAGTACTTTTGAACCGTACCTTCGGCAATGCGTTCGAGCATGGCTTCGGGCTTGCCGGCTTCGCGAGCCTTTTCGATAGCCACACGGCGTTCGGTAGCCAACAATTCCGGAGCAACGCCGGAAGCATCCAAGGCCTTCGGCTTCATAGCGGCGATGTGCATGGCGATTTCGTGGCCGAGTTCATCGGAGCCACCCACCATGTCGATCAACACGCCGATCTTGGAGCCACCGTGGATGTATTGGTGCAACTTGCCTTGAGCTTCGAAGCGTTGGAAGCGACGGAAGGTCATGTTTTCACCGATCTTGCCGACCAAAGCCGTACGAACAGCTTCGAGCGTTTGACCGCCGCAGTCGATAGCGGACAATGCAGCGATGTCAGCAGGATTGTTTTCAGCCACTAAGCGAGCAGCATCAGCAGCCATTTGTTGGAATTCGGGGTTCTTCGCCACAAAGTCGGTTTCGGAGTTGACTTCGAAAATCGCACCCGTCTTGCCGTCTTCGGCGATGTAGATGCTCACGACACCTTCAGCGGCGATACGCGTAGCAGCCTTGCTAGCCTTGTTGCCGAGCTTGACGCGCAAAATTTCCTCAGCGCGAGCCATGTCGCCATCGGCTTCGGTCAATGCCTTTTTGCATTCCATCATCGGAGCGTCGGTCTTGACGCGCAATTCTTTAACCATTGCGGCAGTAATAACGGCCATGAAAATCTCCAAATAGAGTTTGGTTTCAAAATTTAAGAAGGGGCACAGCTTACTTTTTAGAAAACCGTGCCCCTGAGAAAAACACGAGAAATCGCTAAGAATTAAGCTTCTTCGGCAACTTCGACGAATTCTTCTTCACCGGCGGCTTCTTTCAAGCTTTCTTCACTTTCTTGGCGACCGGCGATGATGGCATCGGCAATGCCACCGGCGTAGATGGCAACGGCCTTGGCCGAGTCATCGTTGCCCGGGATAACATAATCGATACCGAGCGGGCTGCAGTTGGTGTCAACCACACCGATCACAGGGATGCCCAACTTGTTGGCTTCCTGGATGGCGATCTTGTGGTAGCCGACGTCGACCACGAACAAGGCATCGGGCAAGCTCGTCATTTCCTTGATGCCACCGATGGAGCGGTTCAACTTCTCAGCTTCACGCGTGTAGTCGAGAGCTTCCTTCTTGGTCATCTTTTCCAAGCCGCCTTCGGCGATCGTGGCTTCCATGTCCTTCAAACGCTTGATCGTGCGCTTGACGGTCTTGAAGTTGGTGAGCGTACCGCCCAACCAGCGTTGGTCAACGTAGCAGCAACCGGCGCGTTGAGCTTCGGCAACGATCGTCTCACGACCACCGCGCTTGGAGTCAACGAACAAAATCTTGCCGCCCTTGGCGGACAATTGACGGGCAAACTTCACCGCTTCTTCAAACTTCACAACCGTCTTTTCGAGGTTGATGATGTGAATCTTGTTGCGGGCACCAAAGATGTATTGACCCATCTTCGGGTTCCAGAAACGGGTTTGGTGGCCGAAGTGGCAACCGGCTTCGAGCATTTCGCGCATGCTAACCATGGTAATTTTCCTTCTAAGGTTTTAGTCTGACAGTGCACCACGATTCGACCGGCCGATCCAAGAAAATCTCGGATTATCAACACGATGCCGAACAACCTAAGATGATGCCCTGCGCTATTTGTTTCCCGAAAACAATAAAAATCCGATATGCAGTCGGGAAACTTTGCCCTGCATTCGGATTCGAAAAAATTGACGCTAACAGTGCCTTTTTTCTTTCAGCTCGCTATTATATGCGAAATTCTTTTTAAAATCGCAAAAATTTTCAAGATTTTTCGCAACTTATTATGGCTATCACAATTAAAACACCCGAAGAAATCGAAGGAATGAGAAAAGCTTGCCGGCTGGCAAGTCAAGTACTTGATTACATTACGCCTTTTGTTGTCGCAGGCGCCAAAACGATTGACCTGGACCAAAAGATGAATGAGTTTATCGTGGCCAACGGTGCCGTCTCTGCCTGTTTGGGTTACGCCCCCAAGGGCTTCACCCCCTACCCCGGCGCCACCTGCATCTCGATTAATCACGTGGTCTGCCACGGTATTCCGAGTGAAAAAACGTTAAAAAAGGGCGACATTCTTAATATTGACGTCACGGTGATTCTTAACGGCTACTATGGTGACACGAGCCGAATGTTTACGGTCGGCAATAAAGTTTCGGTTGCCGCCAAACATCTCGTGGATGCGACTTACGAGTGCATGTGGCGAGGCATTGATGCCATTGCGCCGGGCAAACCGCTTAACGCTGTGGGTATTGCCTGCGAGCGCGTGGCTCGCGCCGAAGGCTTATCCGTAGTCCACGAGTACGGCGGCCACGGCATCGGTCGCAACTTCCACGAAGATCCTTTCGTGTGCCACTATGACACGGGTGACAATCGCATCATCTTGCAACCGGGCATGATTTTCACCGTTGAACCGATGCTCAACGCCGGTCGCCGCCACATCACCGAACTCTCCGACGGCTGGACCGTGGTCACCGTTGACCGCAGTCTCTCGGCTCAATGGGAACACACGGTTTTAGTCACCGAGAACGGTTATGAAGTCTTAACCTTATCGGAAGGCTATCCGGCGCTACCTGATTTTGTGAAAGATAAAGTAACGCTTTAATAGAAAACCGGTGCACCATGCAGGAAATCATCGAACGCTATAAAAAACAACGACAGGTGTTGGGTGAGGCGTTTTTAGAAAACGCCCGCGTGGGCACTTACCTCATGGGACACACGGCAGCAGTTGATGCGGCCGTGAAGTCCATGGCAGCTGCTTTATCATTGAGCCCCGAATGGGCAATCGTGGCCGTCGGCGGTTACGGCCGAAAAGAGCTCTTCCCCTTTTCTGACATCGATGTGATGGTGCTTACCGACCAAGCACCCGATGAAGCACAAACCGAAACCATTGAGCGCTTCGTGACTGCGCTCTGGGACTTAGGACTAACGGTCGGTCACAGCGTCCGAACATTGGACTCTGCACTTTCCGAAGCTCAAAAAGACATTACGGTACAAACCGCCATTCTCGAGGCTCGACTCATTACGGGTAACGGACTGCTATTTGCCGAACTGCAAAAAGCATTTTTCAATGAATTGGATGCGGCAGAGTTTTTCCGAGCCAAGGCGCTTGAGATGCGTCAACGCCATCAACGCCATGAAGATACCCCCTATGCGCTTGAGCCCAATGTGAAAGAAAGCCCCGGGGGCTTGCGCGATTTGCATGTGCTTTTTTGGTGCTCGCATGCGGCAGGGCTCGGTGCCACCGCCGATGAGATGTTTGCCGCAGGCACTGTCACGCTTGACGAGGCATACAAACTCAAAGAAGTCTACCGAGCCTTAAGCTCCATTCGCATCACTTTACACTTAATCGCTAAACGCCACGAAGACCGATTGATTTTCGATCTTCAGCGCCCTCTGGCAGAGGCGGCTGGCTACAAGAAAACAAAACTGCTCCTTGCCGAAGAAGCGCTCATGAAGCGCTACTATCTGACAGCCAAAGCCGTCAGACAATTAACGGATATCTTTTTGCAACTGCTCGAAGACCATCTCTTTGATGAAGGCAGTGTTAAAGAAACGATCATTGATTCCACCTTCATTGCGCGCGGCTATACGCTCGATATCACACACGAAGACGCCATTGTCGATGATCCCAATGCGCTCTTGCGAGCTTTTTACGTATTAGAAAGCTCTGCGGCACTGAAGCGTTTAGGTGTAAGCCTCTTGCGTGCGCTCATGCGCTCGGAAAAACTCATTAACCGTGAATACCGTGAAGATGCTCGCAATAAAAGCGTTTTCATGCAAATTATCAAGATGCCGCACGGTGTCTCGCATGCTCTTTTAGACCTTAACCAATGGGGCATTCTGGGACTGTTCTTACCAGAATTTCGTCGCATTGAAGGTCAGATGCAACACGACCTTTTCCACGCCTACACCGTCGATCAGCACACGATGCGTGTCGTAAGAAATCTGCGCTACTTCACCCGAAGCGAATACGCTCACGAATACCCGATTTGCACCCGCATCATGCAAACGATTCCGAACAACTGGCGTTTGGTTCTTGCAGCCCTTTTCCATGACATCGGCAAGGGCCAAGGCGGTCATCATGAAATCATTGGGGAAGACATCGTACGAGACTTTTGCCGCCGATTCGACTTGGATCGTGAAACGACAGACTTTTTGGCATTCTTAGTTCGCGAGCATCTCACGATGAGTCTTGTTGCCCAAAAGCAAGACATCTCCAATCCGACTGTTGTTGAACGCTTTGCCAAAGTGGTGCAAACCGAAGAACGCTTAAATGCCCTGTTCCTATTAACGGTCTGCGACATCCGTGCTACGGGTCCCAAAGTGTGGACACACTGGAAGAGTCAGCTTTTGCAAGATCTCTACTGGCAAACCTTACCCTTGGTCAGAGACAAGTCGCTTGCCCCCGCCGACATGCTTTTAACGCGCCAAAGTGAAGCGCAAGCACTGATCTTAGAAGCCTGTGTGTCTGCCGAGACGCTTAAAAAGCTCTGGGCAACACTGTCCATTCAATACTTCCTGCGCCATACGGCAGAAAGCATCGCGTGGCAAACTATCGAGATTGCCAAAGTATTTCCCACCGATGAACCTTATGTGGCAACGCGAGTGTTGCCGCAAGAGGCTGGCCTTGAGATTCTCGTCTACACCCCCGACCGCCAGGGACTCTTTACGAGCATTTTGGGCTACCTTCAAAAGAGTCGCTTCTCCGTGATGGACGCTCGTATCTACACGTCCCGAGACAAAAAGGCGATTGACACCTTCGGTGTGAGTGACAACGGCGGGCGAGATCTCAATGAACTTGCTCAAACCGTAAAAGAAGAGTTGACCGAGTGGCTTAAAAATCCGCCCGAGCTTCCCAAAACCAAAGTGGGGCGCCTTTCCAGACGCTCGCGTCACTTCCCGATTCAGCCGATTGTCAATATTGAGGCTGATGAATCCGGGCGCAACCATATTCTGTCCGTGACCTGTATGGACAGAATCGGCCTACTTTACGATATTGCCAAAGTGCTTAACCGTTATGGCGTGAATCTTCAAACGGCCAAAATCATGACAATGGGCGAACGAGTCGAAGACGTCTTTATGATTGACGGTGAAGCGTTGCGCGACATTGCAACGACAGTGGCCATTGAAAAAGAACTCATGCAAGTCTTAACCCCGGTACTCAAATGATGTTAGAAGGCAAAAAACTCGTTATTTTTGATTTAGACGGCACACTTCTTGACACGGTCGGTCTTTGGAACGAGATTGATCGAGAAATCATCTCAACCTTTGGCACCAAACCCGCTCCGGACCTAAAAACAATTCAAACAGAGCGAGACCGCATTATTAATAACGCTCAGGATCCACACCCCTACATCGCCTACTGCGAATACTTAAAAGCGCACTATGCAGCAACTCTCGATGCTCAGTCTTTGTACGATGAGCGGTACCGCATTGCTGACGATTTCCTCACTAACCGCGTCGACTATAAACCCGCTGCTCCTGAATTTTTAAAAGCGCTGAAAGCTCGTGGGCTAAAACTTGCCGTAGCCAGTACCACACGGGGAAAAAATATCGAAATCTATCGAACCAAAAACCGTCACCTCCTTGAGAAGGCGCCTTTTGATGAGATGTTTGAGGTCGTCTACTCCAGAAACGATGCCGAACGCATTAAACCTGACCCTGCAATTCATATTAGACTGATGCGTGAATTTAACGTTACGCCGCAGGAATGTTTGATTTTTGAGGATTCTCTTGTCGGTGCTCAGGCCGCTCATGCAGCAGGCATTGAGTGCGCCGTTATTTATGATCAATATTCCGATGATGACCGTGATGAACTCAATCGACTAGCTGATTATCGATTGAATGACTTTAACCAAGCGCTCAAGTTTATCTAAATTAGTCGCATAGCATCATTTTAAGACGCTACCAATTTGCCATTCCACTAAACATCTTGTGAAAATCTTCTATATATGAGAAGATAATCTCTTTCTAAATAATTTTTTTACGTTATTAGTAGAGGGTTAAAAATGAAACCACTAGCCCCCCCCATAAAATCAACCATTATTTCAAGAAGTTAGTCCTTATCAATTCAATTGCTCTCGCACTATCTGCGATGACTTCTCCAAATGTGTCTGCTGAAGCTTTCACTGAAGTAAAGAACGAACCAATTCATTTGATGCGCAATCCATTAATTTCCGTAAACAACAACAACGACGTATCGTACGATAGTGTCACTATTGATATCAAACCCTACTTAGAGTGGGAATCATATGTCGTAAAAGTCGAAAGTGGAAACTTGACAATTAATGGAAATACTTCAATTTTTGCAGATGCTGTATTTGAAGGAACAGAGGTTGGAAAGGACGACGGTAACTATATTTTCTTAGCTGGTAAATCTTCATCTATCAACTTACGTGACAATGTCGAGATTGTCCTCAAACAAGACTTAGATCTTGATTTTATTGATGTTGGTGGCAATGCCATATATTCTCGATTTAA
>DCTK01000011.1:167-2745 GCA_002329575.1 Sutterella sp. UBA1442 | reverse complement strand
CTATTAAAGCGGATTGGGATGGATTGCGCCCCCGCATTACGCTCACTCAAGTCACTATTTCTCGCCCCGGCGGTGAAGCCTCTCTGACCTTACCCAAGGTCGAAGCGAGTTTTTCTTTTGAAACGGTCTATAAACTTAGCCCCACTTTCTCCAAACTCATCATTCACGACCCGGAACTCAATATTGAACGACTTGATGATTCGTCCTTTAATATCGCAGGCTTTTTATTCCAACAATCGCAGTCTTCACCTCCGGCCGGCTCTCGAGCCGCTGCCATTGATCGCTTCCTTGATTGGCTTTTAGCGCAAAAACACCTGCAAATTGTCAACGGCCGATTCTCCTATACGGATTTACGCGAGGCTCGTCCTCGCCCCGTGCAATTGACCGGAGCCAATTTTGTATTGCACCGCTACATGATTGCTTGGAAAATGGGCTTTCAGGCTTCTTTAATGGGGCAAAACAAAACCCCTGTGGATGTGCGAGCCACGGTTAGAGAAAGTCTTTTTGGCGGCAAGAATCGACTCGAGAAACTCTACGGTACCGTTTATGCATCGGTGCCTGACATCAATTTCGCCCGTATCGCCCGTCGCATCAGTCTTGATCACTTCATTCACGACGGACGAGGACAAACAGACATTTGGTTAAATTTTAAAAATCTGCGATTAGTGTCTTTAACTGCAGATATTGCGCTCAATGATGTCCATTTACGTTTTTCTCCCGAAGGTCGTTTTGTTAACTTTGAATCGCTTCAAGGACGTATTCAAGAGACGCTCGACGGAGACAAGCTTGTTTTTGAAACAAAGGATATGTTGATACAGGCACGAGGTGCCTTGCCACAATTTTTTGGGAACTCCAAGCTGACGGCTCGCTTCCGTGACGGCAATCTCCACGACGGAGAATTCAACATTGAGTTTTTTGATTTACAAAGCCTCTCGACGCTCGGCCTGCAATTGCCCATTCCCGAAAATGCTCTTAACGCCATCAGAGACCTAGGTGCAGAGGGCTTGGTTGAACACTTTGAGAGCACTTGGAGCGGCCCTATTACACAACCGACCGACTTCTCTGTTGAGGCTGACTTTACGGGTGTAAGCATCCAGGATCATGCAGCAAACGATGAGGTTCCCATCAATCGCCCGGGCTTTAAAAATATCACCGGCCGAATCACCGCCGATAATAAGGGCGGGACCTTGACGCTGAATTCAAAATCTGCCGTTTTAAGCTTCCCCGGCATTTTCTTTGAAAAAGATATTGCGCTGGATACTTTGACGATGAGTGCTGAGTGGGTCATGGAGCCGATGCTGACCTTTACGGTTAAGGAGCTCGCCGTGGCCAACCATGACGCTTCCGCTCTAGTACACGGCGCTTGGACTGACACGGGTGGCCCGGGCACGCTCGAAGTTCGCGGCGATTTGCACTACTTAAGAGCGTCCAGCGCCCATCTCTTTATTCCGATTGTCGCAGGCGGCAAAGGGACAAACGATTGGTTAAAGTACGCGCTCACCGATGGCATTGCCACCAACGGAAAAGTGGATCTTTACGGTCCGCTCAAGGAATTCCCTTTCCACAAGAGCACCGATCCCTCTTACGTTTTCCGTATTACGGGCAATGCTGAAAACGTGCGCTTGGATTACATGCCCGAAGCCTTCCGAGGCAAGTCTGATGTAACGTGGCCTATCATTGAAAAAATCAACGGTACGATGGTTTTTGACGGTATGTCGATGGACATTCGTGCTCAAAGCGCCACCTCCATGGGAGCGACCATCACCGATGTCGTCGCCCAAATTCCGAGTTATGCAGCTCCGGGCGTTCCGCTTCACATTGAAGGAAAAAGCAAAGCGCCGCTCTCAACCATGGCCGCTTGGGTCAACGCTAGCCCCGTCTCCGCCATGATCGGAGGAGCTTTCGAGGGCTCCACGGCTTCGGGCGATGCCGATCTCACGCTCACGCTTGATATTCCGATCACAAAAGCCAAAGACACCAAAGTGGAAGGCACTGTGTCATTGGCCGGTAATGCTCTGGCAATTCGTAGCGCGCCGCCCTTGGAAGCTGTAAGCGGTGCCGTTCGATTCACCGAAAAGGGCCTGTGGGGGCAAAACATTGTCGGACAAGTCTACGGCGCACCGACAACGGCCAACATTCATACCGATGAAACCGGACTAATTCGCATTAAGGCATCGACTCAGGCCACGCCACAAACGATTGCACGGCTTGTGGACTCTCCTGTCGTTGAATCAATCCTGACCCACGTTTCAGGTACCTCAGTACTCGACTCTCAGGTCGACATTGCCAAAGGCGTGAGAGTGTCTGTTACCGGGGACATGAAAGGCATGGCTTCGGATTTACCGGCACCATTGAATAAGGCTGCTGACGAGACTTGGCCGATGGACTTTAAGCTTGCGCCTTGCGCAACAGCCGAACAATGCAACGCGCAGTTTAAGCTCAATTTGCACAACGTCTTGGGCATTCACGTTCAGTATCGTGACACGCCCGATGGTCTTCAAACGCAACGTGGCAGTATCGCCATCGGTCACACGAAGACCAAAATGCCGCCTGTTGACGGTCTTGCCATTGATCTTAA
>DCTK01000011.1:0-133 GCA_002329575.1 Sutterella sp. UBA1442 | reverse complement strand
ACTGCCGGTATACAGGCCGCTCAAAGTGACCCCAAGGCACACTTAAGAACGTTATCGTTACAAGCCGCCGACATCGGCTTTAAAGAATTTGATTACGGCAATCTTCAGTTTGAAAACTTAAGTCTCAAAGCAA
>DCTK01000015.1 GCA_002329575.1 Sutterella sp. UBA1442 | reverse complement strand
ATGGCCGGTCGCGGTACCGACATTGTTTTGGGTGGTGGCATCAATAAGCATGTCGATGAAATTCGCTTAAATGAATCGTTAAGCGATGAAGAAAAGGCTCAAAAGATTGAAACGCTTAAGGCTCAATGGCAAGTTGAGCACGATAAGGTGATTGCTGCTGGCGGCCTTCGCATTATCGGTAGCGAGCGTCACGAGTCTCGCCGCATTGACAACCAGTTACGCGGCCGTGCCGGCCGCCAAGGGGACCCGGGTTCAAGTTGCTTCTACTTGTCAATGGAAGATCCCTTGTTGCGAATCTTCGGTGGTGACCGTATGCGTGCCATTGCCGATAAATTAAAGCTTGAAGAGGGTGTGGCCATTGAATCCAATATGCTGACGCGCATGATTGAAAGCGCCCAGCGAAAGGTGGAAGGCCGTAACTACGATATTCGTAAGCAATTGCTTGAGTTCGACGACGTTCAAAATGATCAACGCCGCGAAATCTATCGCTTAAGAAACGAAATTCTTGAAAGCACCGATTTGTCGGAAATGATCACCAATCTTCGTCATGGCCTCTTTACGGACCTGTTCCGCGCCCATGTACCTGAAGATACGGTCGAAGAGCAATGGGACTTGCCTGCAATGACCGAAACGCTCAAGAGCGAATGGGGCATTGACATTGACTTTGCCGGCATGCTTGAAAAGAGTAACAGTGTAACCGATGAAGACTTGTTGAAAGCCTTGATTGATGAAGCTGATCGCATCTATGCCGAGAAGGTGGAATTGGCCGGTCCGCAAGCGATGAACGACTTCTCTCGTCAGGTGACGCTGCAAGTGCTCGACCATATTTGGCGTGCACATATCACAGCGTTGGATGCGCTTCGCCAAGGTATTTATTTGCGCGGCTATGCTCAAAAGCAACCTAAGCAAGAATATAAGCGTGAAGCTTTTGCCATGTTTGAAACGTTGCTTGACCGAGTGCGTGAAAACGTCATGCGCGTATTGATGACCGTTCATATCCAAACGCGTGAAGAAATCGAAGCTCAACAACAACGTGCCAGAGAAGAAGCAGAAGCTCGTGCTGCTCGCGCGGCAGCTCTTGCTCAAGCTCGAGCCGCTAATGCAAATAAAGTGGTGCATGATGACGAAGGGCGTGAATTGTCCTTTACCGGAACTTCTCCTTACGGTGTTGAACTCGATAACATCGATTGGCGAGGTGTGTCGCGCAATGCATTGTGCCCGTGCGGCTCCGGCAAGAAGTTCAAAAATTGCCACGGTCACATCGGTTAATGTTGATCGGTGGATTTGAAGGCTAAACCAGAGGTGCGTGTGCGAAAGCCGCGCACCTTAAATTTTTGTTGAGTGTTAAAAATGACTGCAATTGTTCCTGTCGCTTGTGCTGTATTAATCAATGAGAAAGGCGAGTGCCTGTTGGGATCTCGGCCAGAAGGAAAACCGTTTGCGGGATGGTGGGAGTTTCCCGGCGGCAAAATGGAAGGCGCAGAAAGCATTGCTCAAACTGTGCAACGTGAACTCAAAGAGGAGTTGGGGCTAAGAGTTGAGAATTGTGCGCCTTGGGTAACACTCGTGCATACGTATCCTCATGCAACGGTGAAGCTTCATTTTGCCCGTTCTTGGGATTGGCAAGGAGAGCCTCGTGCGTTAGAAGGTCAGAAGTTTGGTTTTTTTGCGCCCGGGCAATGGCCTGAACCTTTATTGAAGGCCAGTGAGCCGATTGCGCGCTGGCTGTCTTTACCCAAGCACTGGCTTTATCTCAAGACGGCCCAAGCCGTTGAGAAGTTAAAAGAGGAACTTCACCGACATTTCGATGGCGTTATTGTGTCTGCAGCCGTAATCAATCATTTAGACGCACTCAAGCCGCAGTTGAAAGCCCTGGGAGTGAGTGAAATTTGGTGTGACGATACGGTAGAGCTTGAAAAGATGAAGCAGTTTGATGGAGTTTGGGTAAACGACTTCACGTCAGTGGACTCCATTGAACATGAGCGACTTGCAGTGCCAGCGGATCCAGCCAGTTGGGACAAAGCGTCAGACGGTCGCGCACTGTGGGCTCATGCCAGTGCAAATGTTCGCGTCGGATCAAGTGCTTGGGCACGATTGCTTGCTGATAATCCTGTGCCGGTTTTTCTCACTAATGTGAAAATTGACGACGAACGTCTCCTTAGAAAGCACGGGGCCCATGGATGGGTCGAAGTAATTTAGGCCTTGTCGTTATCTTTTTTCTCTTCCGGAATGGAGGAGAAAAGCTTTTGGGCGAGCTTGTCAGCTTCGGTTTCGTTCGTTTGAGCGTAGGAATTGCCACGAATGACGTAACTGTCACTTGCCCATTCGCCCAAGTCAATTAACTTGCAACGCTCAGAACAAAACGGGCGCCAGGGGTTATTCTGCGACCACTCAACATCTTTTTTACAGGTCGGGCACTTCACGATCATGAAAAACTCCTACTTGGCAGAGTTGGAAGCGGCCAAGCGTAAGTAGTACTCATGCAAGCGCGTGACTTGTTGAGTCAGTGCTTCCAACGTTGACTCATTGACAATGACTTCATTGGCAATAGCCTTACGATCATCACGTGTGGCTTGTGATGCGATGATATTGAGGACTTGCTCACGGCTGAGTCCGGAGCGTTGCATGACGCGTTCAATTTGCGTTGAAACATCGCAATCGATAACGAGGATGCGATTGCATCGTTCAATCCAAGCAGGGCTTTCGGCTAAAAGCGGCACTACGATGACGACGTACGGCGCTTTGGCGTGTTGAGCAACCGAGGCCATCGTAACTTCAGCGATGATCGGATGCAAAATCCCTTCCAGCTTTTTACGCGCTTGTGGATCATTGAAAACCAAATCACGCATCTTATCACGATCGAGCTTGCCAGATGCATCAATCAAAGCACTGCCAAAAGCTTCTCGAATTGCATTGATAGCAAGGCCGTTGGGGGCCGTGATGGCATGACTGATCAGGTCGGTGTCGATAACGGGCACACCGAGCGAAGCAAACGTATTGCTAACTTGAGTTTTACCGGAACCGATACCGCCGGTCAGACCGACAATCCACGACATAGAAGACCTTTGTAAAAGAGAAGGGGATTTCCGAATTATATGAAAAGAAAAAGCGACTTCGCAAAAAGTCGCTTTTGAAAATTCTGGTCGGGGTGAGAGGATTCGA
>DCTK01000099.1 GCA_002329575.1 Sutterella sp. UBA1442 | reverse complement strand
GGCCGGTTAATGCTTAACCGGCTCGATTTTCTTTAAGAATAGTAAATTCGCAAATAATGCTCAACATTGTGTTGAGTCAACTACGGGGCAAAAGTGTGAACAAGAATGCCTTCGGAAATGGTCGACAAAAGCTTTCTACACGCTTCAATTAGGTATTAACAAAAAATCTGAAGAGATTGACCGTTGATTTGAGAGGTTTGGGGACAAAAAATATTGAGTATCTACTGAGCGTAGGTCAGATGATCTGGTTGAGCGAATTCAAACTACCAATGAAATGAGGTGATGCTATTTTGAGCATCACCTCCTGCGTTATCCTAAGATAACTCGATGGCCTGATTAGGCTTTTGGAGCTTCTTCTTCGAAGGGTTCGCTACCGAGTTCGCCTTCCATACGGCTGACGATCAAAGCGGTGGTGGAGTCACCAACGACGTTGATGGACGTACGGATCATGTCAAGGATACGGTCCACACCAGCGATCAAAGCGATCACTTCGAGCGGCAAACCGATTTGCGTAAAGACCAAGGTCGACATAATCAAACCGGCACCCGGCACACCGGCCGTACCGACAGCAGCCAACACACCCGTCAAGACGACGATCACTTGGTCGCCAATCGAGAGGTCAATACCGTAGATTTGAGCAGCAAACACAGCGGTCACACCCATGTAAACGGCCGTACCGTTCATGTTGATGGTGTTACCGAGAGGCACTGCGAAGGAAGCGATGGAGTTCGTTGCACCGAGGCGACGGGAAGCCAACAAGTTGGCAGCCATAGCAGCGGCCGACGAGCAAGTCGTAAAGGCGATCAACCACGGTTCAAAGATGCCCTTGAAGTACGTGCTGACCGGAATACGAATGACAAACATCACAAGCGGGATGTAGATCACAATAACGAGCAAAGCCGTTGCGATGAAGGAGGCAATAATCAACTTCATCAACGGGAGCAATACTGCCAAACCGTGTTGAGCCACAACAGCAGCCATCAAAGCAAACACACCGATCGGGGCGTAGTTCATCACAACTAGCGTCATGCGGATCATGATGTTGCCGACGATGTCAAAGAAGTGATAAACGGGCTTGCCCTTTTCACCCATATAGTTCAAGCAGAAGCCGAACAGAATGGCGAAGAAGATGATTTGCAAGATGGAGCCCTTAGCAAAGGCTTCCATCGGGTTAATCGGGACGATTTCAAGCAAAGTCTTCACAAAGCTCGGAGCATTAACTTGAGCGGCCTTCAAACCTTCGGTCGACAACGTAATGCCGATACCCGGGTCAATCATCTTGGCGATAACCAAACCGAAAATCACGGAAACGGCAGACGTCAACAAGAAGATGACCAACGTTTTGATAGCCACACGACCGAGCTTACCCACGTCAGAAATACCGGCGGCACCGGCAACCAACGTGGCAAAGACCAAAGGTACAACGACCATACGGATCAAGCGGATGAACAAGTCACCGAAGGGTTTGATATAGGTGTTAGCAAAGCTCGAGTCGACGAACATACCGACGACAATACCCAATGCCAAACCAATCAACATTTGCATCGGCAATCCCATCATGGAGGATTTAGTTTTTGCCATTGCATTCTCCTTTCCAAATTTATTTTTTTATTCGTGAGCGGTCGTCGATGAGCGCCGTAACAACGCAGATAAACAACTCTGCACACGGAATGGCGAGACGAGAAACAAAATGTTTCAATCTCTTAAAGTGAATGTAGTCGCGATTAATGCGACTGAAAAGGCAGGGAAAACCCTTAGTTCTAATGAATATTTCTGAAATTGAATTTGTAAAGAATGGGAAAAAAGTTTGATTTATCCTAATAATTCAGGGCGTTATAACATTTGACACCAGACTTTGTATTCGAAACAAGCAAAAATGGCAACATTTGCGTTTGAGCAAAAGTTTGCGAAATAATCAGTCGGTAAAGCGTCAGCTCAGAGGTATTTGTTGGCGAATACTCAAAGTGAGAAAAATAACAATTAATGAGTTGGAAGTGACAAAGAGTATTCGTATTGAACAAAATCGCTTGTAAAAGAAGTGCTCGATATGCTTTTTGAGCCGATACATTAACACGCGCTGTCAATAAGTTTTCGGTATGATTTTCTAAGGCCATGAGAGCGGCTTGATCAGCAGCCTCTAGCACTCGAAACTGAGCTCTGTAATAAGCCCGCAATTTTTCTGAGATCTCATTTACTAATGAATTGGGCGAAGGTTCAATGGAAAAGTCTTCACCATTTAAGCCAGCAACAAGCGGTTTTTGCCAAACGTTCCCCTTTTCATCAAAACCACGCAGAACAATGGGGCGACCGGTGCGAGGAGTATCAATCATATGAAAAAGGCGCGCCGGACAATCCTCTGATAAGGGCAAATAACGATCAAGCGTCTCTTGAAGGCGTTGAGGTAAGAAGACCGGCATATCGCTGTGGAGCCAAAAATTGGACGACAGATTGGCAACCGCAAAAGGATAAGGACGGCCGTCGGTAAAGCACAGTGTCGTTAAACGGGGCTCTTGAGCTTCTTGAATCTTATTCTTGCTGACGGCACTACCCGCTCTTGCAGATACTCGATCTCTAGGACCTGATGAACGACTCTTTTTCGCGGATGCTTTATAAGAAGGTTTTGAGCGCAAACCGTCGTTTTTTGAATGGCCGGATTTAAGCGCACGCCATACTAGCCAAATGACCAGAACAAAAGCACATGCGCCTAGAATCAAAAAGTAGTCAAATTGAGCGTCCATCAAAATTAAGCACTAAGAGAAATGTCAATTCGCTAATTCTAAATGATTTGATCTAATTCAATCATTGGTCGAGAAATGTTTGGTTTAGCGCAAATATGAATTATTTATTCGACTCTAGAATAAAAGACAGTGAATATTTGGTTGATGAGGCGCGATATGATTGCAACGGTAAAGCTCAATAATGGGTTAACGATCCCCTCACTCGGGCTAGGCACTTGGCAGTTGCCTGAATCCGAAGAATTGGTTCAGTCCTTGGTCAGCGCGTTGCAGATGGGCTATCGTTACATTGATACGGCTGCCATCTATGAAAATGAAGCCTCGGTGGGACGTGCCATCGTGCAAAGCGGACTTCATCGCAAGGAGGTTTTCGTTTTGTCGAAGTGCTGGGCCGCTAATCGTAGCTACGATTCTGTTTTGAGAGCTGCCGAAGAATCACTTCGCACGCTTCAACTAGACTACCTGGACGCTTATCTCATTCACTGGCCCTACACCAAAGGCGATCCCCTTGCTTGGCAAAGCGTTAATATCGGCACTTGGCGTGCTTTTGAACGACTCTATGAAGAGGGTTTGGTCAAAACCATTGGTGTAAGCAACTTCCAAATGCATCACTTGGTCAGTTTTCTTGCTCGCGCCAATATCAAACCGGCTGTCAACCAAATTGAGTTCCATCCGGGCTTTATGCAAAAAAATACCGTCCAGTTATGCCGTCAACATGACATTAAGGTTCTGGGCTGGTCACCTTTAGGCCATGGTTCCGTGTTGGACATTCCTCAAATTGTCGAGATGGCCAAGCGCTATGAAAAGTCGCCTGCGCAAATCGCCTTGCGTTGGTGCTTAGAGCATAACGTTATCCCCGTCACTCGATCGCTCAGTGCTAAGCATCAAGAGGAAAACCTAGAAATTTTTGACTTTAAGCTAACGGCTGAAGACGTTGCGCTCATTGATGCGTTGCCTATTACGGCTTTCTCAGGGCTTGAACCTGACCACGTCAGTTTCTAACCTTTAGCACAATCGAAAAACCGAGCTCAAAGGCTCGGTTTTTCATCAGATGCTCGTATAAAAATTAATTAGAAAGCCGGTACGACTGCACCTTGATACTTCTCATCAATATATTTCTTGACTTCAGGCGAAGTCAACACACGAGCCAGCTTTTGCAACTCTTCACGACGATCGCCCTTACGTACGGCGACAATATTGGCATAAGGCGAATCTTTGGATTCAATAAATAAAGAGTCCTTAGAGGGATTTAACGACACGCCCAAAGCATAGTTGGAGTTAATTACCGCATAGTCTACGTCTTCTAAAGCGCGCGGTAAGACGGCAGCTTCCATTTCAATGATCTGCAACTTCTTGGGATTGGCCGTGATATCAGCGGGGGTTCCGTTAACACCAACGCCATCCTTTAAGGCAAAAAAGCCTGCATCGGCCAAAATCTTTAATGCACGACCACCGTTTGTCGGGTCATTCGGAATGGCAACTTTCATGCCTTCGCCCAATTCATCGATGGTTTTGTGGCTTCGAGAATATACGCCCATGGGTTCAATATGCACGGGCACAAGACTTTCTAATTGGAGTTTTCGTTCTGCGCAGAAGTTGTCCAAGTAGGGCTTGTGTTGGAAGAAGTTAGCATCGAGCTCTTTATCAGCTAAGGCCATGTTAGGCTGAACATAGTCCGTAAACTCAATGACTTCCAGCTTCACGCCCTCTTTTTCAAGCATCGGTTGTACATACTTTAAGAGGTCGGCATGTGGCACGGGAGATGCTCCCACCTTCAACACACCACTCTTAGTTCCACTGTCAGAACAACCTGCTAGTAAAGAACCTGCCGCAATAGCACAAACGCATAAAGATAAAAGAGAACGACGTTTCATGGCTTTGAACCTCTTGGAACAACATTGATGGCCCCAATTATCCGCTATTTCCTCTTCGGTGCCTATACGTTGTAGTCCTAAGTCTGAGTATTTGACCCTAACCCGAGCATGCATCATTGGCAGTGCTCGGGGTAAGTTCCTAGATAAAAGGTAGAAGAAGTCGGTGTTAATACTCAAAAAGTATTAGCAGTCGAAAGCTTGTCGATAGAGGACAAGATCGTTGACAGAAATGACGCAAAGATTATGTTCATCAGCAAAGCGACAAACTTGAGGCAACTTAGCCATCGTACCGTCATCATTCATCAGTTCACAAAGAACGCCAGTGGGATTAAGTCCCGCCAAGCGCATTAAATCGACCGTTGCTTCTGTATGACCGCGACGCTCTAAGACGCCGTTGGGACGAGCACGCAAGGGATAAACGTGACCCGGGCGCAAAAGGTCAGTCGGTTTGGCCTCAGGATTTGCGACAGCCTTAATGGTCGTGACACGGTCTTTGGCACTAACGCCAGTCGTGCAACCGACAGCGGCTTCAATGGAAACGGTAAATGCAGTGCCCTGNNCCATTTGCGGCAGGTCCAATCGACGACAATCTTCGTCACGAAGGCAAACGCAGACAATGCCAGAGCAGGCACGAATCATAAGTGCCATTTGCTCTTCAGTGAGATATTGCGCCGAGAGGATCAAATCACCTTCATTTTCTCGGTCTTCATCGTCGACCACCATCACGCCTTTACCGGCACGAAGATCGTCCAATGCGCGCTTGACACGCATGTAGCTATCGGCACCG